>DASVVP010000122.1:0-33246 GCA_036386495.1 Allosphingosinicella sp.
TGCACGAGCGCGGGCGACACGAGCCCCTGCCGCCGGCGCCATAGACATGGCCGATTTCGTCGATGTGAAGGTCACGCATTTTCCGAGCTCCCTCTTCGGACATGACGCCGACACGCGGCGCCGTGCGGCCTAAATACCATCGCCGCAGGGCGCCTTCCCGCAAAAAAGGGGGAGAGCGCGTCCCAAATCGGGATTCAGCGCGGGCTGGGCGCGGCGATCAGCTCGTAGACGTCCGCAGTGCCCTGCTGCGGTCCGCGGACGACGAGGCGGTAGCGAAAGTCGCCGATGCGTTCCAGCAGTCCCGCCGTGCTGATCGCCCCCGGCTCGCCATATGGCGGTGCGGCTCGGCCGCGCGGCCCGAACTCGGCGCCGAGAAAGACCAGCCTGCCCGGCTGGTTGGTATCCCAGAGGAAGCCGCCGAGCGGCCGCGCCGCCGTTTCCAGGGTCAGGCTGAGCCGGTCTCCGACGAGGGTGACGAAACAGAAGGACTCGCGACCGGCCCTCCGACCGCGCGGCGGGGCGGCCGGGGCCGCGCCGAGCCGGACGATGCGGCAGCGATAGGGACCGGGCGCCGGTGCCGGACGCGGCAGCATCAGGTTCGGATCGAGCAGCTCGCGGTCGGCGGCGGCAGGGCGCACTGCGGCGGCGAGCTGGCGGAACAGCCCCGGCATGTCCTCGGTGACGCCGCCATGCTGCGGGAGCGCCACGCTGCGCCAGCCCTCGGCGGCTTCGAGCACGACCGCGGGACGAGCGGGCGGAGGGCCCTGCGGACGCTCGGTTCGGCACGCCGTCAGTGACGCGGCGACGAGCGTGACGGCGTAGAGATGGCGGGCCTTGGACATGCGTCCCCTTCAGGGCGCCAATGGTTAACAAATTCTAAACGGGCAAGCCAGTGATGCGACAAGCGACGTGCCCACCGCGACCGGCCGCGTCCTGATCGGCAGGGCGATCCTGCTGGCGGCCTTTCACCGGTCGGGCTAAGGCCCGGCGATGAGCGAGATCGTGGTCGTCGACATCGGCGGTACCCATGCCCGCTTCGCCATCGCGGAGGTCGGCGAGGGGCGCGTGCGCCGCCTCGGCGAGGCGTATACGCTGAAGACCGCCGAGCATGCGGGCCTGGAGACGGCCTGGGAGGATTTTCGCGAGCGGGGCGGTCGTCACCGCCTCCCTCACGCGGCCGCCATCGCCTTCGCCGGACCGGTGACGGGCGAACTCCTGAAGCTCACCAACAACCGCTGGGTCATCCGGCCTTCTCGGCTACGGGACGAGCTCGGGCTGGAGCGGCTGACCATCGTCAACGATTTCGGCGCGGTGGCGCACGCCGTCGCCCGGCTGGGCGACGGGAACTATCGGCATGTGTGCGGGCCGGAGGGAAGCTTGCCGAGAGAGGGCGTGATCAGCATCGTCGGGCCCGGAACCGGCCTAGGCGTCGCGCAGTTGCTGCGCCGCGCGGACGACGGCTGCGATATTATCCCGGCGGAAGGCGGCCACATCGATTTTGCGCCGCTCGACGCGATCGAGGACCGGATCCTGGCGCAGCTTCGCGGCCGCTACGGCCGGGTCTCGGTCGAGCGGCTGGCGGCGGGAGCGGGTCTCGCTAGTATCTATGAGGTACTTGCCGCCATCGAGGGGCGGCCCGTCGAGGTCCGCGACGGCAAGACCTTGTGGGCGGCCGCTTTATCCGGCGGCGACAGCCTCGCAAGCGCGGCGCTCGCGCGCTACCTCTTGATCCTCGGCGCCGTCTCGGGCGACCTGGCGCTGGCTCACGGCGCAGTCGGGGTCGTCATCGCCGGCGGTCTCGGGCTGCGGCTCGCCGATCATCTGCCCCGATCCGGTTTCTGCGAGCGCTTCGTCGCCAAAGGGCGATTCGCGCCGCGGATGGAGGAGATGCCGGTCAAGCTTCTCACCTATCCGCAGCCGGGTTTGTTCGGCGCCGCCGCCGCCTTTGCGCTCGAGCATCCCTGATCACGATGCATCGTTGGCGGGTTACACACGTTGAAACGGCCGGAGATGAGATCATGAACAGGCGCGTTTTGATGCTTGCACTGGCGCTCGGCGGCTGCGCCGCCGCCGGCCCTCTCGAGGACCGGGAGATCGGGGCGCTCGAGCGCCAGCTTGCGGAACGGGTGGCCGGGGAGCCTGATCGCTGCGTTCCGCGAATCGGCGCGACGGCGCTCCGCGCGGTCGATCGGCGGACGCTGGTCTACGATACGCCGGGGACCTTGTGGGTAAACCGGCTGCGCGGCGACTGCCCGGGGCTCCGGCCGAACGGCACGATCGTGATCGAGACGTCCGGCGACAGCTATTGCCGCGGCGACCGTTTCCGCACGATCGAGTCCGGGTCGTCGATCCCGGGGCCGACCTGCCTCCTCGGCGACTTCACGCCCCACCGACGACGCTGAGCGCCTCGAGCGCGCGGCTCGCCCATACCGGGCGGCAGATCAGGAGGTCCGGGACCAGCGGGCGCTCCTGATTGTAGACGATGGCGCTGCCGTCCCGGCGGCTGACGTGGAGCCCCGCGCCCTTCGCGACTGCGACCGGCGCGCAATTGTCCCACTCGTGCTGACCGCCCGCGTGGAAATAGATGTCGGCCTCCCCAGCGACCACCGCCATCGCCTTGGCGCCGGCCGAGCCCATCGTGCGAAGCTCGGCCCCGAGTGCTGCGGCCAGCCCTTGCGCTTCGGCCGGCGGGCGGGATCGGCTGACCAGCAGCACCGGTCTTCGTTTGAATTCGGTCGCGGCGACGGCTGCATCGTCGGAGCGGAACAGACGCCGCCGCGCAGGCACCGCGACCGCGCCGGCGGCGGGAGCGCCGTCGATCGACAGGGCGACATGCACCGCCCAGTCGTCGCGCCCCTCGGCATATTCGCGCGTGCCGTCGAGCGGGTCGACGATCCACACCCGCGACCTGGCAAGCCGGTCCGGCGAATCCGGCGATTCCTCCGAAAGGATCGCGTCGTCCGGACGCCGCTGCCCGATCGCGGCGAGAATCAGATCGTTGGCCAGAAGATCGCCCGCGGTGCCGATCGCAGGTCCGTTCAGCAGAGCGCCGGCGCGCAGCTCCATGAGCAGTTTACCGGCCGCGTCCGCGGCGCGCGCGGCAAGTTCGGCATCGCTCAGCTCCTCCATCTGCGCCCCGTCGCTGAACCCGCCGCGGACCGGCGGAAATAGGCAACCGGCAGGTTACCGGTGCTGGTTAACCATCTCTTTACCAGAGCTACCGTAGTCCCGCCATGAGCCGCTCGATCCGAGGATCGGGCGCGATGCTCAGGGAGCGAAGACATGCAGACCACCCTTGCTTCGAGCCGGCTTGCGCCGATGCTCGCCGCCGCGGGCGCCCTGCTCGGCCTCGCGGTGCCGACGACGGCGATGGCCGGAACGCAGAACGCGACGATGAACGTCAGCGCAACCGTGACGGCCAATTGCACCATATCCACGACTCCGATCGCGTTTGGGAGCGTCAACACGCTGAGCGGCAACAATGTCGATGCCAACGGGACCGTTTCCGTCACCTGCACCAACGGCTCGCCCTGGACGCTGTCTGCCGACGCCGGCGGCGGCAGCGGCGCCACCATGGCGACGCGGCGGATGACCGCCGGCGGGAACACGCTCAACTACACTATCCATACGACCGCCGGCCACGGCACCGTCTGGGGCGACGGCACCGCGACCACCGCGACGATCGGCAACACCGGCACCGGCTCGGCCCAGACCATCACCGTCTACGGCCGCGTCTTCTCGGGCCAGACCGGCGTCCCCGCCGGCAGCTATGCCGACACCGTCAACGTCACCGTCACCTATTGACAGGAGCCGAAAGATCATGATGACCCGCTTCAGCGCCGCCCTGCTCGCCGCCGCGGCCGCGCTCGCTCTGCCCGCGCCCGCGACCGCCGGCTCGCTGCAGGTCGATCCGATCCGGCTCGAGATCAACACCGGCCGCCGCACCGCGACGCTGCGCGTCCGCAACCAGGAGCAGGCGCCGGTCACGATCCGCGCTTACGCGCTCGACTGGACCCAGCCGGACGGCGAAGACCGCTACGTCGAGACGAGCGGGGTGATCGCCTCGCCGCCGATCTTCACCATCCCCGGCGGCGGCACCCAGCTGATCCGAATCGGCCTGCGCAATCCCGCCGGCGGCCCGCGTGCCTACCGGCTGATGGTGGAGGAGGTGCCGCAGGCCTCGCCCGGCGGCGGCGTGCAGGTCGCGCTGCGCCTGAACTTGCCTTTGTTCGTCTCGATCCAACCGGGCACAGCGGCGGAGCTGGCCTGGTCGGCGGCGCGCGGAGCAGACGGTCGCTGGACGGTCGAGGCCGCGAACAGCGGCCGCAACTATGTCCGCGTCGAACCCGCTGCCGCCGAAGCCGCGACCGGGATCGACTTCGCCGACGGCACCAATCTCGGAGTCGTCCTTCCGGGCAGCAGCCGGCGCTGGGTGGTGAGCGACGAACCCGTCATCGTCGACCGCACGCGCTTCACGTCGATCCAGAGGACGGCCGTCCGTGCCGATGCGCAGCTCACGCTCCGCCGTAACTAGGGCCTGCCTCCTGGGGTTCCTGCTCGCGACGTCCGCCCCCGCACTGGCATCGGGAGCGGCGACGGGATCGCCGCTGGAGCCGACCTTGCTCGAAGTCGTGGTCAACGGCCAGGGCTCCGACGAGCCCCTTCTGCTGCAGCGCGATTCGAGCGGCGGCCTCTATGCAAGCGAGGAGCAGCTTCGCGAATGGCGGATCCGCCTGCCCTCGGTGGCGCCGATCACGATCGACGGCGAGGCCTGGTACCGGATCGACAACGATCCCGGGCTCACCGCGATCCTCTCGGGCGCCGAGCAGTCGCTCCGGATCGACGCGCGCCCGGAATTGTTCGAACGGCAGAGCGCCAGCCTCTCAGGCCTCGATACGATCGAGATGACGCCTTCCGGCACCGGCGGCTGGCTGAACTACGACGTCCTCGCCGAATATCGGGGCGGCAGCATCGGTCTGAACGGCGCCATCGAGGCCGGGGTCTTCACCCGCTTCGGGGTGGGATCGTCGAGCTTCGTCGCGAGTTCGAGCGCGGGCCGGACGCGCATGCGGCGGCTCGAGACAAGCTGGTCGATCGACCGGCCGGAGAGTCTGACGTCGATCCGCATCGGCGACGCTGTCACTACCGGCGGCACCGGGGTCGCACCTTTGCGCTTCGGCGGCATCCAGTATGCCCGCAATTTCGCCACGCGTCCCGGCTACCTCACCATGCCGCTCCCGACGCTCGAGGGCAGCGCGGCAATGCCGTCGGTCGTCGATGTCTATGTCAACAACACCCTCCAGGGCAGCCGCGAGGTGACGCCCGGCCCGTTCGAGCTCACCAACGTTCCGATCCAGTCGGGCGGCGGCACCGTCCAGCTGGTGACCCGCGACCTGCTCGGACGGCAGGTCGTCACCCAGCAATCCTATTATGCTTCGAGCGTGCTGCTGCGCCGCGGCCTCCACGATTTCTCTTACGAGATCGGCTTCATCCGCTCCGGTTTCGGCACCCGCAGCAACGGTTATGACAGCCTCGTCGCGTCGACCAGCCACCGCTACGGCGTCACCAACGCCGTCACGTTGGAAGCACACGCCCAAGCGAGCCGCGACACCCAGGTCGCCGGCGCCGGCGTAAATCTTTCGTTCTTCGATCTTGGCACGATCGGCGCGGCCGCCACCTTCAGCCGCTCTACGCGGGGGACCGGCGCGCTCCTCGCCGGCTCCATCGAGCGGCGCAGCACCGGCCTCTCCTTCGGCGTCCACGCCGAATTTGCCAGCGCCGACTACACCTTCATCGGCATCGGCGAGGACAACCGCCCGCCGCGGCTGAGCGCGCAGGCCTTCGCCGATTTGCCTCTGCTCGGCGGCTCGATCGGCCTCAACTACATCCATCGCGACCGTCGCGGCGACGAAGAGGACCAGAGCGTGGCCGGCGCGTTCGCCAACGTGCCCCTGATCGACGGCATGACCATGCAGGTCTTCGCTCGCCGCGCGGTTGTGGGGAACGCGCAGACCGTGCTCGGCGCTCATGTCTCCATCGCGCTCGGCGGCCGCCGCAACGCCTCGGCATCGATCGAGCACCGCGCCGGTGGCGGGTTCTCGCACAATGTGTCGGTTCAGGAAGATGCGCCCAGCGGAATCGGCGGTGGCTTCCGCGCGACAACGAACGTCAGCGACGGGCGACGCACGACGGAGAGCGTCTACACCTACAATACGACGCTGGCGACGCTGGGAACCCATGTCAGCCGCGCGGGCGGGAGCACCGGCGTGCGCGTCTCCGCGCGCGGTTCGATCGGCCTGGTCGGCGGACGGCCGTTCGCCGCCCGCTCGCTCGGCCAAAGCTTCGCCCGGGTGCAGGTCGGGCGTCAGGCGGGCGTACGGGTCTATGCCGACAACCAGCTGATCGGGGTGACGGGGGCGGACGGCTCGGTGCTGGTCCCCTCGCTCAGGCCTTTCGACCGCAACATGATCCGGATCGAGGAGGCCGACCTCCCGCTCGAAGTCCAGATCGGCGAGACGGAGGTTCCGGTGCGGCCGTTCGCAGGCGCCGGCGCCGTCGTCCGCTTCGGCGTACGGCGCGAACGCGGCGTGCTCCTCCAGCTTTCGCTGGAGGACGGCAGCGCGCTTCCGGCCGGGGCGCTGGTCCGCGTCGACGGCGCCGCGGACATGCACGTCGCGGTTTCGGGCGGCGAGGTCTATATTCCCACCCTCGAGGGGACCGCGCTGCTCGAGGCGAGCTGGCAGGGCGGCGACTGCCGCCTGGAGGTGACGGTGCCCGAGACGGACGATCCGCAGCCGCGCCTTGCCGGCCTCGTCTGCCGCCGGGCGCCGACTATCGCCGCGCGCTGAGCGCGAGGTTTGCCAACGCCTCGGCTGGGAGTATCACGCCCCGATGCCTCCTAAATCTTCGCGCGCCCGATGAAGCTGCTGGCGGTGATCGGGACGCGGCCGGAGGCGGTCAAGATGGCCCCGCTGCTGCTCGCCCTGCGCGCCGAGCCTGCGGTCGACCTGCGCCTCTGCCTCAGCGGCCAGCATCGCGAATTGATCGATCCGGTGCTGCAGCTGTTCGGACTCGAAGCGGACGTCGACCTTGCGCTGATGACGTCAGGTCAGAGCCTCAACACCCTGACTGGAAGGGCGCTCGAACGGCTCGATGTGGTTCTCCAGGACATCGGGCCAGACCGCGTCCTCGTCCACGGCGACACGACCACGGCCCTTGCGGCCGCCCTGGCTGCCTTTCACCGCGGCATCCCCGTCGCGCATGTGGAGGCCGGCCTCAGGACCTACGACCCCGCCCGGCCTTTCCCCGAAGAGATGAACCGCCGCGCCGTCGACCTCATCGCCGACCTCCTGTTCGCACCAACCGCACGGGCGCGGCGAAACCTCGAAGCGGAGCGCGTATCCGGCACCGTCTTCGTCACCGGCAACAGCGGGATCGATGCGCTCGAGCTGACGCTGCGCAGGCTCGAGGCCGACGAGACGCTCCGAGCGGCCGCAGAGGCCGAGCTTCCCGAGCTGGGGAAAGGCCGAAGGCTGCTCCTGGTGACCGGCCACCGGCGTGAGAGTTTCGGCGAAGGTCTTCGCGGAGTCTGCGCCGCGTTGGTGGAGATCGCGCAGCGGGGGGACGTGGAGATCGTCTATCCGGTGCACCTCAACCCGCAGGTGAAGGGCCCGGTGGAAGCGGCGCTGGGAGGGGCCGACAACATCCGCCTGCTGCCCCCGCTCGGCTATCCGGCGATGGTGCGGCTGATGCAGCGTGCCGACCTGATCCTCACGGATTCGGGCGGAATCCAGGAAGAGGCGCCGACGCTCGGCAAGCCCGTGCTGGTCACCCGCGCCGCCACGGAGCGGCCGGAGGCGGTCGAGGCCGGGATGGCGCGGCTGGTCGGGACCGACGCGGGAGCGATCGTCGCCGCGGCGGCCGAGGTGCTCGATGCAGGAGCGGCGAGCGCCGGCTTCCGCAACGGGCCCAATCCCTATGGCGACGGCAAGGCGGGCGAGCGCATCGCCGCGGCTTTGCTGGGACGGCCGTCCGAGGAGTTCGGCGCAGCGTGAACCGGGCCGACATCCTGGTGATCGGCGGCGGCGTCGCCGGGCTCTCGGCAGCCGCGGCGCTGACGCGTCACGGGAAGGTCGTGGTGCTCGAGGCGGAGGAGGCACTCGGCGCCCACTCGAGCGGGCGCAGCGCGACCTTCAGCCATTACGGAATCGGCAATCATGCCGTGCGCGCGCTCACCGCCTGGAGCCGTCCCTTCTTTGCAACCGGCGTCGCGGAGCGCGCTCCGGCGCTGTTCGTCGCGACCGAGGAGATGCTGCCGGCGCTCGACTCCCTCGAAGCGGAGATGGCGCGCTTCACAGATGGCCTTCGCCGCGTCGGCGAGGCGGAGATGCTGGACCTGTTCCCGCCGCTGCGGGTCGGACGCGAAGGCGCGGTGGCGGGGATGCCTCGACCCTGACGGGCTCAGGCTTGATTCCGATGCGATGCTCCAGGGCCACGCGCGCGCGGTGCGCGCGGCGGGGGGCGAGGTCCTGACCGGGCGGCGGGCGGCGCGGATCGCTCCGTCCTGGACCGTCACGACGGACAGCGAAGAGGAATGGACCGCGCCCGTCCTCGTCAACGCCGCCGGCGCCTGGGCGGACGGCATAGCGGAGCGCGCCGGCGCGCGGCCGCTGGCTCTGCGCCCGCTGCGGCGGACGATCATCGTGTTCGACGCGCCCGCGGACTGCGATGTCCGCTCGTGGCCCTTCGTCAAGACTGCCGTCGACGATTTCTACATCCTGCCGGAGGGCGGCCGCCTCGCCGCCTCGCCGGTCGACGAGATCGAATGCGAGCCCTGCGATGCGCAGCCGGAAGACTATGACGCCGCGCTCGCCGCCTGGAAGGTCGAGCGATATACCAGCCTGGGCGTCGCGCGCATTCTTCACCGCCGCGCCGGCCTCAGGACCTTCACCGCCGACCGCGTTCCCGTCGCGGGCTTCGCGGCGGATGCGCCGGGCTTCTTCTGGCTGGCCGGCCAGGGCGGCTACGGCCTCCAGACCGCGCCCGCAATGGCGGCGATCGCGAAATCCCTTATCGCCGGCGGTCCCTGGCCCGAGGGGTTGGCCGAGCTAGGCGCCGGTCCGGCGGAGGTCGGAATCGACAGGCTCGCGCTCGGTGCACCGGGCCGGCAACCTCTTTCCTAATCCCGGCGTTCGGAGCATGAGTGGAGGATGATGCGTATGTTCCGGACTGCCGCGACCGAGCCTGAAGCAGCGCCCGATCCGGCAGCTCCCGCAGGCGGCGGCGCCCCTCCTCCCGAGCGCCCGAAGCGGACGCGCTGGCAGAAGGCGAAGCGGGCGCTGCTGGTCTTCGCCATCCTGTTCGTCCTCGCCGTCGCCTGGCTGGCGGTGACCGCGCCGCTCTCCAAGTCGCTGGAGCCGATCAACGCGCCGAGCCTCACCATCCTCGCCGCCAATGGCGAGCCGATCGCCCGGCGCGGCGCGATCATCGACGAGCCGGTCGACGTCACCCGCCTCCCCCGCCACGTCTGGCAGCCCTTCGTCGCGATCGAGGACCGCAACTTCTATGGGCATTTCGGGATTAGCATCCGCGGCACCGTCCGCGCCTTGCTGCGCAACGTCAGCGCCGGCGGCGTCCGCCAGGGCGGCAGCACGATCACCCAGCAGCTCGCGCGCACCAGCTTCCTCAGCCAGCAGCGGACCTTCGGACGCAAGGCGCAGGAGGCCTTGATCGCCTTCTGGCTGGAGGCTTGGCTCAGCAAGGACGAGATTCTCAGCCGCTACCTCTCCAACGTCTATTTCGGCGACAACGTCTACGGGCTGCGCGCCGCCGCGCGCCACTATTTCAGCCGCGAGCCGGAGGAGCTGACGCTGGCCCAGGCGGCGCTCCTCGCCGGCGTCGTCAATGCGCCCTCGCGGCTCGCCCCGACGCGCAATCTCGAGGCGGCCCGGCGCCGCGCCCGGCTGGTGCTGCGCGAGATGGTGGAGTCGAACATGCTGAGCGAGGGCGAGTTCGACACCACGCGGCCGGCGCGGCTCAACGTCCGCGAGCGCGAGACCGTGCCCACCGGCACCTATTTCGCCGACTGGGTGGTCCAGCAGGCCGAGCAGGCCACTGCCGATGGCGAATATGGCGAACGGGTGTTGCGGACGACGCTGGAGGGCGACCTCCAGCGCATCGCAGTTCAGACCGTGCGCCGCGCCGGGCTGGGCCGGGCTCAGGTGGCTTTGGTCGCGATGCGGCCGGACGGCCGGGTGGTCGCGATGGTCGGCGGCAAGAATTACGGCCAGAGCCCGTTCAACCGCGCGACCCAGGCGCGGCGGCAGCCGGGCTCGTCGTTCAAGCTGTTCGTCTATCTCGCCGCATTCCGGGCCGGCCTCACCCCGGACTCGCCGGTGATGGACGCGCCGGTAGTGATGGGCCGGTGGCGGCCACAGAATTACGACCAGCGCTATCGCGGGCGGATCAGCGTCCGCGATGCCGTCGCCCACTCGAGCAACTCGGTCGCGATCCAGGTGGCGGAGCGGGTCGGGCGGCAGAACGTGATCCAGGCCGCACGCGATCTCGGCCTCTCGACTCCGCTGCGGCCGGAACCGACGCTCGCGCTCGGCACGGCCAATGTCAGCCTGCTCGAGATGACTTCGGCCTATGCGGCGGTGGCGGCCGGCCACTACCCTGTGCGGCCCTATGGCATCGCCCGCGAAGGAGGCTGGCTGTCGGGCATCTGGGGCTCGGGCGAGGGCGTGCGGCGCGACCCGGCCTTCCCGATGCTGCGCGACGTTCTGTTCGCGGTCACCCAGCGCGGCACCGGGACGGCGGCCCGCCTGCCGGTGCCGAGCTTTGGCAAGACCGGAACCGCGTCGGACTATCGCGACGCGTGGTTCTTCGGCTTCGCGCAGGATCTCGTCGTCGGCGTCTGGGTCGGCAATGACGACAACCGGCCGATGCCCGGGGTCAGCGGCGGCGGCATCCCGGCGCGGATCTGGCGCAGCTTCATGACCCAGGCGCTCGGCGACGGCGCTCGCGCGCCGGTCGCCGAAGTGCCGCTGCAGCAGGCGGACCGCGCGCCGGCCAACGAGGTCCAGTCGAACCAGGCGGAGCCGGCGCCCGACCAGCCGCCGGCCGCACCCATCGACGGCGCTCCCGTCCCCGACGATGCCGGCGACAAGCCGGACGAGGGGGTTCCGCCGGGCCCGCCCACGGGCGCGCCGCCGCCCGAGGGCTCGCCGCCGCCGCGGCCGGAACCGCAGCCCGAAACCACCCGCTCCTGAGCCATGGCCGACAGCAGCGACAAGCAGCAACTCGCCGAGGAGCGGACCGACTTCGCCGAGGACCGCACGATCCTCGCCAACGAGCGCACCTTCGCCGGCTGGATGCGGACCGGCTTCGCGTCGATCGCGGTTGGCGTCGGCTTCAACCTGCTGACCGAGCTCGAGCCGGTCTGGGTGCCCAAGACCATCGCCACCGCGTTCCTGCTGATCGGGATCATGATCTTCGTCGCAGCGGAGCGGCGCGCCTGCGCGGTGGTCCGGCGCCTGCACACCCATGAGGTGCAGACGGTCCGCGTCGGCTTCCTGCGGCTGATCACGGCGGCGGTGATCGCGGCGACGCTGGCGCTGATCGGCGCCTTGTGGCTGCTCGAGATCAAGGGGAGCGGCGGCTAGGCGCGGCTCCCCTGTACGAGGTCAGACGGTCGGCGCGACGCGGCCGCGGCGGCGGCGGTCATAGAGCTTCTTGGCGCCCCAGGCGCCGGCGACGGCGAAGCCGAGCGGGCTGAAGGCGCGCCGGGCGATCCAGGGCGCGGCGGCGCCGAGCAGGGCGCCCCTGGCGCCGTTGTTGCGGCCGGCGATCCTGCGTCCGATGGCGGCGCCGAGCAGGTTGCGAAGCATGGCTGTTCTCCCGGGTCAAAGTCTTGCAATGTGAGGCGAACAGCGCGGCAGGCGGGCGAATGTTCCGCCCTGCGCTGCATCCGAGCCGGAGGAGGACCGATCATGACCGAGACCCTCACCTTCTACACCAATCCGATGTCCCGCGGCCGGATCGTGCGCTGGATGCTGGAGGAGGTCGGCGAGCCCTATGAGACGGTGCTGCTCGATTATGCGAGCTCGATGAAGGCGCCCGATTATCTCGCGATCAACCCGATGGGAAAGGTGCCGGCGATCAGGCACGGCGAGACGGTGGTGACCGAGGCGGCGGCGATCTGCGCCTATCTCGCCGACATGTTCCCGGACAAGGGCTTGGCCCCGCCGTCCGGCAATCCGCGCCGCGGACCCTATTATCGCTGGCTGTTCTTCGCCGCGGGGCCTGTCGAGGCAGCGGTGACCGGCAAGTCGCTCGGCCTGCTGGCGCCGCCAGACAAGGCGCCGATGGCGGGATACGGCACCTTCGACTCCGTGATCGACACGCTCGAGCAGGCGGTGAAGGACTGCAACTATCTGTGCGGCGATCATTTCACCGCCGCCGACGTCTATGTCGGCTCGCAGATCGGCTGGGGGATGATGTTCGGTACGATCGACCGCCGACCCGCTTTTGCCGATTATCTGGGACGGCTGCAGTCGCGACCGGCGGCGATTCGCGCGCGCGAGATCGACGACGCGCTGATGCCGAAGCAGGAACCGGCATAAAGAAAAAGGCCCGGCTTTCGCCGGGCCTTTCTTAGCTCCGTCTCCTGGCGGCTCAGCGGCGGTCGCCGAACAGCCGCAGGAGGAACAGGAACAGGTTGATGAAGTCGAGATAGAGCGTCAGCGCGCCCATCACCGCCGCCTTGCCTAGCGAATCGGTGCCGGCGACCGCGAAGTACATGCTCTTGATCTTCTGCGTGTCGTAGGCGGTGAGGCCCGCGAAGATCAGCACACCGATGGCGCTGATCGCGAGGTCCATCGCCGGCGAACGCATGAAGAAGTTGACGATCATCGCGACGATCAGGCCGAACAGGCCCATGATCAGGAAGGTCCCCATCGCCGAGAGGTCGCGCTTGGTCGTGTAGCCCCAGAGGCTGAGGCACGCGAAGCCCGCCGCCGTGGCGAAGAAGGCCTGGGCGATCGATCCTGACGTGTAGACGAGGAACACTGTCGAGAGGGACAGGCCCATCAGGAGCGCATAAACCCAGAACAAGGTCTTTGCCGTGCCCGTCGAGATCCTGTTGATGCCGAAGCTCAGCCACATCACGATGCCGAGGGGCGCGAGAATCACGACCCATGCGAGCAGGCCCCCGTTGATGAACAGCTGCGCGGCCGGCGATTCGTAGCCGCCGCGCGAGAACAGCATTGCGACGACGCCGGTGAGCAGCACCCCCGACGCCATGTAATTGTAGACGGTCAGCATGTGCGAGCGAAGGCCCGCGTCGAATGCGACGTCCCGACCGGCGGTCGTCGTCGGCTGCGGCGTCGCGGCCGTCCGCGGGTCAGACCAGTTAGCCATCTCAAACTCTCCCTTTGCCCGGCATCCCTGCCGTACCCTCGCAATATCGTGAGATCGGAGGCGACATTCAAGGAAAACCGGTTCGCCGGGGCCACCGCCGACGCTAGGGTCGCGCGATGCATCGCCTGTTCGTCGCGATCCGGCCGCCACCGGCGATCCGGGCCCAGCTCGGAGCCGCGATGGGCGGGGTCCGCGGCGCCAGGTGGCTGTCGGACGACCAGATCCATCTGACCCTGCGCTTCGTCGGCGAGGTCGATCGGCACGGCGCCATTGACGTCCATGCCGCCTTGGGCAGCATCCACCACCCGGCCTTTGAGGTCGCGGTGAGCGGCGTCGGGATGTTCGATCGTCGCGGCCAGCCCGAAGTGATCTGGGCGGGCGTGGCGCCTCAGGAACCGCTGAAGGCGCTGCACAAGAAGATCGACCAGGCGATCGCGCGCGTCGGCGTGGAGCCGGACCGGCGCACCTACTTTCCGCATATCACGCTGGCGCGACTGAACCGGTCTGCCGGCGATCCCGCTGACTATCTCCGTGCCCAGGGCGGCCTTGCCACGCCGCCCTTCGCCGTCGAAGCAATCACGCTGTTCGAGAGCCGCCTCACGCCCGGAGGTGCCGTCTATTCGACGGTGGAACGCTACCCGCTCGATTGAGCCGCTGCCTCAAGCGCGGGCGAGCAGGCGCTCGACCAGCGGGGCGTAAGAAGCGCCGAACAGCCGCAGGTGAATGAGGGCGGGGAAGAGCTGGTAGAGCGGCCGCCGCTCGCTCCACCCGGGCTGCAGAGGGCCATAGGCTTCCCAGAATTCCGGCGGCGGCGTGTCGAACAAGGCGATCATGGCGAGGTCGACCTCGGCATGGCCAAAATAGGAGGCGGGATCGATCAGCGCGACGAGCCGGCCGTCCTTGACCAGGATGTTCCCGCCCCAGAGATCGCCATGCAGATGCGCGGCCGGGGGCGCATCCGGGAGGAGATCGGGCACCCGCCGAACGTGCTCTTCGATCCGTTCGCGCCAGGGCCGATCAAGCAAAGCCGCGGTCGAGACGAGCCTTTGCTCCGCCCAGAAACCCGGCCAATCGGAGCGCGGCCGGTTGACCAGCTCGACCGTGCCGATCCGGTAGTCGACGGGCCAGCCGTAAAGCTCGCCGGTCCGTTCGTGCAGCCGCCGCAAAGTGCAACCGATCTCGGCCCAGACATGTCGGCTGAATACGCCGTCATTCTCGACATATTCGAGAAGGAGCAGATGCTCATGCTCCCCTTCCACCAGTGGCACCGGCATTCCGGCAGCGGCGAGCGCGCGCAGCATCGAAGCTTCGGCCGCCACCGCGCCGCCGCCCTTCGCGACCGTGCAGCGCCCATCTGCGCGCCGCGCCACCAGCACCTGCGAGAGGTCGCCCCCCGCGAGCCGCTCCAACTGCCCTTCCGACACTTCCAGCAGCGCGGCGACCCGGCTTGCAAACCCCGTCATGCGGAGGCTGCGATCTTTCGCGCGAGGGCCGCGGCTCCGAGGGCGACGTCGCTCCAGGCCGCGTCGAAATGCTCGACCTCGCCATAATAGGGATCCGCCACCGCCTCGCCCTCTCGACCTTCGACATGGTCGAGGAGCAGTGACATCTTCGCCCTCGACCCCGCCGGGCGCAGCCGATCGAGTGCCGCGAGGTTTTGCGCGTCGAGCGCGACGATATGGTCGAAGCGGTGGAAGTCGCGCGCCGTCACCTGGCGAGCGCGCAGGTGCGAGATGTCGATCCCGTTGCGCCGGGCGGCCGCGATCGCGCGCGGGTCGGGCGGCCGGCCGACATGCCAGTCGCCGGTGCCGGCCGAGTCGATTTCGAGCTCGAGCCCAAGGCGGTCCGCCTCCCGGCGCAGCGCTGCCTCGGCCAGCGGCGAGCGGCAGATGTTGCCGAGGCAGACGAGCAGCACCGAGACGGCCATCCACAAAGCCTTGTTGCCAATGCCCGCCGCTCTGCTAGCCAGAGGCTGCGGAAAGCACAAACCGGAGGATCGATGGCTTCTACCCAGGCCGAAAGCGGAGCCCCGCCGCGTCCTCCGGTCCGGGTCGGCGCCTATGCGTGGTACGCCCTCATCGTGCTCGTGCTCGTCTACGCGCTCAATTTCATCGACCGCCAGATCCTTTCTATCCTCGCCGAGGACATCAAGCGCGACCTCGGCCTCGAGGACGCGCAGATTGGCTTCCTCTACGGCACCGCCTTCGCCGTCTTCTACGCCCTGTTCGGCATCCCGCTCGGCCGGCTCGCCGACAGTTGGTATCGCGGCCGCGTGATGGCGATCGGCCTCGCGCTCTGGTCTTCGATGACGGCCTTGTCCGGCTTCGCGAGCAGCTTCGCCATGCTCGCCGTCGCCAGGATCGGCGTCGGCGTGGGAGAGGCGGCAGCCTCGCCGGCGGCCTATTCGATGATTTCGGACTGGTTCCCCAAGGAGAAGCGCGCGACCGCTCTCTCCATCTATTCGAGCGGTCTCTACATCGGCGGCGCACTGAGCTTGCCGATCGGCGGTTTCGTGCTGAGCCGTTGGAACATGGCCTATCCCGACCCCGCCTCAGCGCCGCTCGGCCTTGTCGGCTGGCAGGCAGCGTTCCTCGCAGTCGGAATCCCGGGGTTGCTGGTCGCCCTTTGGGTGCTGTCGCTCAAGGAGCCGCAGCGAGGTGCCTCCGACGGCCTTCCCCAGGCGATCGTTCGTCCCAATGCCTGGCGCGACTTCGGGCGCGAGCTCGTGGCAATCCTGCCGCCTCTTACGCTCTTCAGCGTCTCGCGCATTCCCGGTGCATTGAAGATCAACCTGGTTGCGCTGGCGATTATCGTGCTGTGCGCTACCGCCCTCATCAGGTTGACCGGAGACATCCCGCAATGGTCGGCCTACGGGCTCGGCGTCTATGCGGTCTTCTCCTGGGTGCAATCGCTGAAGGAGCGCGATCTCCCTACCCACCGCCTGATTTGGGGGACGCGGACCACGATCATCCTCGCAATGGCCTTCGGAAGCATCTCCTTCGTCACTTATGCGGTGAGTTTCTGGGGGCCTCCCTACGTGCTGCGTACCTTCTATCCGGATCCGACAGGTCCGGCCTTCTACATCGGCGGCATGACCGCGGCCGAGGAAGTCGCGTTCATCATGGGATGGGGGGCCGCGGTGTCGGCTGCCGCCGGGGTGATCATGGGCGGTGTGATCGCGGACTTGTGGCGCCGCCGCGATCCGCGCGGGCGCATCTTCGTCAACATGGCTTCCGTCATCCTGGCGGCGCCGCTGAGCTGGCTCATCTTCACCACCGACTCCATCGCCACCTTCTACTGGGTCTTCCCGATCGCCCATATGTTCGGCGCGGCATGGGTCGGAGCAGCCATAGCTACGCTGCAAGACCTGGTCCTGCCGCGCATGCGCGCAACGGCGGGCGCGACCTACATATTGGGCACGACGATGGTCGGATTGGCACTGGGCCCCTATTTCGCCGGAAAGGTCGCGGACGTCGCCGAAAGTCTGCGCGCCGGCATCTTCGCGCTCTACCTTATGGTCCCGCTCACCCTGATCGGCCTTTGGCTGGGAAGCCGCCGCATCGCCGAGCTCGAGGCGACCAAGGTCGAGCGTGCCCGCGCGGCCGGAGAGCCGATCTAGCCCAGCACGCCGCAGGCGATCCGGGCGCCGCTGTTGCCGCTCGGGTCGGTGCGGTAATCGTCCGGGCGCACATGCAACACGACGGCGGCGCCGTCGCTGTCGAGAAGCCTGCGCGTGCCACCGGAGAGGCTCGCTCCCGGCACCGTATACTCGAAGCTGCCGCGGCCGTCAGTGCCGACGAGGAGATTGGGCAGGTCCCCGGCATGCTGCCCGCGCGGATTGTCGCGCCCGTGGAGCCGATTGGACGGATTCCAGTGCGGCCCGGCGCTCTCGAAACCCGGCGGATCGCAGCGGCCGACCGAATGAACGTGAATGCCGTAGATGCCGGCCGCGAGCGCGGCAGCCTCCACGCGGACGCGAAGCGCGTCGCCCAACGGAGTCACCGAGGCCGCAGCGACCGTCCTGCCGCCCGCGTCGCGAAGCTGCGTCGCGGCGGCGTGCGGAGCCTCGTCCGCGGGAGCGGCGTCCCCGCCGCGGTCGGTGGCGCAACCGGAGAGCGAGGCCGCCACGAGAGCCCCGGCGATTATCAGCGCGCGCGTCATCCGATCCTCCTCGTCAACCGACGGCTAACGAACTGGCGTCGGAAACGGTTTCGGCGGCGACTTCGCAAGGGGAAAGGCATACGCCCGGCGGTGGCGACATGCGGCGGAGGCGGGCGCAAAAAAAGGGAGCCAGTTCGATGAACTGGCTCCCGATTTCGATCCACGCGCTGCCGAGGCAGCGGCGGCCTTCTTACCAGCCGGAGCCGGGTCCGAAGGTGATTTCCACGCGCCGGTTCTGCGGCTCGCGAACGCCGTCGGCGGTCTCGACCGCGGGCCGGCTCTCGCCGAACGCCTCGGTCCGCATGACGCCCTCGGCGACGCCGCGGCCCGCCAGATACTGGCGGACGTTCTCGGCGCGACGCTGAGACAGACCAACGTTGTACTGGTCCGAACCCGAACGGTCGGCGTGACCGGCGAGCACGACCTGCGCGTTGCCGGTGGCCCGATACTGCTCGGCGGCATTGTCGAGGATGCCCGCGGCCTGCGGGGTGATCTCGTCGCGATCCCAATCGAAGAAGACGATGAACGGACCCGGGAACGGGCACACCGCGGGCGGCATGACGCTCGTGCCGTTCGGGCACGGGATCGGCATGACCGTCGGCGGCGGCGCCACGATGACCGGGCAGGCCGAGCCATAAGGCACGGTCGAGCCGTCGGGGCAAACCGTCGGGCCAGGCGGCGGAACCGGGATCACCTCGTCAGGAGCGCCGAAGTTGAACGTGATACCGCCGAGGATGCTGTGCGTACGCAGCCGCGTCGAGAACTCGTTTCCGCCGAAGCCGATCATCTCGAGGCTCGGAACGTTGAAGAAACGATAGCGGACCGTCACGTCTGCACTCTCGGAGATCGCCTGACGCAGGCCGGCGACCACCTGCCACGCGAAGCGCGTGTCGGAATCGTCGAGGAAGGCGCCCTGGTTCGAGAAGACGCGCTGGTTGTTGAAGCTGACGCGGGCAACGCCGACGCCACCGCCAAGGAACCCGCTGACGCCGTCATCGTCGCCGAAGTCGAGCATGCCGTTGATCATGAAGCTGAGAGCGGTCGTGTTGCCGGCCGCTTCGCGGATCTGGAGACCGCCGCCGACGCCGGGACGTGCGTCGCCGGGAAGGCCGACCGTGCCGTCGAGCGAGTCGAGACGGGCGCGCTTGTAGGCGACCTCGGCCTCGAGCCGGAACGCGCCCAGATCGTAACCGACAAAGCCGGCGCCGTCGAACCCGTAATCATGGTCGATGACGAGAGCGTTCTCGATGGCTCCGACGTCCATCTCGACGTCCTCAACGATCATCGCGCCGAAATCGCCGCCGACATACCAGGCGCCATCGCGCGCAAGTGCCGGAGTCGCGATCGCGGTGGATGAGAGCGCCACAACAATGGCGAGCTTCCGCATAAATTATCCCCTTTCTTCTGCGTCCCTGGAGGGAACGACGTGAACTCATTACGGTAAGCGGAGTTTTCGCGCAAGCACGCTTATCCCCACAAATGTTGCTGAAAAGCCGCAGTCCGCGGTGAGGCGGAAGGCGGTTTGCCAGGCGAGGTCCGAACGGTTTTCACCCTGCGCGGTTGCATCGCCAGCAGCCACGAGTTCAATCGATCAGACCGTGTGACCTTAAAGCCACAATGAGCGTATCGACAGCCGACCTCGCTTCGAGATCAATTGTCGTTCCACCTGAAGGACTTGGCACGGCTGGCTGCCGCGGTCCGACGACCTGCTGCCCGCCGATCATCAGCTTGGCCGCCGGAACCTCTCCCGCGCGCCAGCTGGTTCCCGACCACAGGAGCCAGATGCCGGCGGCCTTGTTCCAGACCGCCATCCCCGGAACCGGCGCCGCGAAACGCCAGCCGCTTCCGGTCCAGGCCGCAAGCGTGTGATCGCGTCCCGCCCAGGCGCCGGTCGCCCCGGCGCCAACGATCCAGCACTGACCGGGTTCGGGAGCCGAAGGGGGAGCCGGCAGCGGGGCTGCTTCCGCGGCCGCGTGGATCAGCGCGTCGGCGAGGACGATCGCTTCGTTGTGAAACAACTCCTTCTGGGCCTGGCCCGGAAGGATGAAGGGAAGCGCGAAGCGCGGCGTGGCGTCGGGCATGGCATTGCTCCTGTTCGGTGGTCAGCCGAAGGCGAGAACCGCCGGCCGGGACGTGGCATAGGTTCCGATCTGCGCGACCGAGATCGTGAACGGCGGCGTCATCCCGTCGGCGAGCTGGCCGGCGCCGGCGTAGACGAGGAGCGGCTCGGCGACCTCGAACGATCGGGCCGCGGCGGCACCCGCGATCGCGACGGAATATCTCTCCCGCTCCTCGCCCAAAGGGGTATCGGCGCCGTTCGCCCAATCGAAGCCGAGCCGGCTCCTTCGCGCCCAGGTGACGACCAGATCTCCGTCGGCATCGATCGCTGCCGCGAGGTGGACCGGCGCGAGCGGCCTCAGCGCCTCGCCCGTGACCTGCCGCTCGGCGCCCACCCCCTCCGCGGTGTCACCGATGCCCAGGGCCGTGACTCGTGCGGTGGCGCCGATCGCGGCGAGCGGCAAGCGCACGGCCGCCAGGCTTCCCGGCCGGATCAGGACGAAGCTCTCCTCCGGGCCGTGTCCGGACGCGGCCCACTCCGTCCCCAGCCTTCCCCGCAGCAGGCGGCTCAGCCGGAACCGGCGGTCGCCGAGCGGCTCGGCCCTTCCGAACTGGATGAGCTCTGATCCGAGCAAGGCCAGGTTCGCGCCCGCTGCCAGGGCATCGTCGGCCCGGCTCTCGAGCCACATCGCCTCGTTCAGCAGCTCGACCTCGATGGAGGATCTCTCGTCGAACAAGGCCGCGTGTCCGGCGGCCGGAGCATCGAGGCTATGGCCGAGAATGGCAGGTTCCGCCGTTGCGCCGCTCTCGTCCCAGGTCGCGCCGCCGTCGTTGCTGACCAGCAAGGCGGCGCGGCGCCAGCCGGGCGACGGGCCGGCGGCGGCTGCAAACAGCCACGGCGCGTCGCCGTAGCCCGGCAGGCGCGCTTCGAACAGGCGCAGCTCCGTCGGGCCATGGATGAGGTCCGGCTGCTCGATCGACCTCCCCGGTACGCCGGCCTCCGCCGGCGACAGGGCGTCCGGGGCCCGCGCCAGCTCCAGGTCGACGATGCCGGCGCCGAGTTGCCACCGCCGGACGATCCAGAGCCCCGCTTCCCCTTCGATCCGGGCCAGCGCGCCGGGCCTGAGCAGCAAATGCCTCCAGCCGAGCCGAACGCCGGCGGACGCGCGGGCCGCAGCATCGCTGGCGAGCCGACCTTCCGCCAGCCCTTTCGCGGCCGCTGGCGTGAGCGCGGCGGGGAGCGGGAGCGTCCTCGTTCGCTGTGACCCCCCCGGACGCGACGCACGCTGCGTTCCCGCCTGATAATCCCGCGCAACGTCATAATAAGACAGAGCGACGCAGGTCGGTGGCGCCGCGCCCCGCGACAGCTTCGGCGGGCCGACGCGGGCCTCGAACGGGACGAGTGCGACCCCGTCGGCGGATCGCCCGAGCATGAGCCTTCCTCCGCCGTCGGACAGGGGGAGCGGCACCGCATCGGCCAGTGCGGAGATCGCCGCGCGCAGGCTGTCGCCGGTGGCGGCGTAGCCGTCTACCGAAGGGCTCTCGCCGGCGGCGACGAGCCCCAAACTGAGCTCCTCCGCGATCTTCCCGATCGGAACCGGCCCCGCATCGGCTTCGACCTCGAAGGTCAGCGACGGAATGCGATTGCCGAAATCCGCCAGCTGCAGTTCCTCGAGCACCGCATAGGCGATGCCGCGATAGGCGGGCGCTAGTCCGGGCGGCTCGAGCGAGGCGATCAGCGGATCCGGCAGCTGGTCCTCGTCGCCGTCGTAGAACCGGAATCTCGCCTCCGTCTTGAAGTCGCCGGCGGCGCCGCGCAGCAGCTTGCCGTCGGCCCAGATCCTGTGCACCGCGCGCACCTTCCGCGCCGACAGCGCCACGGCGAAATTGGCCGAATAGCTGTAGCCGACGCTCCTGGGCCGTCCCTTCCCGCCGCCGCTCGAGGTCCGGGTCTCTACCAGGTCGGTCGCCCAGATGACCGTCCCGGCGACGCGAAGCGTCCCGAAGATCCTGGGAAGGTCCGTGCCGTAGGACGAGGTCTGCACCGAAAGGTCGCCCAGCCGCGGCCCGCGCCGGGCCTTGGGCGCGAACAGCGCCTGGTCCGCCGCCTGCCCGAGCACGGCTCCGATCGCGCCCCCGATCGGCCCGCCGATCGCAGTCCCGGCGGCCGTCAGCAGCAGTGTCGCCATCATCTGTCTCCGGATTGCGTGGGCCCGGGCCGCCAGCAGGCAAGCGCGGGCCAGGGCGCCGGCAGCGGCCGTTCGACCACCCGGCGCGAGGCCGCATCGGCGTGGACGAGGCCGGTGCCGGTAAAGATGGCGAAGTGGACCTGCGCCGGCCCCGGCTCGAAAAGTCCGAGATCGCCCGGGCGCGGGTCGAGCGCCGGGCAGCAGACCAGTCCGCGGCGCGTGAGCTCCGCCTCGATCGCCGGCAAGCCCGTCCCGCGCAGCCTGTAGTCGCGCCGGACCGAAGCGGCCGAAATGCCGAGGGACAGGATGACGACCCCGATGCAGTCGAGACCGGTCTCTTCGCTGCGCCCCTGCGGCCGGTAGCGAACGCCGATCAGCGACCGCGCGCGCGCCACCACCTCCTCGCCACGCTTCGGCACATCAGGCTCCCGGATATCTCGTCAGCAGGTCCATGCCGGGCAGATGCGGCTCGCCCCTGAAATTGGCCGCATTGGCAAACCGGCCGCTGCAGGTCGCGAGGCTCTTGTCGCATCCCTCGGCGATCTCGACGAGGTCGCCTGCCGCTGCCGGAAAATGCGGTGCATCGAAGAGGGTTATCCGGACGCCGCCGGTTGCGGCGATCGGCGAAGCGAAGCCGCTATTGCGTCCGCCGATCCACCGCAGCCGGCCGAAGAGATAGGCATCGCCCACCCCCTCGCCTTCGATTTCAAGGACGGTGTCGGCGATCACGGCCGCGATCCGCGCCATGCGGACCCGCCCGGCCATGTCCACCCGGCACCTCTTGTCGCCGAGCTCCGCGCGGCAGGCTGGCGAGGTCTGCTCGACGACTTCCCGTTCGAGCAACGCAGCGGCACCGCGGAGCTCGGCCTCGAAGCCGGTGCCCCGCAGTCCGACGTCGCCGAGCACGCCCGAAGCGATCGCGATCGTCGGCTGATCCGGCCGTTCCCAGTCGATCATGAAAACGCTGAGCGCGGCTCCGTCCCATCGGCCGCTCCAGAGGTCCGCCTCGCCGATCGCATCCGAGGCCAGCGCCCCTTCGATGTCGAGCCCGCCCGCGTCGAAGCCGTCGGACAAGGCGATGGCCGACGGCAGCATGCCCGGCGAGGCACGATAGAGCAGCCCGCCGCACGCGATGTCGCGGTCGTGGCTGGTGAGCCCGAGCGCGATCCCGTCGCGCCGCTCGATGCGCCAGCAGAACGCGATCGTGGTGAGCTCGCTCTCGACGATGCTCATGCCGGCTGCTCCCGAATTTCGATGAGGGGAACCGACGGCGCCTCGCCGGCACGGAAAGTGGTGAGGCTGAAGCCCAGGCGGTCTTCCTCGAACCGGACCGGGACGTCGAACAGGAACCCGGCCGCCACCGCAGCGCCGGGCGCGGGCGGATCGTCGAACAGGAGGCTTCCCTTCTCGCCGAGCGTCCATCCGCCGACGATTTCGGTTCCCGCGACCGACACGCGCACCGTCGCCGCGCGGGGACGTGTGATCCACCGCTCCTGGCCGCCATAATGCTTGGCAAGCCGGAATTCGGTCCTCGCGCCGTCGCCGATGCCGAGCGGCTGATCGGCGCAGCCGGAGCTTCCCGTCATGCCGTTCGAGCTGTGGTCGAACGGGTCCTGGAACCGGAAGCCGACCGCGGCCCCGCGCCGGGCGCGGAAGAAGGCGAGCAGCGCCTGCAGGTCCGCCTCGCTGCGCAGCCCCGGCCCGATGTCGAAGCGGAGCCGGGCGTCCGCCCAGGCGCTGCTTCGCTGCTCCGCGCCGGCGGCGGTGGTCGCGACCTCGGTCGAAAAGCAGGGCTCGACGCTCGCCTCGCGCCCCACCGCCACCGGAAACAGCACGTCGTCGAAAGCATCCACCGCCGCCTCTCCTCCGAAATATGTGAAGCCGTCGCGCAGCACCTGCGGCAGCGCCCAGACGAAGACCTCCGCGGTCCCGCGGCGCAGCGCCGCCTCGGCCGCCGCCGCGATCGTCGTCCACTGCGCCCGATCGGCGGCCTGGAGGACGAAACCGGCGAGATAATGCTGCTGCGCAGGGTCGTAGCCCAGCCGCTCGTCGACTATCGCCCGCGCTTGCGTCGAAAGCGTGCGGCGGCCGCCCGTGACCCACTCATAATCTTCGAGCTGGAGGACGTCGAACGCCGGTGCCGCCCAGCCGAGCGGCAGGTTGGCGCGCCGCGCCTGCGGCATCTCCGGATCGAGGACGGCGGGCAGATAGGCCAGCAGCAGCGTCTCGGCGCCGGGATGCTGTGCCTTCACTGACGAGGCCAGCATCGCCGTCGCTGCCGCCAGCACCGCGCCCGCGGAGTCGAGCGTGGCCTCCAGCATATCGTTGAGCGGACCGCGAAGGTTGGCGATCGGCACCGGCGCGAACGCGGCGATTGCGGCGGCGTCGTAGAGGCAGATCCGGCCGTCGGCCATGACCCACCACCAGGGTTCCCCGATCTGGATGCGCACCCGCTGGCCCGCGTCCGTCGCGAGCCCGGCGAAGGCGAGCGCTACCGCCTCGAGATAGGCCATCGCCTCCGCATTGGCCGGCGAGAGCAGCGCCGAGGGCGGCTCCCAGCCGGTCAGAGCGGGCGTCCCGTCCTGAGCCCGCTGCTTCCAGGCCTCGGGGCAATGCGCGGCGAGCAGCTCGAACGAGAGCGACAGGATGACTTCGAAGCCGAGCGCTCCGGCCCGCTCCAGGAAATCGCGGTGCCACGCCGCGCTGGGACCGTTAAGCACCCCCGCCACCTTGCCATTGGCGGCGAGCCGGAAATAATGGCTCATCCCGACATAGTGGTTGAGCACGCTTCGATAGCCGAGCAGTAGCGCGCCCCGCAGCAGCCGCGCCGGCGTCAGATGGTAGAGGTCGTCATAAGCGGTCGCGACCCGCAGCGCGTGCTCCGGAACGATCCCCTCGCCGATGTCGAGCACCGAGCCCGATCCGTCGCAGTCGATCCCGCTCAGCTCGGCCCATCCTTCCGCTGGAGCGGCGAGCGGGACGTCCTCGCCCGAATAGTCCGGGGCGACCAACGACACGAACATCCGGTCGATGTCCCCCGCCCAGACCGGGTCCTCTCCCGCCCACCCGCCGGCGACGGCGGAAAAGTCGAGAATCACCTGGGCGTCGTCGGGCGCGCCCTCCGCATAGTTCCATAGCCGCACGTACCAGCTGCGCGGGTCGCCCGCCTGGTCGCGGCCCTCGATCGTCAGCGTCGGCCCGTGCACCGCGTCGAGCGGCATCAGCCCTTCGCTGCGCCAGCGGAAGGCGAGCCGGCAGCGGCGGAAATCGCGTCTGGTCTCGTAGCGGAGCAACGTATGGTCGTGCCGGTCCTCGGCCTCCCAGATCAGGCCGGCGAGGTCGTTCTTCCGGTAGAAGAGCGCCTCGACCCGCAGCGAATGCGGCCCCGTGGTGATGGCGCTCGCCATCATCGGCCGCGGAAAATCGACGGTCCAGTAAAGCGGATCGAAGCGCTTCACAGTCGCCAGCGTCCTCGCGCCGCCGGGCGGCGCCAGCCAGTGTCCCATCAGCCTGCCTTTCGTTGGAGTGGCCACGCGCCTAGGCTGCCCGGCAATGCCGTGGTGGATCCGTCGCGCCCTCGGGGAATTTCCAGCAGTCGCGGTCACCGCCGCGCTGCTCGCAGCCGTCATACTGGCCTTTGTCCTGGTCTACCTGCCGACCGACAGCGAGGGCGAGTTGGTCCAAGGCGAGGTCGTCGGCTTCCATGGCTACCTCAGCAAATCCCGCATGCAGAACGTCGTTCTCGCGTCGGTCCGGCTGGACGGGGGGCCCGTCGTCAACGTCAGGATCGCGACCTCCTCGGCGGCATCGCGGTGCCGCGTGGGCGACCGCCTGGCGATGGTGAGACGCGCCCACCGGCTGATTCCCCAGGGATCGGGCTGCGGCCGGCCCTAATCCTCGATCTGGGTCAGCGCCCGCTTCACCGCCCGCGCAACCTGCCGGCTCGACTGCCCCAGCGCCCGCGGCTCAGCGCCCTTCGGCGCATTGACCGTAATGCTGAGCCGTATCTCGCGCGCGCCGCCGCCCGCCTCGATCCGTCCGCTTGCGGTAGGAACGAACAGCTCCGGGCCGCGCTCGCCGACGAGATAAGGACGATGCGGCGCCACCGGCCCGCCCATTGCCCGTCCCGGCAGGCCGAGCTGCCCCGCGACGAGCCCGCCGATACCGCCTTTGCCGCCGCCTAGCACGGCGCCGATCCCGCTCCGGATCGCGGAAGACGCGATCTCCTGCATCGCCGACAAAGCGACCTGCTTCAGATCCTCGAAGCCGAGCTTCCCGGTTCGAACGGCGCGGATCAACGCCGTCTCCAGCAGCTGCCCGGCGCGCGCGACGGTGCCGGCGAGCGGCCCTTCGAGCTGACCGCGCATGTCGCTCACATCCTTGGCGAAGGCGGCCGTGTCGGCGCGCACGCTGACCAGCAAAGTCTCGATCTCTTCATCCATCGGGAAACATCCTTTCGAGCCGCTCGAGGTCGGCGCGGGAAGCCGGCTCGCCGCCGTCGTGGCCGGTCAGCGCTTTCAGCACGGCGGCGAGCTCCGCCGGCGTCGCCCGCCAGAACTCGTCCGGCCGCCACCCGAGCAAGACTCCCGCGATCCCGGCGAGCCGCCGTGCGCAGTCGCTAAACAGTCCGCTCATGCTGAGCCTGTGAAAGGACCCCATGAAAGTAGTACTTTCATGCGACCCTCGAAGCACCCTGTAGGATCTGCGTCAGCAGCACCTTGAGGACGGGCGTCGTCCGCGCCAGGCCGCGCTCGGCGATCGCCGCCCCGATCCGCTCCCGCGTCAGCCCTTCCGGCCGCTCGGCGACGCAGTGCCAGAACAGGCCCGCCATCTCGCCGAGCTTCAGGCCGCCGCCCGCCGCGCGCTCGACCAGGGCGAAGAGCGGCCCCAGCTCCTCCTCCGCCGCCACCAGAGCCTCGAAGCTCGGCCGCAGCCTCAGCGCCTCGCCGCCGACGAGCAAGGCCGCTTCGCCCCGAGCCGGGTTCGCAGCCGTGCTCACAGCGACGCCACCTCGCCCGAGCTTTCCAGGCTCAGGGCGTAATTGCGCTCGCCATTGTAATCGCCCGAATAATCGAGCCGGGCCACCAGGAAGCGGCCGCGCATGCGCTCGCCGCTCTCGAAGCTCAGCTCGTAATCGTCGATCAGGCCCGCCAGCGCATTGCCCTTGATCCGGTTCTCGCTCGCCGACCCGGTGAAGATCCCGCTCGCCGAGACCGAGACCGACCGGATGCCGGCGCCCGACAAAAGCTCCCGCCAGCCCCCCGAGTCTTTGCTGGTGACGTTCACCGGCTCGCCGTTGACCGACATTTGCGTCGTGCGCATCCCCGCCACGGTCGCGAAAACCGGCGGGTTTCCGCCGTTTCCGACCTTCAGCAAAAAGGCGCTTCCCTTTTCCGCGGCCATAGGTCACTCTCCTTCTTCGTTCCGAGCTAGGGGATTGGAATTGAACATGATTTCAGCTTCTATGATCGTCCCGCTGCTGCTCAGCATGCAGCTCATGGCCAATAGCGAGCGCAACCAGTTCTCGACCTGCCTGCGCACCTATGTCGACGCGAAGATCCAGGACCGGACCACGCCGGCCGATTTCGATACCGCTTATCCGACCGTCTGCGCGCAGCAGGAGACCGCCTATCGCACCGCCTACATCGCGGCGGCGCGGCGCGCCGGCGACAGCATGACGGTCGCCCAGCGCGACGCCGCGACCGAAGTCGAGGATCTGCGGACGAACTTCAAAGAGCTCTTCCACAACGCGATGCCGCGCACGGCCTCGGGATCCTAGGACTCCGCGAGCAGCCGCGCGCGAAACTCGATCACCGCGATCCAGCCGCCCTTCGGCCGCCGCATTTCGCGCGTCCGCAAATGCCGCATCGTGACCAGCCGCCAGCCGCCGAGGTCGGGTCCGAGCGCGGCCAGCGCCGCCTCGGCCGCGGTCGCGCTCGCCCGCATCGCCAGCGGCCGCTCGCCTTCGCCGGTCAGCGTCGCCGCAAGCCGAAGCTCGCGTCCGGCGCCGCTCTTATGGCCCCAGTCCGCCTCTGAATCGATCTCCACCAGCGCATGCGGCGCCGCCGCGGTGAGCGGGGGCGCGTCATAAACTCGGCCGATCCCTTCGATCGCCTGCAGCGCCGCGACGCCCGCTGCGCGCAGCGCCTCGCCCGCGCCGCTCATCGCACGCGTCCGAAGAGCGCGCGCAGCTCCGGATCGAGCGCCGCGCGCTCGCTCAGGCGGCGGGCCAGCAGCCGCACATTCTCCCCTTCGATGACCACGGCCACGTCGCGCGGCAGCTCGGAGGCGAGCTCGGTCGCGATCCGGAGGCGTCTTCGCGCCGCCGCGGCCCGGGCGCGTCGCTGCGCCCAATCCTGGATCCTGTCGAACATCCTCGCCTCCTCATCCGAGCCGCAGGCGCCGGTAGGGCAGCCACAAGGCCGTCACCGCCGCGGGCGGCCCCGCGCCGTCCTCGCCGTCGCGATGCGCGTAGAGGTGGGTCGCCATCCGCACGATCCCCTGGCGCAGCGGCTCGGGAATCCCGTTCCAGTCCGCGGCAAGGCCGGCCCGGTAGCGGACCAGCAGCCGTCCGGCGGCGGCGCTCCCCGTCACCCGTACCCACCCGTCCCCCCCGGCATCGATGTCGATCCCATAGTCGCCCACGGCGAGCGGGACCGGCTCGGCGCCGGCGCCGAGCGCGGCGACGGTGAGGATCGCGCGCACCGGCGCCCGGTAGAGCCGGGTCCAGGCCGGCCGCGCCGTCATCGTCTGCTCGATCTCGGCGTCGATCAGCATGACGCGCGTGAACGCTTCGCAGATCTCGGCGGCGCTGCGCAGCAGGCCGGCGAGCAGCGCGTCCTCTTCGCTTCCTTCGATCCTCAGATAGGCCTTGAGCGCCGCGATCGGCACCGGCAGCGGCGGGGGATTGACCAATGTCGCCATCACCGGTCCTCCACCCTGAGGCAGATCGAGCGCACGTCGACGCTGTCGTCCGAGAGCGTCACCCAGTTGGAGATGCTGTAGACGTGACCGACGATCCCGCCGCTGAGCGTGGCCGCGCTCCGCGTGGCGTCGAAACGTTCGCCCTCGAGCGTAATGCCGCCGATTTCGGCCGGTTCGACGATCCACTCGCTGCCGGCGATCGTCTGCCCGTCGAGATAGGGCAGCCACTCGATCGCATAATCGAGCCGCGACGCGGGGTCCTTGAGATAGTAGCTCATCTGCTGTTCCTTTCTACGGCCGCGTCGCGCGGCTGCTGCGTCGATCCTCGACGGCCCGCCCCGTGCGGGACGGCGGCGCGGCGGGAGGGCGTTCCACGGCGCCGCCGGAGCCGGCCGCGATCGCGCTTCCCGAGAGGGGCGCTCCGTTCATGCCCTCAGGACCCGATCAGGCCGTGGGCGAGAAGGTCGTCGATCAGCGCCTTCAGCCGCTCGGCGAGCTGTGCTGTGCCGACCGTCGCGGTGTCGAACGCGCCTCGCGAGGCCGTGCCGGTTGGCGCGGTCCATCCCGCGGCCCGGCCGCCCACCACCCGGACGCCGTTCTGGCGGTATTCCTGGGAGACGTCGGCGCTTCCGGTGACTCCGATGCCGGCGCCCTGGACTCGCATCTTCTCGCTCCCGGCGCGTCTCAGGATCACGTCGTGGCTCGTCTGGCTGCCGATCTCGACGGCCGCCGAAGTCGCGGTCAGGCTGCAGCTCACCGTCGCCCGGGAAATCCCTATGGCCGGGCTGGCGAAGGAAGAGCTCGGCGCGGCGACGGATATCCCCGCGCCGTCGGCGATCACCGACAGCTTGTACGCGCCGCTGGGACTGATTCCGCCGACCACCGCCTGGCCCGCCATCGTGACGGTCCCGGTGAGAGCGGGAGCGGCAAGCGGTGCTTTCTCCGCGGCGAGCTCGGCGATGGCCGCCTGCACGTTGGTCGCCGCGACGTCGCCGGCACCGCTGGAACCGATCGCCGCTGCGGTCAGCGTCACCGCCCCGCTCTGGCCGTTGACCGAGGAGACGCCGCCGCCGGGCGGCAACTGCGCCGCGGGGACCTTGCCCCCGGCATCGAGCGTCGCCACCCCGCCCGCAGCACCCCGCTCGGCTGCGGCGACGAAGGCGCTATTCTGCTGCTCGGCCGCCGAGCCGAGCCCGAGCGCCGCGCGGGCGGCGGCCGCCGACGAAGCACCGGTGCCGCCCTGGCCGAGCGCCAGCGGCGCCGCCAGCGTCAGGCTCGGCGCCGAGACGGCGCCCGAGAAGGCGGCGCCCGCGAGCCCCGCCTTGCCCTCCAGCGCCTCTTGCTGCGATGCGAACCAGCCGGCGCCCACGGTCAGCGTCACGATCTTGATGCCGGCGAGGAAATCCACCGCCTCGCCGCCCGCCGATGAGGCGGCCGGAGTCCGCAACAGCGCGCCGCTAGCGTCGAGGCTCCCCTCCCCGGTCTCCCACTGGCCCGGATGGGTGACTCCCGCGATCGCATAGTGAAAGGCCGCGCCGGCCGGCACGACGTCGGCGAAGCGGCGATGCCCGGTCACGGCCCCCGCCAGCGCCAGCGGCCCCGCCCCGGATCCGTGGCTCCGCTCGCGCACCAAATCGGCAAAGAAGAGAGATGGCATCGCGGCCTCCTCGTTCGGAAAAAAAACGCCCGCAGGCGCCGGTCTCCCCCGCCCCTTCAGGGGCGGGGGTCGGGGGGTGGGGGATGTATCAGGCCGCGAACTTCAGCAGCTTGATCGCCTCGCTGTTCGCCACCTGCCCGCCGATCCGCTTGGTCGCGTAGAAGTGGACGAACGGCTTGTTGGTGAACGGGTCGCGCAGGATCTGCGTCTCGCTCCGCTCGGCGATCAGATAGCCGGCGCGGAAGTTGCCGAACGCGACCGACAGGCTGTCCGCGGCCAGGTCCGGCATGTCCTCGGCCTCGACTACGGGATAGCCGAGCAGCGTGTCCGGCTGCCCCGCGCTCAGCGACGGCGCCCAGAGGAAGGCGCCGTCCGCGGTCTTGAACTTGCGGATCCGCGCCGCCGTCGCCGAGTTCATCACGAACGCGGCCCCCTGCCGGTAGGGCGGCCTGAGCGATTGGACGAGGTCGATCAGCTTGTCCTGGGCGTTGCTCGCCGGGAAGCCGCCGGCCACACCGGTGTGGACGACCTGCAGGGTGCCGAACGGCCTGACGCTGTCGACCTGCGTCGAGACCGGCGTCGCGAGGAAGCCCTTCGGCCGGTTGACGCCGTTGCCGTTGACGAACGCCGCGCCTTCGGCCCGCGCGAACTCGGTCGCGATCTCGCTCGCCAGCCATGCCTCGACGTCGAACGCCGCGTCGTCGAGCATCGCCTGGCTCGCCGCCGGATTGGCGAAGAGCTCGCCAAAGGGCGGCGCGACCTCGGTGAACTCCGGCGTGCCCGTCTCCGGCCGCCCGGCCGTCTCCGATACCCAGCCCGACGGCGTGCCGCCGCGCGTCACCAGCTTGCGGTAGCCGGCGGTGCCGACCTTGACGACGTTGGCGATCGCCCGGATCGGCGAGATCGAAATCAGCACCTTGTCGATCTCGGCGTCGATCTCCTCGGGCACGGCATAGCCGCCCGCGGACTCGCTCACGCCCGTCACCGCCTTCAGTTCGACGCCCGCCTCGAGCCCCTTGCGCAGATAATTGTCGACGAAGGCGGACGTCCCCGCCGATTTCGCACCGGAGAGCGCCGGCCGCGCCGCCGCCACCGCCTGCGCATCCACCCGCGCCTTCAGCTGCGCCATCTCCTCCTTGAGAACCGCGAGATCCTCATCCTCCCGCTCCAGCGCCTCGAACGACGCCTCCAGCGGATCCGTCTTCACTTCCAACATGCTCATTCTCCTCGGTTGATTTTTCACGCGCACCCAGGCGGTCGCCCCGGACCGGATCCGGGACCGCCTTCTTCTCTCGCCGACACCGGCTTATGCTCGCCCGATGCAGCTGGACCCGGACGGCGCACAGCTCTTCGCCGGTGCTTTCGACGGCCGGGGCGTCGCCGCGCTTCGCAATCTCTTGTCGCCCCATGCGGAAAGCGCGCGCCTCGCCGCCGTCCCCGGCCTCGCGCCGCTGCTCGGTCCCGCCGATGCGATCGCGCGCGGCCTGCTCGGCCCCGCCGCGCGCGCCGTCCGCGCCCTCTTCTTCGACAAGAACGCCGACAGTAACTGGGCGCTCGGCTGGCATCAGGATCGCACCATCGCCGTCCGCGCCCGCCGCGAGGTCCCCGGTTTCTCCGCCTGGACGGTCAAGTCCGGCATCGACCACGTCGTGCCGCCGTTCCAATATCTCGAGCGCATGCTCGTCCTGCGCGTCCATCTCGACGACGCCGGGGGCGGCAACGCCCCGCTCCTCGTCGCGCCCGGCTCGCACCGCCTCGGCCGCATCGCCGAGCCGGAGATCGCCGCAGCGGTCGAGCGCCTCGGCACCGCGGTTTGCCCCGCCGGGACCGGCGACGTCTGGGCCTATCGCGCCCCGATCCTCCACGCCTCCGACCGCGCGGCCGCGCCGGCCCGCCGCCGCGTCCTCCAGCTCGCCTACAGCGCCGACACCCTCCCGGGCGGCCTCGAATGGCTCGGAATCTCCTGCTAGGCTGACGGCGATGGTACGCCCGGAATTCCATGCCACCCTGCGCCAGTGGCTGCTGCCTGGGGAGCGCCTGCTCTGGGCCGGCCCTCCAAAGCAGGGCCTGCTGCTTCGTTCGGCGGATCTCTATCTGGTCCCTTTCAGCCTCTTCTTCGTCGGATTCGCCATCGTCTGGAGCCAGGGCGCCTGGCGAATGGGCGACCCGTCTTTCCTGTTCGCCATTGCCGGCGCGGCCTTGCTGCTCGGCGCCGCCTACGTCTCCCTCGGCCGCTTCCTCGTCGACGCGGTTCTTCGCGCCAAACTCCTCTACGCGGTCACCGACCGCCGGATCGTGATCCTGAGGCGACCCCCCTGGTCGAGCTTTCGTGCCTTCGACCTGAGCAATCTGCCCGTCCTCGAGCTGCAGCAAAGCGCCCGGGGCCGCGGCACCATCATCTTCGACGTTGCCCCCGAGCCGAGCTGGTGGCCGCGCACGCAGCAACCCGAATGGGCTCCCGCGCTCTCGAAAGTGCCGCGCTTCCTCGAGATCGACGGCGCCGCCGCCGTCTACGACCTCATCTCGCGCGAATGCGAGCGCCGCCGTGCCGAGCGGCTCGCCCGCCTTCCGGCCGACCGCGCCGCCTTCATCGGCTGAGCGCGTGCACCCGCGCTTTGGGCTGCATCGGCAGCGTCACGAGGCTGATCTCGACCAGGTCGAGATCGACCAGCTCGCGCAAACCCTCCGCTGGCCCTGAGCCTGCGTCAGCCTCCGCTCGTCCTGAGCCTGTCGAAGGACGCGCCCTGCGCACCCGGTAGCCGAAGCTCAGCCCGGTCACCGCCCCCTCGCCCAGCAAAGCCGCCGCCTCCCGCCCCGCCGCGCTCTCGGACAATCGCG
>DASVVP010000123.1:0-6179 GCA_036386495.1 Allosphingosinicella sp.
CCCGCGCCGGCAGCGCCGGGCCGCCGTCTTGCCGCCTCCCGCGCATCCTCCGCCACGGTCGCTCGTTGACATCGCCGCGGCCGGTGCGCACCTCATGCCGGTCCGCGCTGCAAGGAGCTCGAGAGCATGGCCCGCGTCGAAATCTACACCAAGTTCATGTGCCCTTATTGCGCGCGGGCGAAGCAGCTCCTCCAGGCCAAGGGCGTCGACTATGAGGAGACCGAGATCAGCATGGACGCCGGCAAGCGCGAGGAGATGATCCAGCGCGCGAACGGCCGCACCACCGTCCCCCAGATCTTCATCGACGGCCGCCATGTCGGCGGCTCCGACGACCTCGCCGAGCTGGAGCGCAGCGGCCGGCTCGAGCCCATGCTGAACCCTCAGCTCGGGGCGGAATGAAGGTCGCGCTCTACCAGGCGCGGACGGGGATCGATCCGGGCGCGAATGCGGCGGAGCTCATTCGGGCGGTGCGCGAGGCGGCCGCGGGCGGGGCGGCGATGCTGTTCACGCCGGAGATGAGCGGCCTGCTCGACCAGGATCGCGATCGCGCCTCACATCACCTGCGCACCGAGGAGGAGGATCCGGTGCTTGCCGCGGTCCGCGCCGCGGCGGCCGAGGCGGGAATTTGGGTCCATCTCGGCTCGCTCGCTTTGTCGGGCGGCGAGGGCGGGCGGCTGGTCAATCGCGGCTTCGTCATCGACGCGAAGGGCGGCATCGCCGCGCGCTACGAGAAAATCCATTTGTTCGACGTCGATCTCGCCACCGGCGAGAGCTGGCGCGAATCTGCGTCCTATGCGCCGGGCGAGCGGGCGGTGCTCGTCGAGACTCCGATCGGGCATCTCGGCCTGTCGATCTGCTACGATCTGCGCTTCGCCGGCCTGTTCGCGGCGCTGAGCGGCGCGGGCGCCACCCTGCTGGCGATCCCGGCGGCCTTCACGGTGCCGACCGGGGAGGCGCACTGGCACGTCCTGATCCGCGCCCGCGCGATCGAAAGCGCCTGCTTCGCGATCGCGGCCGCCCAATGCGGCCTGCACGAGGACGGCCGCCGCACCTACGGCCATTCGCTAGTCGTCGATCCCTGGGGACGGGTGCTGCTCGACATGAGAAATGCCGAGCGCGAAGTCGGCTTCGCGGCGCTCGATCCGGCGCAGCTCGACGAGGTCCGCGCCCGCCTGCCGGTGCTCCGCCATCGCCGCGCTTTCGCTGTGCCCGTTCCATGATCATCTTCGATCTCAAATGCGTGCCGCAAGGCCATGTCTTCGAAGGCTGGTTCGGCTCTTCCGCCGATTATGAGGAGCAGCAGGGACGGGGGCTGGTCTCCTGTCCGCTCTGCGGCGCGGGCGAGGTGGCGAAGGCGGTGATGGCGCCGGCGGTCGGCGCCAAGGGCAATCGCGCCCCTGCCGCCGCTCCCGTGCCCGAGCTGTTTTCGGGCGACCCCGAAAAGGTCAAGACCATGCTCGCATCGCTCGCCGCCGAGCAGAAGAAGATGCTCGCTTCGTCCGAGCATGTCGGCGACCGCTTCGCCGACGAGGCCCGCGCCATCCATCTCGGCGATGCGGAGGCCCGCGCCATCCACGGCCGCGCCACGCGCGACCAGGCGGAGGGCCTGATCGACGACGGAATCCCGATCGCGCCCTTGCCCTTCCCGGTGGTCGAGCCGGGCGAGGAGAATTGACCCCGCCGCGCGCGCATCCTAACTCCGGACGCAGCGCGGCCCCGTAGCTCAGCAGGATAGAGCATCAGATTCCTAATCTGAGGGCCACAGGTTCGAATCCTGTCGGGGTCGCCAGCCATTCAATGAGGACTGCCAGCCCCCTCATCCGAACACCCACTCCCGAAAGACAGCGGAGAGGTCGCGAAGTGCGGCCTGCTCCATCGCCCGCTGAAGATGGATGCTGGTCACGCTGCCGCCGGCATGGCGGCGAGTGAATGTCCTGAGCCCGGCCCAGAATGCCTCGTCGCCGAGAAGCGTCCTCAGATGATCCATGAACAAGGCGCCCTTGCTGTACTGGATCGCACGGCGCGTGCCGATGTTCGGATAGGAGCCTGCGAAGGCGAGCGGCCTGTCCCACCCCGCCTCGCGCGCGCGGCCAAGGCGGGCTCGGGCGGTGTCGAGCTCGGCCCGATACGCGGCCGCGCCGAAGCGGTGCTCCTTCCAGGCGGCGGTCATGAAGGTGGCGATACCCTCATTCAGCCAGAAGTCCCGCCAGGTCTGCGCAGTCACGAGATTGCCCCACCATTGGTGTGCAAGCTCGTGCGCGATCACCCAGTCCGAGGAGGGATCTGCGGCGCTGCGCTCGAGCTCGGCGCGTCCGATCAGCGAATAGGTCGCCGCTTCCTGCGCTTCGCGGCCCGGCACCAGCAACTGCGCATAGCGGCCGCCCGGAAGCGGGAGGCCGGCCTTGCCCGAGAAAAAGGCGACCATCCTCGGAGTCTCGGCGAACAGCCGCCTCAGCTCGGACGCACTTGCCCCCTCGCCGTAATGGATGAGCCCGGCGCCATTGCTGCGGACGCTGGTGCGGGTGAAGGGCCCGACCGCGAAGCCGAACAAATAGGCTGAATAGGGGCGGCTGCTCCGCCACCGGTGAATGACGGCGCCGCCACCGACGCTCGTCTGGCCGATCATCCGGCCGGGGGCCAGAGAGGTCATGCCCCTGGGGAGGTGCAGATCCAGTGCGAACGAAGCCTTGTCGCCCGGCGCGTCCTGGAGGCAGATCATCCAGTCGCACGCAAAATAGCTCGTGTACATCGATCCGGGAGTCGCCGTGACTCCGCGCCGGGGAACGCCGTGGTAGCGCAGGCTGATGTGGGCGGCGCGGCGGCGGGCGAGCGGCGAGGGGAGGGCGATGGCGATGCCGCTCTCATCTGACGCGACCTGCGCCGCACGCCCGTTAACCGTCGCTCCGTCGATGATCAGCGCGTTGGGCGAAAAGACGATCGAGCGAAGCCCGTCGCGAAGGCTCCGGACCGTGATCACTTCGGCTCCGGTGACCGACTTCCCGGCGGGGTTGGGGGTCAGGGAAACCGCGTAGCGTTCCACCTCAAATCCCTCCCCGACGGCGACGGCCTCCGGGGCCGAGGCGGTGGCAGCCGAAAGGACCAGGGCAGATGCGGGGACGAGACCGAGCTTCATCTTGAGACCTCCCGGGCCGCCACTGCACTGGCAACGCCCGTGCCGAGGAAACAGGTTCGACCGACTGCCCTGGGCACCGCTCAGCCACAGACTCCATTTCGTTCATTTTCACGAACGAATCACCATGCTAGCTTTATCCCGGGGACGATGGCGCGGCATTTCGGGGATGGCGGGGATGCGGATATCTCTTCTCGTGGCGGCGGCGGGCCTGCTGGCGGCGGCTCAGAGTGCGGGGGCGCAGCCGCCCGCGGCGGCGCAGGACCGGCCGCTGGCGATAGGCGCCAGCGTCTCCGGCGCCCTCACCCAGGCCGACCGGCAGCGCAGCTCAGGCAAATATGAGGACGGCTACACCGTCACGGGCCGGCGCGGCGACCGGATCGAGTTGCGGCTCGGCTCGCCCGATTTCGACCCCTATCTGCTGGTCACCGGGCCGGGCGGCCTCACGCTCGCCAATGACGACGATCCGGAGGGGCGCGGAGCGCTCGACAGCCGTCTCGTCCTGGTGCTGCCGCAGGACGGCGCCTACCGCGTCTCGGTCACCAGCTACCGCCCCGGCGCGATGGGCGCCTATCAGCTGAGCGCCGCTCCGGCACCGCGCGGCGCTGCCGCCTCCGAGCCCGAGCGGGCCGAGGCGATCGCCCTCGGCGGCAGCGTCACCGGCACCCTTTCACAGCAGGACGAGGCGATCGGCGACAAGTTCGTCGACCGCTACCGCTTCACGGGCCGCCGCGGCCAGCGCGTCTCGCTCACCTTGAGCTCGACCGATTTCGACACCTATCTCGTCCTCCGCGGCCCCGACGGCGACGAGCTCGACAATGACGACATCATGCGGCGCGGCCGCACCTCGACCGACAGCCGGCTCGAGACCGCGCTCGCCGAGGACGGCGAATATACCGTCCTGGTCACCTCCTATCGTGACCGCGCGACCGGAAAGTACCGGCTGACGCTCGCACCGAGCCAGGGCAGCGAGCGGCAGACGGCGGTTCGCGGCGGCCCGCGTGTGTTCGCCTTGCTGGTCGGAGTCTCCGATTATGGCGGCCGCACCAGCGACCTCCCGGACACCGATCAGGACGCGGTCCGGATCGGAGAGGCGCTCAGCAAGGCCGGCCTGCTCAACCCGGCGAGCGTCACCTTGACCAACGCCGAGGCGACCCGTGCCTCGGTCGCCGCCGCCTTCGAGCGGATCGCGGCCCAGGCGGGGCCGGACGACCTCTTCCTCTTCTTCTTCTCCGGCCACGGCGACCAGATTGCGGCCGCGGCGGGCGCAAGCGAGCTCGACGGCCTCACCGAGACGATCGAGCTTCGCGACGCCGCGCTCACCGATCGCGAGCTTGCCGCGATGTTCGCCCGGATCCGCACCCGCACCGCCCTGATCCTGCTCGACAGCTGTTTCAGCGGCGGCTTCCGCGAGCTGGTCAGCCGACCGGGCGTGATGGCGATGTTCAGTTCCGAGGAGGATCTCACCAGCGACGTCGCCACGCCGCTCGGCTCGGGCGGCTATCTCGCCCATTTCCTCCCCGGGGCGCTCACCGGCGAGGCCGACATAGACGGCGACCGGATGCTGACCGCCGGCGAGCTCGCCACCCATGTGCGGCGCCAGTTCGCGCGCCAGGGGGAAATCTCCGCGCACACCGTCGACCGGCTGCAGCGCAACCTCCAGAATCTGGTCGTCGAGCGCGGCGGGCTCCAGGTCGACGACGTCCTGTTGCGCCTGGACGCGCCGGCCGCGCAGACCGCCGCCCGCTGAGATTATTCGGCGGCGACCAGCGACTCGGCCGGGGCCGGCGCTGCCCGTGCGCGCCACCGGCTGCGAATCGCCCCCAGCGCCGGCCGCTCCACCGTCAGGGTCACTGCGCTTGCGATCAGGAGGATCGCGGCGAGCGTGACCAGGATGGCAGGCCCCGGGGTGAGGCCCGCGCCCTCCAGCCGTCCGAGCAGCGCGAAGCCGATATATTGGTGGAGGAGGTAGAGGCTGTAGGAAATCGCGCCGAGCCAGACCAAAGGCGGGAATCGGAGGACCGGCAGGCCGCGCAGCGCCACGGCGATCAGCGTGGCGGCGATCGCGGCGACCTCGGCATGGACGAAGCCGTCGCAGGCCAGAACCGTCGCCAGCGCGGTCAGGATCACCGCAGCGACCCAGCGCCGGTCGGCGCCCGCGCGGAGGCGGTAGGCGGCGATGCCGATCGCGAAGAAGGCGATATGCTGCTGGAGGAGCAAGGCACCGAGCAGCCAGGAGGGTTCGACGCCGATCAGGCGCGGCGCGAAGGTCCAGATCCAGTGCAGGCTCATCCAGGCGATGAGCAGGGGCTCGATCCGGCCGAGCAGCCCCAGCCGCCAGAGAAGGGCCATCGCGACGTAGAAAGCGAGCTCGACCGAGAGCGTCCAGTAGACGCCGTCGACCGAGGGCAGGCTCGCGAAGCTCTGCAGCATCGTCGCATTGGCGGCGAAGGCGGACGGCGAGAGCGCGAGCTCGCTCATTCCGGCGACGAGCACGACGGCGCCCGTCAGCAGCATCGCGGCCCAGTAAGCCGGGTAGAGACGCGAGAAGCGCGACACCGCGAAATCGGCGAGCGTGCGCGTGCGCTCCAGCGTCATGAAGATGACGAAGCCGCTGATTCCGAAGAAGAGCTGCACGCCGAAATGGCCCCAGGGAAGGGCGAAGGGGAGGGCACCCCGGTGGCCGTAAAGCTCGCCGTAGCGGGTGGTGTAGTGGAACAGCACCACCGCCAGCGCGGCGAGGCCGCGCAGCGCGTCGAGGTCGACGATCCGGCTCGCCGGCGGCGATGGGCTCTCCAGAGTCACTCCGCCGCCTTAGCGGGGCGCGGTTAAATCGCCGTTTCCGCCTGCCAGCACGTCGAGCCAGAGCTGCACCGCCAGGGCTTGGCCGCGCCGCGCGAAGTGACAGCGTTCGTAGCGTCCGTCACCCCCGATCCGGTCGAGGTCGGGACCTGTGCGGGCCCAGCCAGATCGCCCCGGCGCCGCTGCCTGCGCGGCGCGCACCGCGGCGCTGGCGGCGTCGCCGCAGCGCGAGGCGAGGGCGATCCAG
>DASVVP010000124.1:0-4952 GCA_036386495.1 Allosphingosinicella sp.
GCGCAGGCGGGGGAGGTGGGGGCGGAACCTCCACTATTGGGGGCGGCGGCGGCGGAGGCGGCGGCGGGGGTGGCGGGGGCGCAGGAGGCGGGGGCGGAACCTCCGCTGCAGGAGGCGGCGGAGGCGGCGGCGGGGGCGGAGGAGCCGGCGGGGGAGGCGGCGCCGGCGGCGGAGTCAGGATCGGATCGATTCCGCCCCCACCCCCGGTCGCGCCGCCTCCGCAAGCGCCCAGCATCACGCAGCTGCACAGGGCAGCAGCAATCGTCAATCGCCGCATGTCGAAAATTCTCCCCGCAATGAGGTAAGGCGGCGGATCGCTGCCTGTCAACGCTGGTTTCTTTTTGAAAAGGGGCGGCGTCGTCTTTCGACCAATGCCGAAATCTTTCCCGCCGAAAGCCCCTTGCAACCTGCTACGTTTGTGGCATGCTACAGGTGTAGCACGATGAAGGCCGAGTCGCGATGATTGCAAGCCTGCCGCGCCGCGAGCGCGAGATATTCGAGATTCTGTGCAGCGCCGGCGAGGCGACGGCGGCGGACGTGCGCCGGGCCATGGCCGATCCGCCGAGTCATTCGGCGGTCCGCACCATGCTCGCCCGGCTCGAGGCGAAGGGGATGGTCCGGCATCGCGCCGAGGAGCAGACCTATGTCTACCGGAGCGTCCCGCAGCCCGCCAAGGTGCGCGAGACCGCGCTCCGCCAGATGGTCAAAACCTTTTTCGACGGGTCGGCGGCGAGCGCCGCTACGGCCCTCCTGGGACTTTCCCAATCGCTGAAGCCCGGAGAGCTCGACGCGCTTCAACGCGCGATCGACGAGGCAAAGGAACGCGACCAATGAGCTACGACTTCCTGATCGAGATGGCCTGGAAATCCGCGGCGATCGCGGGCGGAGCGCTGCTCCTTGCGGCCATGCTGAGGTCGAGGGCGGCGGCCGACCGGGGCGCAGTGCTCAAGATCGCGGTGGCCTTGCTGCTGGCGCTTCCGGCCATCGCGCTGTTCGCTCCGGCGCTCGAGATCGAGACGCAGGCTCCGGTGTCGGCGTCGGCCGTCGCGGACGTTCCGCCCGCAGCGCTTGCGCCGGTCGGCGTCGAAGCCGCTCCCGCACCGGCTCTCGCCGCGGCGCCGGAGGCGGGCGGAAACTGGGACGATCCGAGCCTGCTCTTCTTCCTTCTCTATGCCGGAGGAGTGCTGATGGTCGGCGGCCGCCTGCTCGCGGGCCTGTGGACCCTCCGCCGCTGGACCCGGGATTCCGCCGAGGTCGAGCTTCCCGAATGGCGGGCCGCCCTCGCCCGCGCCGGCGGCGACTCGCTCGGGATCCGGCTTCTCGCCAGCGACGATGCGAGCTCGCCGCTGAGCTGGGGGCTTCGGCGCCCCGTCATCCTGATCGACCGCGACACGTTGCGCACCCCGGACGAAGCCGATGCGATCCTGGCTCATGAAGTAGCCCATATCGCCCGGCGCGACTGGCCGTCGCTGATCCTGTCGCGGCTGGCGGTCGCGCTCTTCTGGTTCAACCCCCTGGTCTGGAGGCTCGACCGGGAGGTCGCCCAGCAGGCCGAGGAAGCCGCCGACAGCGACGCCGCGGCCCGGGTAGAGCCGGCGCGCTACGCCCAGACCCTGCTCGACTGGGCCCGGCTGAGCGGCCGTCCCGCTCTTCCCGCCAACGCCATCGCGGCCGGCGAGCCCGGCCTGTCGCGGCGCGTGAAGGCGATCCTCGACGGGCGCGTGGCGCGGCGTTCCGGGTCCGCAGCGGCGATCGTGGCCATGCTCGCCTGCGCCGCCTTCGCGGCCCCGGTCGCGGCGCTGGAGTTCGTCGAGGCGGCACCCGAGGCCCCCGTCGCCCGGTCCGCTCCGGTCGCGCCGCCGGCTCCGCTCGCTCCGTCGGCCACGCCGGCGCCGTTCGCGGCCATTCCACCCGTCCGCGGCACCCCACCGAGCGCGGCTCCGGCCCCTCACGCGCCGCCGGCGCCGCCCGCGCTGCCCCAGGTGACGGTCGTCGGCGGAGCGGTCCCGCCCGACCTGCCGCGAGCGCTCGCGGCGGCGATGCAGGTCACCGCCCGCACGCCGCGCGCCCCCCGTGCGCCCCGCGCGCCCTATTTCGACGGGGCGCTGATCGAGGCCGAGGTCCAGCGCGCGGTCGCCGAGGCGATGCGCGCCGTCGATATCGCGGAGGTCGCGAGCCGGGCCGCCGGGGAGGCCGCCGCGGCGGTCGTCGCGGGCATGAAGCACGGCGCCGCCGGAATGGAGGCGGGCGCCCGGGGCATGGAGACGGGCGCCGAGCGGATGCGCTCGGAAGCCGCCAAGCTCAAATCGAGCAAGGCCTATCGCGACGACGTGATCCGCCGCAACGCCGCCCGCGGCGAGCGGGTCACTCACGAGGAGCTGCTCAAGGCCGCCGACGAGATGGAGGACGGCGCCAGGGAGATGCGCGAAGGCGCCCGTGAGATGCGCGAGGCAGCGAAGGAGATGCGCGAGGGCCGGCACGATTAAATCTCATCCTCCCTGTGCCGAAGGCGCGGGGAGGGGGACCATGCGAAGCATGGTGGAGGGGGTAGGTGCCCCGAGGCGGGAGATCTCTCCAGAACCTCCCGATCCGGCGCCAGCCACCCTTCCACCACACTTCGTGTGGTCCCCCTCCCCATCTGGCGACGGGGAGGATAAGGGTGCGGAATGTACCCTCGCGTTCTCGCCGTCATCGCCCTTGCCGTTTCGAGCTGCGCCTCGGCCCGAACCGCTCCGCCCTACGACACCGTCATCCGCGGCGGGACCGTCTACGACGGCAGCGGCGGCGCGCCTTACACGGGCGACGTCGCAATCAAGGGCGACAGGATCGCGGCAATCGCTCCGCGCATCCCCGGCAAGGGCAGGACCGAGGTCGACGCGCGCGGCCTCGCCGTCGCGCCGGGTTTCATCAACATGCTGAGCTGGGCGGCGGAGCCGCTGATCCGCGACGGCCGCGCGCAAAGCGACGTCCGCCAAGGCGTCACCCTCGAAGTGATGGGTGAGGGCTGGTCGATGGGCCCGTTCAGCCCGGCCCAGAAGGCGGAGGCCCTGGCCGAGCAGACGGTCACCCGCTACCCGATAAGCTGGACGACGCTGGGCGAGTTCCTGCAGTTCCTCGAGAAGAAGGGCGTCAGCGTCAACATCGCCTCGATGGTCGGAGCCTCGACCGTCCGGGTCCACGCGCTCGGCCGCAACGACGTCGACCCGACGCCCGAGCAGCTGGGCCGGATGCGCACGCTGGTCCGGCAGGCGATGGACGAAGGCGCGATGGGCGTGGGCTCGTCGCTCATCTACGTTCCCGCCGTCTATGCCGAGACGGACGAGCTGGCCGCGCTGGCCAGCGAGGCGGGCCGGTGCGGCGGGATGTACGTCAGCCACATGCGGAGCGAGAGCAGCGGCCTGCTCCAGGCGATCGACGAGTTGATCGAGATCGGCCGCCGCTCCGGCGCCCGGGCCGAAATCTACCATCTGAAGGCCGCCGGCCGGTCGAACTGGCCGCTGATGGATTCCGCTTTGGCCCGGATCGAGTCGGCCCGGGCGGCCGGGGTGCCGGTCTCCGCGAACATGTACCTGTACGCGGCTTCGGGCACCGGACTCGACTCCACCTTGCCCCTCTGGGTCCGCGAAGGCGGTCCGCAGGCGCTGCACGCGAGGCTCAAGGACCCGGCAATCCGGGCCAGGGTCGTTGCGGATATGCAGGGCGGCTCGCGCGACTGGACGACGGTTCAGCCGGTCGGCTTCCTCAATCCGGCGCTGCGCGTCTATGCCGGCAAGCGAATGCCGGAGATCGCCGCGCTTCGCGGCAAGAGCGCGGCCGAGACGGCGGTAGACCTCGTGGCGGAGGACGGCAGCCAGGTCACCACCGTCTTCCACTCCATCTCCGAGGAGAATGTCCGGAAGGTGCTCGCGCGACCATGGGTGAGCTTCGGCTCGGATGCGGCGGCGCTCGCGACCGAGCCGCCGTTCACCGACAAGGAGGTCCATCCGCGCGCCTACGGCAATTTCGCCCGGCTGCTCGGCCGCTACGTGCGCGACGAGAAGGCGCTGGGTCTGGCCGAAGCGGTGAGGCGGCTGACTTCGCTGCCGGCCGACAATCTTCGGATCGCGGATCGGGGGAGGCTCAGGCGCGGCTTCCACGCCGATCTCGCCATCTTCGATCCCGCGACGATCGCCGATCGCGCGACCTACGAGAAGCCGCATCGATATGCGGTCGGAATGCGCCACGTCTTCGTCAACGGAGTGCAGGTTCTGCGCAACGGAGAGCATACCGGAGCAACGCCGGGCCGCTTCGTGCGCGGCCCGGGCTGGAGGAAATGCAAATGAGACGGACCATCCCTGCGCTCGCGCTGCTGATCGCGGCCTGCGCCACCGCGCCCTCGGCGCCCGGCTACGACACCGTCATCCGCGGCGGCACGATTTACGACGGCGGCGGCGGCGCGCCGTACAAGGGCGACGTCGGCCTTCGCGGCGATCGGATCGCCTATGTCGGCCCCCGTCTGGACGGCAGCGCCCGCAAGGAGATCGACGCGACCGGCCTCGCCGTCGCGCCCGGCTTCATCAACATGCTGAGCTGGGCGACGGAGTCCCTGATCGCGGACCCGAAGGCGCAGAGCGACATCCGCCAGGGCGTGACCCTCGAAGTGATGGGCGAGGGCGAGTCGATGGGCCCGCTGTCGCGCCAGATGATCCTGAACGAGACGAAGCGGCAGGGCGACATTCGCTATATCGTCGATTGGACGACGCTCGGCGGCTACCTTTCGAAGATGGAGAAGACGGGCGTCTCGCCCAACATCGCCAGCTTCGTCGGGGCGACGACCGTTCGCGTCCACGAGCTCGGCGAGGGCGACGTCGACCCCACCCCCGCACAACTCGACCGAATGCGGGCGCTGGTGCGCGAGGCCATGAACGAGGGCGCGATGGGGGTGGGCTCGTCGCTCATCTACGCGCCCGCCT
>DASVVP010000125.1:0-41150 GCA_036386495.1 Allosphingosinicella sp.
CGACGAGACCGCCGCGGCTCTGGTGACGTCAGAGCGTCTCATCCTCGCGCACCGGCTCGCCGGACAGGATGAGGCGCACAGGCCCTTCGGCGGCGTGGTGCCCGAGATCGCGGCCCGCGCCCATGTCGAGATCCTGCCTCGGCTGATCGAGGAGGTGCTCGCCGAAGCGAATATCGAACTGGACGAAGTGGACGCGGTCGCCGCGACGGCGGGCCCCGGACTGATCGGCGGCGTCATGGTCGGGCTGGTCACCGCCAAGGGGCTGGCGCTGGCGACGGGCAGGCCCCTGGTCGCGGTCAACCATCTCGAAGGCCATGCGCTCTCGCCGATGCTGACCGAGCCGACGCTCGACTTTCCCTATCTGCTGCTGCTCGTGTCGGGCGGTCATTGCCAGCTGCTGCTGGTCGAGGGCGTCGGCCGCTACACGCGGCTGGCGACGACCATCGACGACGCCGCCGGCGAGGCGTTCGACAAGTCGGCGAAGCTGCTCGGCCTCGGCTATCCGGGCGGCCCCGCGATCGAGCAGGCGGCGAAGCAGGGGAACCCCGGAGCAGTGCCGCTGCCGCGGCCGCTGGTCGGCTCCGAGGAACCCCATTTCTCCTTCGCCGGCCTCAAGAGCGCCGTGCTCCGCGCGCGCGACGCCGGCCTTCATCGGGCGGACGACATCGCCGCGTCCTTCCAGCAGGCGGTGGTCGACTGCCTGGTCGACCGCACCCGGCGCGCGCTCTCCCGCACCTCCGGAGTCACGGCGCTGGTCGCCGCCGGCGGCGTGGCCGCCAACGGGGCGATCCGGGCTGCGCTCACCGATCTCGCCGCGTCGTGCGATCTACCGTTCGTCGCGCCGCCTTTGTGGCTCTGCACTGACAATGCGGCGATGATCGCCTGGGCCGGTGCGTTGCGCTTCGAGGCGGGGCTGGTGGACGGGCTCGATGCGCCGGCGCGCGCGCGGTGGCCGCTGGATCCGCATGCGGAAAAGACCCGCGGGGCGGGGGTCAAGGCGTGAGGATCGGGGTCGTCGGCGGCGGCGCGTGGGGGACGGCCCTGGCCCAGGTCGCGGCGTGCGGGGGCGAGGACGTCCTGCTCTGGGCGCGCGAGCCCGAAGTGACCGAGAGCATTAACGGCTTGCACGAGAACAGCCTGTTTCTCCCCGGCGTGCCTCTGTCGAAATCGCTGCGCGCGACGAGCGATATCGCGGCGCTGGCGGACTGCGAGGCACTGCTGGTGGTGACGCCGGCCCAGCACAGCCGGGCCGTGCTCGGCTCCCTCGACGCCACCGGCAAGCCGCTGGTGCTGTGCTCCAAGGGGATCGAGGATTCGACCGGCCAGCTGATGCACGAGGTCGCGCACGAGGCGCAGCCGGACTGCAGCCTCGCCGTTCTCTCCGGCCCGACCTTCGCCCACGAAGTCGCAGCCGGCCTGCCCGCCGCCGTCACCCTTGCGGCGGAGGACCAGGCGGTGGGTCAGGCGCTCGTCCGCCGCCTCGCGCGGCCCTTCTTCCGCCCCTATCTTTCGGACGATGTCGCGGGCGCGGAGGTCGGCGGGGCGGTCAAGAACGTGCTGGCGATCGCCTGCGGAGTCGTCGACGGGCGCGGGCTCGGCCTCAATGCCCGGGCGGCTCTGATCTCGCGCGGCTTCGCGGAAATGACCCGCTTCGGCCTGGCCAAGGGCGCCCGGCCGGAGACGCTCGCCGGCCTCGCCGGGCTCGGCGACCTCGTCCTCACCTGCTCCTCGACCAACTCGCGCAATTTCAGCCTCGGCAAGGGGATCGGCGAGGGCCGCAACGCGGCCGAGCTGCTCGCGGACCGGCGCACCGTCGCCGAGGGCGCCTATACCGCCCCAGTGCTGAACCGGGCCGCGAAAGCGCTCGGTGTCGACATGCCGATCGTCGCTGCCGTCTGTGCGCTTCTCGCGGGCGAAGCTTCCGTCGAAGAGGCGATCGAAAGCCTGCTCGCCCGGCCGCTGCGGCCCGAGGGCGTCTAGAAGTCCCAGCAGACGCCCTTTTTCTCCCAGTCGCCGTAGCGGGTCGGCTCCGGACCTTTCGGGCCGCCCGATTCCTCCGCCTCGCGCGGCTCGTCCGGTTCCGGCACAGGCGGGCTGGCCGAAAGGTAAGGCGGCGGTTTCAGATGAGGCGGGCGCTTGCCGGGCATGGCGGTTCCGATTGACGCGGGGTTCTCGGCCCCACATGTCGCCCGGCAATGGCAAGGAGGCAAGAGCAGCGCCCGGAGGGGGGCGACGCCGCGGGTACGGCCTCGCGGCGCGCGGCCTTGCGGCTGCTCGACGCCGTGCTGCGCAAGGGCCTGCCCCTCGAGGCGGCGCTCGACACCGCCGCCCGCGATCTCGAGCGCGCCGACGACCGCGGCTTCGCCCACGCCATCGCCGCCGAGGCGCTGCGGCGCCTGACCGATCTCGACGCGCTGATCGACGGCGCCACCAGGCAGCGCCTGCCCGACGACGCCAAGGCGCGGTTCGCGCTCAGGATCGCGCTCGTCCAGGCGCTGGCGCTCGGGACGCCGCCGCACGCGGCGATCGCGACGGTGCTGCCGCTCGTCGACGGCGGGCCGCGGCGGCTGGTGCACGGCGTCTTCGGGACGCTGATGCGAAACGGCGCGGCCCTTCCGGAACCGCCGGCCCTGCCTCCGGCGGTCGAGGCGCGCTGGCGCGACTCCTGGGGCGGAGGGGCGGTCGAAGCGGCGGCGCGGCTGATCGCGGTGCCGCCGCCGCTCGACCTGATCGGCGCGCCGCCGGCCGAGGAGGGGGTGAGCCTGATGCCCGGCCATCTCCGCCTCGCGCGTGGCACGGCGGTGGCGGGCCTCACCGGCTTCGGCGCGGGGGGCTGGTGGGTCCAGGACGTCTCCGCCGCGATCCCCGCCCGCTTGCTCGGCAGCGGTGAAGGACGGACCGCCCTCGACCTTTGCGCCGCGCCGGGCGGCAAGACCCTGCAGCTCGCCACGGCGGCCTTCCGGGTCACCGCCGTCGATTCGTCCGAGGACCGGCTCGGGCGCCTGCGGGAAAATCTCGACCGAACCGGCCTCGACGCGCAGATCGTCGCTGCCGACGTGATGCAGTGGCAGCCGCCCGAGCCGACGGATGCGGTGCTGCTGGATGCGCCCTGCTCGGCGACGGGAATCTACCGCCGCCACCCGGACGTCCTCTACCGTGTCCGCCCCCGCGCCATCGCGGCGCTCGCCGAGGCGCAGGCCGCGATGCTCGCCCGCGCCGCTGAGTGGGTGAAGCGGGGCGGCGGCACGCTCGTCTACTCGGTCTGCTCGCTGGAGCCGGAGGAGGGCGAAGCGGTGGCGGAAGCATTCCTCGCCTCGCGGATCGACTTCGACCTCGTGCCCATCGGGCCGGACGAGCTGCCCCTGGGCCTGGCGCCGGACGAGCGCGGCTGGCTGCGCATCGTGCCGGGCGCATTCGAGGCGGAGGGCGGCGCGGACAGCTTCTTCATCGCCCGCTTCCGACGCAGGTGACATCAGAGGGGCGCATGGCTAATCCTCGTCTTGTGCCCGTGCGTATCGCCCCCTCCATCCTCTCGGCCGACTTTTCGAAGCTCGGCGAGGAGGTGCGCGCGATCGACCGGGCCGGCGCCGACTGGATCCATGTCGACGTGATGGACGGCCATTTCGTGCCCAATCTCACCATCGGCCCGGCGGTGGTGAAGGCATTGAGGCCGCACACGGCCAAGCCGTTCGACGTCCATTTGATGATCTCGCCCGTCGACCCCTTCCTCGCCGCCTTCGCCGAGGCGGGTGCGGACATCATCACCGTCCACCCGGAGGCGGGGCCGCACCTCCACCGCACGCTCCAGGCGATCAAGGCGCTCGGCAAGCGTGCGGGCGTGTCGCTCAACCCGGCGACTCCGGCCAAGGCGCTCGATTATGTGCTCGAAGAGATCGACCTCGTCCTGGTGATGAGCGTCAATCCCGGCTTCGGCGGCCAGGGCTTCATCGCCAGCCAGCTCAGGAAGATCGAGGCGGTCCGCAAGCGGATCGACAAGATCGGCAAGGCGATCGACCTGGAGGTCGACGGCGGCATCGACGCGACTACCGCGCGCCAGGCGATCGACGCCGGCGCCGACGTGCTCGTCGCCGGCACCGCCAGCTTCAGGGGCGGCGCCGAGCATTATGCGGACAACATCCGGGCGCTGCGCGGATGACCGCGATCGGCAAGGTCCAGCCCACCGGTGCGGAGGATGAGATCGAGCCCGGCCGCCGCCTGGTCCGGGTCGGGGACGGGCGCGGGAGCTCGCTGGCCGAGAAAGTCGCATATTACTTTCACCGGTTCGCCTGGCGGACGCCGTTTCACGCCTTGCGGCTGAGGGGGCGGGCGCCGCTCCGGCTGCTCGCCGTGCCGAAGGATCCGGTCGCAGGGGACAAAGCCGCGGGCGAGGCGCTGCTCAACGGGCTGTTCGTCCGGCGGGACGTCCAGATCCCGGTCGAGCAGCTCGACTTCGCCGACCCGAGCCTGCCGCGGGACGTCGCCGAGCACCTGCAGAGCTTCGCCTGGCTCCGCGACCTCGCCGCCGCCGCCACCCGCGAGCGCGGCGCCCGCCTGGCCGAGAAGCTGACCGCTTTGTGGCTCGAGGCGCATGCCCGCGACGTCGGCGAGCGCGCCTGGCGGCCCGACCTCTGGGGCCGGCGCATCCTCTTCTGGACCGCCTATGCGCCCTACATCCTCTCGAGCCGGGACCCGGCCTATCGGGCGGCTTTGCTCAACACCCTCGCCCGCGGCGCGCGCCATGCCGAGCGCAGCGCCGGCAAGGCGCCGCACGGCCTCAAGCGGATCACGGCCTGGGCGGGTGTGATCTGCGCCGGCCTCGTCGTCCAGGGCGGGGCGGCACGGCTCAGGCTCGGCGAGATGGGCATCGCCCGCGCCATTGCGGCCTCGCTCCATGACGACGGCGGCCTCCACAGCCGCTCCCCCGCCGAGCAGCTGGCTTTGGTCGAGACGCTGTCGCAGCTGCGCACCACTTACATCGCGGCCGGGCGCGACATGCCCGAAGCGGTCGCCGAGGCGCTCGAAGGCGCGGTCGCCGCCTTGCTCAGCGTCACCATCGGCGACGGCGCACTGTCGAGCTGGCAGGGGGGCAATGCGCTCGATGCCCGCCGGATCGAGGCGGCGGTGGAAGGTTCGGGAGTCGAGGCGCCGCGGCCGCTGCGCCTCGCCCGCGGCTGGGGCTATCAGCGCGCCGAAGCCAGGACCAGCACCCTGGTCTTCGACGCCGCCCCGCCGCCGCCGACCCGCGTCTTTTCCGGCGGCTGCGCCTCGACCCTCGCCTTCGAATATTGCGATGGAGCCGACCGGCTGATCGTCAATTGCGGCGGCGTCGGCGAGGCCGGGGACGCCCTCCCGCACGACCTCGTCCAGGCGCTGCGGACCACGGCCGCCCACTCGACCCTCACCCTCGGCGACCGCAACTCGACCGCGATCCACGAGGACGGTTCGCTCGGCAAGGGTGTGGGCCAGGTCGAGATGGCGCGCGACGAGACCGCGGGGATCATCCGCGTCGAGGCGAGCCACGACGGCTATGTCCGCCGTTTCGGCTTCGCCCATCTGCGCCAGCTCATCCTCCAGCCCGACGGGCGCGAGCTGCGCGGCGAGGACAAATTGCTCGCCGAAGGCAAGAAGCGCCGCGCGCCGTCGACGCCGTTCGCGGTGCGGTTCCATCTTTCGCCCGCCGTCGAGGTGACGACCACCGCCGACGGTCAGGGCGCTCTGCTGAGGGTGCGCGGCAAGACCGTGTGGCAGTTCCGCTGCCGGGGCGGCGCCTTGTCGGTCGAGGACAGTTTGTGGCTCGACGGCGAGGCGCGGCCGCATTCGACGCTGCAGCTGGTCGTCGCCGGCGACACCCCGCCCGACGGGATCACCATCTCCTGGCAGCTTCGCCGCGCCAGCTGATGTCGGACGTGAAGATCGCCCGCGCTCTGCTGTCGGTCTCGGACAAGACCGGGCTCGCCGCGCTCGGGCGGGCGTTGGCACGGCACGGCGTCGAGCTGGTCTCGACCGGAGGCACTGCGGGGGCGCTGCGCGAGGCGGACCTCGAGGTGCGCGACGTCTCCGATCTCACCGGCTTTCCCGAGATGATGGACGGCAGGGTGAAGACGCTCCATCCCATGGTCCATGGCGGCCTCCTCGCGGTGCGCGACGATCCGGCGCATGCCGAGGCGATGGCGGCGCACGGCATCGGCGCGATCGATCTCGTCGTCGTCAACCTCTACCCTTTCGTTCAAACCGTCGCGCGCGGCGCGCGACGCGAAGAGATCATCGAGAATATCGACATCGGCGGCCCGTCGATGGTGCGCTCGGCCGCGAAGAACCACGCCTTCGTCGCGATCGTGACCGACCCCGCCGATTATGCCGAGCTTATCGAAGCGCTCGACGCGGGCGGCGGCGCGACCTCGCTCGACCTGCGCCGCAGGCTCGCGGCAAAGGCGTTCGCCGCCACGGCCACCTATGACGCGATGATCGCTTCCTGGTTCGCCTTCGCAGACCAGGGCCGCATGTTCCCCGACACGCTGCCGATCGTCATGAACCGCGGCGCCGAGCTGCGCTACGGGGAGAACCCGCATCAGAAGGCCGCGCTCTATCTTCCCGCCGGGCCGCAGGGACGCGGCATCGCCCAGGCGGAGCAGGTCCAGGGCAAGGCGCTCAGCTACAATAATTACAACGACGCCGACGCCGCGCTCGAGCTCATCGCCGAGCTGCGCGACGCCGGTCCGGCCTGCGTCATCGTCAAGCACGCCAATCCCTGCGGGGTGGCGGTCGGCGCCGACCTGCGCGCCGCCTACGCGCAAGCGCTCGCCTGCGATCCGGTCTCGGCGTTCGGCGGCATCGTCGCCGTCAACGCGCCGCTCGACGGCGCCGCCGCCGAGGCGATCGCCGCCATCTTCACCGAGGTGGTGATCGCGCCCGAGGCGGACGACGATGCCCGTGCAGTCTTCGCGAAGAAGAAAAATCTACGGCTGCTCCTGACAGGTCCACTCTCGGACCCGCACCGCCCCGGGCTGACGCTGAAGTCGATCGCCGGCGGCTATCTCCTCCAGTCGCGCGACGATGGCCGCGTGTCGCCCGATGAGCTCAAGGTGGTGACCCGACGCGCTCCCACCGAGCGCGAGCTGGCCGACTGCCTGTTCGCCTGGACGGTCGCCAAGCACGTCAAGTCGAACGCCATCGTCTACGCCAAAGACGGCGCCACCGCCGGCATCGGCGCGGGCCAGATGAACCGGCTCGAATCGGCCCGCATCGCCGCCTGGAAGGCGCGCGACGCGGCGGAGAAAGCGGGCTGGGCCGAGCCGCGCACGGTCGGATCGGCGGTCGCGTCCGATGCCTTCTTCCCCTTCGCCGACGGCCTGCTCGCCGCGGTGGAGGCGGGAGCGACGGCGGTGATCCAGCCCGGCGGCTCGATCCGCGACGAGGAGGTGATCGCCGCCGCCGACGAAGCAGGCCTGGCGATGGTCTTCACCGGCATGCGCCACTTCCGCCACTGAGCCCGAAAACAGGGACAGTATACATTTAGCAGCGCCCGCCGCCCGTCTCCTCCGGGACAGGGCAACCTAAATGTATACTGTCCCTGTTTTTCCGCCCTAAGGCACGGTCGGCCCGGTACCCGGCGGCGGAAGGGTCGGCGCTTCCGGCCCCGGCTTGCTGAACAGCACCCGGTCTTCCTCGGTGAAGCCGCGATACCAGACGACGACGCCGAAAGTCGCAAGGATGAGCGGCGCGCCGATGCCGAGCTCGATCCATGTCGGCAGCTGGACGGCGACGAAGCCGACCACGGTCGCCGCCGCGGTCGCCCAGATCAGCGACCAGCGCCAGCCCTGGACCGGCGCATCGAGCAGCCGGCACAGCAGCCGCGCCTTGAGCACCGAGGCGAGGCCCAGCGCCAGCATCAGCGACAGCGCCGCGCCCGCCCCCTGCCAGCCCTCGACCCGCTCGGCGGGCAGAGGCAGCAGCTCGACCGCTAGGATGATGGCGACGGTCAGCGCCGCCTGCACACCGATCATCAGCAGCGAGATCAGCAGGTTGCGGTGGCGCGCCACGTAGACCAGGGCCGATTCCGAGACGACCGCCGTCGCCGCCACCACTTCGGCGGCGAGCAGGAAACACAGAGCCGCGGTGCCGCTGACGAAGGCGCCCTCGTCCCCGAACAGGCCCATCAGCGCCTCGCCGGGAATGCCGAGCGCGAGCGCGATGCCGGCCTGGGCGGCGATGATCCAGAAGCCGACCTGGCGGACCTGGTTCGCGACCGCCTTGCGGTCGCCCTCGGCGAGCTTCTGGGTAATCACCGGGGCCAGGATGGGGTCGAAGCTGGTCTTCAATTTCTGCGGCAGCGAGGCGACCTGCTGGGCGACGTAATAGGTTCCGATCATCGCGGGGGAGACGAACAGGCCCAGGATGGCGATGTCGAGCCGCCGCGAGCCCCATTCGATCGCGTCCGCGCCGGCGAGCGGGATGTTGCGCCGCGCCGTCCACAGGATCTCGGCCGGGTTCGGCTTCCAGTGATGGGGGCGGCCGTAGCTCCACAAGAGCCGCCACATGGCCGCCACCAGCCCGGCCACGACCGAGATGACATAAGCGATGATCAGCCCGTCGCGCGGAAAGAGGAAGATCATGGCCCCGGCCGCGATGCTGATCGTCCAGGGCTCGACGATGGCGCGAACCTGGACGGTGGCGGCGACGTCGTGGCGGTAGGCGAGAGCCGCCAGCGCCACGTCCGCGCCGGCGATGCCGAAAATGACCAGGGGCAGCAGCCAGTCGGCGCCGTGGACGTCGCCGCGCGGGAACATCGCCTGCGGGAAGGTCATCAGCAACGCGCTCGCCACCGCCGAGGCGATGAAGGCGGCGAGCAGACCGTCCCAGACGACGCAGACATGCGGCTTTTCGGTGGTCGAGAGCTGCTGGGCGAGGCCGCGCTTCAGCCCCATCGTCGCGAGCTGCGCGGCGAGCTCCATGACGATCACGGCGTAAGCGAAGCGGCCCAGGATCTCGGCGCCGTACCAGTGGCCCGCGATGAACAGGAAGGGGAGGCGCGCGACGAGCCGGATCAGGAAGCCGAAGAAGTTGGTCCGGCCGCCCCGGGCGAGCGCGGCAATGTCGTCGGCGGGGGGGTCGGCCACGATGCCTTACCAGCCGCGGAGCGTCACTGCGCGGCCGGACGCCAACGCCCGCCGCGGCCGCGTCGGTCGATGTCGCGCACCCGAACGCCGTCGCCTTCCCGCCGAATTTCCCAGATTATAGCGGGATCGCGCCATTCGCCGGCGAGGAAGACGGTAAGGCCGGTCCGCTGGACGTAAGCGATATCGGCGGGATCGGGCGCCCTGTTCCCGCCGGGCGTGGAACCGCGGGTGCGCAGGACTGCGACAGCGCGCTCGGGAGCGTCGATCCAGGGATCGCCCGGCGCAAGCGTCGCGATGCCGATGACGCGCGTGTCGCCGCCGCTGCCGCCGAAAAAGACGAGCGCATCCGCCTGCCCTGCGGCGGGGCCTCGCCCGACCGTCGCATTGGCGATGATCCGCGCGAAGGTCGGAGGGACGCCGCCCTGATCCTGTGCGGCTGCCGCCGGCGCCATGGCGGCGGCCGCCAGCGCGGCCACCGAAAGCATCGCTCTTTTCATCGTCCTGTCTCCCCCTCGCTAATGCGCCGCGCCCCAGTTCGCGCCAGTGCCGATCTCGACGCCGAGGGGCACGCTGAGCCTTATCGCCGGCTCGGCGGCGCTTTCCATCACCCGGCGAATGACTCCGCTGGCGCGCTCGGCGTCCGCCTCGGGCACTTCGAAAACCAGCTCGTCATGGACCTGGAGCAGCATGCGGGTGGTGCCCAGTCCCTCCGCCTCCAGCGCCGGGCACATGCGCGTCATCGCGCGCTTGATGATGTCGGCGCTGGTGCCCTGGATCGGCGCGTTGATCGCCGCGCGCTCGGCGCCCTGGCGCTCGTGCTGGACCTTGGAGCGGATGCTCGGAAAGTGCGTCTTCCGCCCGAACAAGGTGGTCGTGAAGCCGGTCTCGCGCACGCCCTCCAGGGTCGCGTGGATATAATCGCGGATGCCGGGGAAGCGATCGAAATAGCGGTCGATCATCGCCTGCGCCTCGTCGGCGGTGATCGAGAGGCGGCCGGCGAGGCCCCAGCGCGAGATGCCGTAGAGGATGGCGAAGTTGATCGTCTTGGCCGACGCGCGGGTGTCGCGGTCGACGCTGCCGAACAGCTCCTGCGCGGTCATCGCGTGGATGTCCTCGCCGCGCGCGAAGGCGTCGCGCAGCTGCGGGACGTCGGCCATGTGCGCGGCGAGCCGCAGCTCGATCTGCGAATAGTCGGCCGAGAGCATGACGTGGCCGGGCTCGGCGACGAAGGCGTCGCGGATGCGGCGGCCGATTTCGGTTCGGATCGGGATATTCTGGAGATTGGGGTCCGTCGAGCTGAGCCGGCCGGTCTGCGCGCCCGAGAGCGAGTAGCAGGTGTGGACGCGGCCGGTCCGGCGGTTGATCTGCTGCTGCAGGGCATCGGTATAGGTCGACTTGAGCTTGGAGAGCTGGCGCCATTCGAGCACCAGGCTGGCGATCGGCACGCCCTCTCGCGACAGCCGCTCGAGCTCGTTGACGTCGGTCGACCAGGTGCCGCTCTTGCCCTTGCGGCCGCCCTTGAGGCCGAGCCGGTTGAACAAAACGTCCCCCAATTGCTGCGGCGAGCCGATGGTGAACTGGCAGCCGGCCTCGCCGCAGATTCGCTCCTCGAGCGCCGCGATCTGCGTCTGGAACTCCTGGCTGAGGCGCGAAAGCTCCTCGCGGTCGACCTTGACGCCCTCGCGCTCCATCCGCGCCACCACCGCGACCAGCGGCCGGTCGACCGTCTCGTAGACCCGCGCCACCCGCTCGTGCGGGAGCCGGTTGCGGAAGCGCTTCCACAGCCGCAGCGTCACGTCGGCGTCCTCGGCGGCATATTCGGTGGCGCGATCGAGCGGGACCTTGTCGAAGCTGATCTGCTTCTGCCCGGTGCCGCAGACCTCCTTGAAGGTCAGGCACTGGTGGTCGAGATGCTTGGCCGCCAGATCGTCCATCGCGTGACTGTTGAGCCCCCCGGCGTCGAGGTCGAAGCTCATCACGAGCGTGTCATCCACGGGCGCGACGCTGATCCCGCGGACGTTGAACACGATCCAGTCGAACTTGAAATTGTGGCCGATCTTGAGGACGGCCGGATCCTCGAGCAGCGGCTTCAGCTTCGCCAGCGCCAGCTCGGCGTCGAGCTGGTCCGGCCGCTCGTTCAAAAGGTCGTGGCCGCCATGTTCGAGGGGGACGTAGCAGGCTTTGCCGCATTCGGTGGCGAGGCTGATGCCGACCAGCTTGGCGGTGACGCAGTCATAGCCGTCGGTCTCGGTGTCGACCGCGACCAGCCCGTTCGCTTGCGCCTGGGCGATCCAGCGGTCGAGCGCCTCCTCGCTGACCACGGTCTCGTAGGCGGAGCGGTCGATCTTCGGCTCGGGCCGCACCTCGGCCTGCACCGGCCGGGCCGAGGGCGCGGTCGAGGACGGCGCCTGGACCTGCGAGGTTCCGTCGAGCCGGGCGAGCAGGGAACGGAAGCCCTGATCGGCGAGGAATTCGCGCAAAGGCTCCTTGGGGATGCCCTTCATCTCCAGCGCATCGAGCGGCTCGGGCAGGGGCGCGTCGCAGACCAGGGTGACGAGCTCGCGCGACAGCCGCGCGGCGTCGGCATGCTCGATCAGGTTCTGCTTGAGCTTCGGCTTCTTGATCTCCCCGGCGTGGGCGAGGACGCTTTCGAGGTCGCCATAATCCTGGATCAGCTGGGCTGCGGTCTTGGGCCCGATGCCGGGGACGCCGGGGATGTTGTCGACGCTGTCGCCCATCAAAGCCAGCACGTCGCCGAGCTTTTCCGGCGGGACGCCGAACTTCTCGATGACATAATCGCGGCCCAGGCGGCGGTCGTTCATCGTGTCGTAGAGGTCGAGCCGGCCGTCCTCGACGAGCTGCATCAGGTCCTTGTCCGAGGAGACGATCGTCACCTTCCAGTCCTGCTCGAGCGCGGCCTTGGCGTAGCAGGCGATGATGTCGTCCGCCTCGAGCCCGTCCTCCTCGATGCAGGGCAGGGAGAAAGCGCGGGTGGCGTCGCGGATCAGCGGGAACTGGGGCACGAGGTCGGGCGGGGGAGGCGGGCGCTGCGCCTTATACTGGTCGTACATGTCGTTGCGGAAAGTGTGCGAGCCCGCGTCGAATATGACGGCGAGGTGGGTCGGGCCCTCCTCCTTGTGCAGACTCTCGGCGAGCTTCCAGAGCATCGTCGTATAGCCGTAGACCGCGCCGACGTTGAGGCCGTGGCGGTTGGTGAGCGGCGGCAGCCGGTGATAGGCGCGGAAGATATAGCTCGAGCCGTCGACGAGATAGAGGTGGCAGGAAGGCATGGCCTCGACTTAGCCCAATCTCGCGGCGAGACAACCGCCCGGCGGGTCAGGCGCCGTTAAACCTGCCGCGCTAACAGGGTGCGATGCGACGCAGAGATTTGCTGACGGGAATGGCGGCGGCCGCTGTAATCGGCTGCCTGCCCACCGTCGCGCTGGCCGAGCCCGCCTTCGCACCCACCCGCTTCACGGCAACCGTCCGCGGCAGCGGGCCGGACGTGATTCTGATCCCTGGCCTGACCGCCGGACCGCAGGTGTGGAATGGCGTGGTGGTCGCGGTGCCGGGCTATCGCTATCACCTGATCCACGTTGCCGGCATGGCCGGGGCCCCGCCCGGCGGCAACGCGTCGGGCGCCATCGTCTCCCCGCTCGCCGACGAGATCGTCCGCTACATCGAATCGCGCGGGCTGGGGCGGCCGGCTCTGATCGGCCATTCGATGGGCGGGACGCTGGCGATGATGGTGGCGGCACGGCGGCCGGAGCTGGCCGGCCGGCTGATGGTGGTCGACATGCTGCCGCAGCCGAGCGGACTCGTCGGCTCCTCGCCCGAACGAGCCCGGGCGATGGCCGACCGGCTGCGCGCGCTCGGCTCCACGCCGGCGGGCCGGATGCTGGTCGGCTCGCTGATCGGCTCGTTCGGCACCGACGGCCGCAGCGACCCCGAAATCGTCGCCCGCGCCATGCAGGAGCTCGCCGCGCTCGACCTCACCGCCGACCTATCGAGCATCCAGGCTCCGCTGACGGTGGTCTACGCCAACCGCGACGAACGCAGCCGCGCCCGCACCGACGCCGCCTACGCCGCGGCCTATGCGGGAGCGCGCAACCGCGAGCTGGTCCGCATCGACGGCAGCGGCCACATGATCATGTTCGATCAGCCGGCGCGGCTGGCCGTGGCGGTGCGCGACTTTCTCGCGCCCTGATCCCGTCAGTCCGCGGCGCCGGCCCGCGTGAGGTTGAGGAACACGTCTTCAAGGTCCGGATCGCGGGTCGATACGTCGACGATGCCGAGGCCTTCGCGCTGGAGCGCGGCGAGGACCTCGCCGGCGTTGACGCGGTCCTTGCGGTAGGTGATCGAGATCGTGCGCTCGCCGGTGAGCTCGATCTTGTCGAAGCAGGGCGCGACCGGCGCTGCCGCGATGTCGCGGTCGACGGTCACCACCACGGCTTTCTCCTGCGCCATCCCGACCAGCGTCCGCGTCGTCTCGTTGGCGATCAGGCGGCCGTGGTTGATGATCGCGATCCGGTCGCACAATTCCTCGGCTTCCTGGAGATAGTGGGTGGTCAGTACGATGGTGACGCCCTGCCCGTTCAACTCCCGCACATAGTCCCAGAGCTGTTGCCGCAGCTCGACGTCGACGCCCGCGGTTGGCTCGTCGAGCACCAGGATCGGCGGGGAATGTACCATCGCCTTGGCGACCAGCAGCCGCCGCTTCATGCCGCCGGAGAGAGTCCGCGAATAAGCGTCGGCCTTGTCCTCGAGCCGGACGGCCCGGAGCAGCTCGGCGGTGCGCCGCCGTGCCTTGGGGACGCCGTACAGGCCCGCCTGGATCTCGAGCGTCTCGGCCGGCGTGAAGAAGGGGTCGAACAATATCTCCTGCGGCACGATGCCGATCGAGGCCTTGGCGTTGCGCGGATGCCGATCGATGTCGAAGCCCCAGATCTCCGCGCTGCCGCCGGTCTTGTTGACGAGGCCGGCGAGGATGTTGATCAGCGTCGACTTGCCGGCGCCGTTCGGCCCGAGCAGGCCGAAAATCTGTCCCCGCGGCACCTCGATGCTGACGCCGTCGAGCGCGCGCTTGCCGCCTGCATAGGTCTTTTCCAGGTCGCGGATCGAGATCGCGGATTCGCTCATGGCGCGGGCCTTAGGGTCCGTACTCACCACCCGCAATGGCCGGGATCGCCCGGAGAGGTCCGCCGGCAAGGAGCGCAGCGCAGTCGCGTAGCGGGGCTACGCGCAAGCAAGCGACGTGGCCGGCGGCCCTCTCCGGGCGACCGCGAAGCGGCGGGCGGCTTTTGGGCCAGGGCCACGTCCCTCGTCGGTCACGATGCGTTAGCATCGCTCCCTCCTCGCTTCTCGCCCTGGCTCAAAATCCGCTCCGTCACGGCCGTTGCGGGTGGTGAGTACGGACCCTAACCGCTCCCACCGCGATTGTCTGCCGCCCGAGGCTCCGCTAAGCGCGCGCCATGCAGACCGACCGCTTCACGCCGGAAATCAGCTACGTCGCCACGCCGCGCGTCGCCTGCGACGGCGCCAGCGAGACCCACCCCGCGCTCGGCCACCCGCGCGTCTACCTGCAGATCGACGAGACCGGCTATGTCGACTGCGGCTATTGCGACAAGCGCTTCGTGCTGAAGGGCGGGGCAGCGGACGAGGGCTGAGGCGGGGAGCGCTGGCCAGGCCCGTCATCCCGGCGAAGGCCGGGATCCCGCGGGGTGAAGAGCGCAGGCGCCGATGGAGCGCTGCATAATCGCTTCTGCGAACTGTCCCTGAGATCCCGGCCTTCGCGGGGATGACGAGACTGGCACAGGCCCCTATATCGACCCCCATGACCCTTCCCGCCGATCCGCGCCGCTTCCTCTACCGTCCCGACGGGCTCGATCCCGACGCCGCGCGGCGGCTGACGGCGGAAGCGCTGAGCGGCTGCGATGACGGCGAACTCTATCTGCAATATACCGCCGCGGAGAGCTTCGCCTTCGACGACGGACGGCTGAAGACCGCGGACTTCAACACCCAGGCCGGCTTCGGCCTCCGCGGAGTGGCGGGCGAGACCACCGCCTTCGCCCACGCCAACGAGCTCTCCGAAGCCGCCATCCGCCGCGCCGCCGAGACGATGTCGGTGCTCGATCCGTCCCGGACCGCCAAAGCAGCCCCGCCGCGGCGGACCAACGCGACGCTCTACACCGAATCCGATCCGCTGAGCCTCGTGCCGTTCGCGCGCAAGGTCGCGCTCTGCCAGGAGATCGACGCCGCCGCCCGCGCCCGCGACCCAAGGGTCGCCCAGGTCTCGGTGACGCTGTCGGGCTCGTGGAGCGTGATCGAGATCGTCCGGCCCGACGGCTTCGTCGCCCACGACGTCCGCCCGCTGGTCAGGATGAACGTCCAGATCGTCGTCGAGCAGAGCGGGCGGCGCGAGACCGGCTTCCACGGTCTCGGCGGGCGGCGCCTCTACGACAGCCTGTTCGAGCCGGCGACGTGGAACCGGGCGATCGACATCGCCCTCGCCCAGGCTCTGGTGAACCTCGAATCCGTCGCGGCGCCGGCCGGCGAGATGACGGTCGTGCTCGGGCCCGGCTGGCCCGGCGTGCTGCTCCACGAGGCGATCGGCCACGGCCTCGAAGGTGACTTCAACCGCAAGGGGACCTCCGCCTTCTCCGGCCGGATCGGCGACCGCGTCGCGGCGCCCGGAGTCACGGTCGTCGACGACGGCTCGTTGGGAGAGCGGCGCGGCTCGCTGTCGATCGACGACGAGGGGACGCCGACGCGCTGCAACGTCCTGATCGAGGACGGCATCCTCAAAGGCTATATCCACGACCGGCTGAATGCGCGGCTGATGGGCGTCGAGCCCACCGGCAACGGCCGCCGCGAGAATTTCGCCCACGCGCCGATGCCGCGCATGACCAACACCTTCATGCTCGCCGGCAAGGAGGATCCCGCCGCCATCCTCGCCCGCGCCGGAAACGGCATCTACGCGAAGAGCTTCGGCGGCGGCCAGGTCGACATCACCTCGGGCAAGTTCGTCTTCTCCTGCACCGAGGCCTACCGGATCGAGAACGGCCGCCTCGGCGCGCCGATCAAGGGCGCGACCCTGATCGGCCACGGGCCGACAGTGCTGACCAGGGTCGCCGCGATCGGCAACGACATGGAGCTCGACGAAGGCGTCGGCATCTGCGGCAAGGCGGGCCAGTCCGTGCCCGCCGGAGTGGGTCAGCCGACCCTGATGATCGAGGGGCTCACGGTCGGCGGCACGGCCTGAGATGGCCTGGGTCCGGGACGTGCTCGGCTTCTGGTTCGCCCGCGGCGAGCAGGAATGGTGGCGGGCGAACGACGCGCTCGACCAGGAGATAGGCCGGCGCTTCCGCGACCTTTGGGAGGAGCAGCGCGAGCGCCCGCCGGAGGATTTCCTCGACGCACCGGACCATGCGCTCGCCGCTGTGATCCTGTTCGACCAGTTCCCCCGCAACATGTTCCGCGGCCATGCCGACCAGTTCTCGACCGATCCGCTGGCTCTGGCCGTCGCCAGGGGGGCGGTCGAGCGCGGCTTTGACGACGGCATGGCCGCCGAGCGGCGCCAGTTCCTCTACATGCCGTTCCAGCACAGCGAGGATGCCAAGGACCAGATGCGCTCGTTGCTGCTGTTCACGGCGCTCGGCGAGCCCGAGCAGCTCCGCTACGCGCGGCTGCACCACGACGTCATCGCCCGTTTCGGCCGCTTCCCACACCGCAACGCGATCCTCGGTCGCAAGCCCCGCGTCGACGAGCTGGCGGCGGGCGACGTGGTGCCCTGGTAATGGCTCTCGTCGCCGTCGCCACTTATTACAACAGCTTCGAGGCCGGCATCGCCAAGTCGCGGCTCGAGGCCGACGGCATCCCGGCGATCCTGTTCGACTTCAACACGTCGATGGAAGGCGCGAGCTTCCTGATCCCGATCCGGGTGATGGTCGACGACGAGGATGCTGACGAGGCGGCACGGATCCTCGCCGAGGACTTGACACAGTAGGTGTATCAAGCCAGTAATACACCTATGGATGAAGCACCGGTCCTCGAACTGACGAACCTCAGCAAGACCTATGGACGGCGCGGCGGCGGGGTGCGCGCGGTGCGCGACGTCACCCTCTCGGTCGGGGCGGGCGAGGTCTACGGCTTCCTCGGACCGAACGGCGCCGGCAAGAGCACCACCATCCGCATGCTGATCGGCCTCATCTCGCCGAGCGCGGGCGAGGTGCGGTTGTTCGGCGAGGATCTGCGCCGCTCGCCCGCGGTGCTGCGGCGCGTCGGCTCGCTCGTCGACGGGGGAAATTTCTATCCTTTCCTGTCGGGCCGGCGCAACCTCGAAGTCCTGGCGAAGACTCAAGGCGACGGCGCCGGGCGGATCGACGCCCTGCTCGACCAGGTCGGCCTCGCCAAAGACGCGAAGCGCAAGGTCAAAGGCTATTCGACCGGCATGCGCCAGCGGCTCGGGGTTGCCGCGGCTTTGCTCAACGACCCGGAGATCGTGATCCTCGACGAGCCGGTAAACGGCCTCGACGTCGCCGGCATCCAGGAGATGCGCGCGCTGATCCGCGACCTCGCCGTCGAGCAGGGCAAAACCGTGTTCCTCTCCAGCCACCTGCTCCACGAGGTCCAGCAGGTCTGCGACCGGGTGGCGATCATCAGCAAGGGCGAGATCGTCCGCGAGGCGACCATCGCCGACCTGCTCCGCCAGGACGACGGCCTTCGTATCGAGGCATCCCCGCTGGAGGCCGCCGAGGCGGCGCTCGCCTCGCGCTGGGCGGTCGAGCGCGACGGCGAGGCTTTGATCGTCCGCGCGGCGCGGGCCGAGGCACCCGAGGTGGTGCGGCGGCTGGTCGGCGCCGGCGCCGACCTGTTCCGGCTCACGCCCGAGCAGCGCAACCTGGAGGAGGTGTTCCTCTCGATCACCCGGGAGGAGGCAGGGGATGCTTGACGCGCTTTCCGCCGAGCTGCTGAAGGTCCGCCGCCACAAGGCGACCTGGTCCCTCGTCTGGCTCTATCCGATCGCGTTCCTCACCATCTACCTGATCGGGATCGGCATCGGCATGGCGGGCATGGACCCGCGCGAGCCGCAGACGCTGCCCGAGTGGCTCGAGAATACGGCGGTGATCTGGTACATTCCGCGCAATTCCGTCGGCCGCTTCATGATCGCCGCCTTCGTCGCCGTCATATTCGCCGGCGAATATGGCTGGAACACCTGGAAGCTGATCGTGCCGCACCGCTCCCGCGGCGCCTTGCTCGCCGCTAAATATGGCGCCGTGCTGATCCTGTTCGCTCTCGCCTTCGTCGCGACCGCTTTGATCTCGACCGCAGGGATCTGGGCCGACAGCGTCCTCAACCGGGGATCGTTGCCGGCCGGGATCACCGCCGCCGCCCTTTTCCGCGAGCAGGGCCAGGCGGCGCTGGCCGCCGTCGCCCCGCTCCTGGTGACTGTCGCCTATGCCAGCCTCGCCGCCATCCTCACGCGATCGACGATCGCCGCCCTCGTCATCTCGATCGTCGCGATCAGCGTGGAGCAGTTGCTGTTCACCTTCGGGCCGATCCTCAGCATGCGCTTCCCCGCGATCGTCTGGCCGCTCTACCATGCCCTGCCGGGCTATCATCTCGGCAACCTGCTCGAATGGATCGGCGAGGCCAAGGCGCTCAGCGCGGAGTTCCCCGGCGGCAGGATCGTGTCGATGCACTGGACCACCTCGCTGGCGGTGGTCGCGGGCTGGATCGCCTTTATGGTCGGCAGCGCCTTCACCGCCTTCCGGCGCCAGGACATCAATTGAGATAGGGTCGGATCGGGGCGAGATCGTAGCCGGCCGCGGCCGCGGCCGCGACGATCCGCTCCGCCGGCTCCCCGCGCTCCGATCGCGCCAGCGCCCAGAGGAAGGTGGAGCGGGTGCCGGTGCGGCAGAAGGCCAGCATCTTGCCCTCCGCTGCGTCGAGCGCGTCGGCCATGGCGAGCACGTCGTCCATGTTGAAGCCGCCGGCGACCGGAATGCGGCGATAATCGAGCCCCGCCGCCCGCGCCGCCGCCTCGATCTCGGCGGAAGCGGGCTGCCCCGCCTCCTCGCCGTCGGGACGGTTGTTGACGACGAGCGTCACCCCGGCCGCGGCGATGGCGGGAAGGTCCTCGGGCGTGACCTGCCTCGCCGCGACCAAAGTCTTGTCATCGAGGGCGCGTATCACTGGCCGAGCGGCTCCAGCTCTGCGATCCGCGCCAGCACCTCCGGCTCGCCCGCGTGACGGCGCCGCACCGCGCGCGCGCGCGCGTCGATGCCGGGGCATGCGGCGCGGACGCCCCGCTCGATCTGGCGGCGGCGATCCTCGTCTCCCGACGGCTCGCCGAGGAAGTGCGAACAGGCCTGCCAGCGCGCCATGAAGTCCTGCACGTCCGCGGGCATCCCCCGAGCCTCCGGGTAGGTTTCGAGCTCGGCGGCGGTCATTGGCCGCGGCGGCGTGGCGCAGCCCGAGACGGCGACAAGCGCGAGTGCGGCCAGGAGCCTCATGCCGCGGCCTCGTGCGCGCGGATGACCTCGACGAAGGCGGCGCCGTAGCGTTCGAGCTTGGCCGCGCCGACGCCGGAGACCTCGCTCAGCGCATTCAGGCTCGCCGGTTTCGCCGCCGCCATCTCGCGCAAGGTCGAATCGTGGAAGATGACGTAGGGCGGCAGCGAGGCCGCGGCGGCGATCTCGCGCCGGCGGGCGCGCAGCGCCTCGAACAAGGGATCGTCGGCCGGATAGTCCGCGCCGTCGCGGGCGCGGCGGCGGCGGGCGCGCCTGGGCGGCAGCACCAGCTCGACCCGTTCCTCCCCCTTCAGGATCGGGCGCGCACCGGGGCCGAAGGAGAGGCCGCCATATTCGTCGGCGCGCAGCGCGTCGCGGGCCATCAGCGCCCGCGCCACCGGCTTGACCAAAGCCAGCTCCTCCTCGTTCGCGATTCCGAATACGGAAAGGCGGTGGTGGCCGAAGCCGTGCACCTTGTCGGTCTCCTTGCCGGCGAGGACGTCGGTCAGATGCTGGATCCCGAAGCGCATCTCGGTGCGGAAGGCCGCCGAGAGCAATTTGCGCGCGGCCTCGGTGGCATCGACCGTTGCCGGCGGAGCGAGGCAATTGTCGCAATTGCCGCAGCGCTCGGGCGGCGCCTCGCCGAAATGACGCAGCAGGATCGCGCGGCGGCACGTCCCCGCCTCGACCAGAGCGGCGAGCGCGTTCAGCCGCTCGCGCTCGCCGGCACGCCGCGCCTCGGGCACCTCGGTCTCGATCCGCCGCCGGGCGAGCGAGAAGTCGGCGGCGCCCCAGAACAGCCAGGCCTCGGCGGGCTCGCCGTCGCGGCCGGCGCGCCCTGTCTCCTGATAATAAGCCTCGATCGACTTGGGCAGGCCGGCATGGGCGACGAAGCGCACGTCCGGCTTGTCGATGCCCATGCCGAAGGCGATCGTCGCCACCATCACCATGTCCTCGGACCGGACGAACGCCGCCTGGTTGCGGGCGCGGATCTGCGGATCGAGCCCGGCATGATAAGGAAGGCAGCGGCGCCCGCCGGCGCTCAGCTGCGCGGCCAGCGTCTCGGCCTTGTCGCGGCTCGTCACGTAGACGATGCCGGGGCCGGGCTGCTCGTCGAGCAGGGCCTTGAGCTGCGCGCCGACGCCGTCGCGCGGGCGGACATTGTAGCGGATGTTCGGACGGTCGAAGCCGGCGAGGACGAGCCCGTCCTCCGGGATGCCGAGCTGGACGAGGATGTCGGCGCGCGTTCTGTCGTCGGCCGTCGCGGTCAGCGCCAGCCGCGGGACGCCGCCGAGGCTGTCGAGCAAAGGCCGCAGCAGCCGGTAATCGGGCCGGAAATCGTGACCCCATTCGGAGACGCAATGCGCTTCGTCGATCGCGACCAAGGCCAGCCGCACCTCGGCGATCAGGTCGCGGAAGCCCGCCCCCGTCGCGCGCTCGGGCGCCACGTAGAGCAGATCGAGCTCGCCGGCCCTCAGCCGCCGAACGGTCTCGATGCGATTGTCGTCGGCGGAGGTGAGCGAGGCGGCGCGGAGCCCGAACGCATCCGCGGCCCTGATCTGGTCGTGCATCAGGGCGATGAGCGGCGAGATGACCAGCGCGGTCCCTTCACGCGCGAGCGCCGGCACCTGATAGCAGAGCGACTTGCCTGCCCCGGTCGGCATCACGGCGAGCGTATTCTTCCCGGCCATGACCCGGCCGATCACCTGCTCCTGCACGCCGCGAAAGCCCTGGAAGCCGAACGTGGCGCGGAGGATGTCGAGGGGACCGCTCACCGGCGGCCCGAAAGCGTCGACCAGAGCAGCCGCGACTCGCATGGCACCGCAATATTAAGAACAGATATGGAACACAAGCTCATTCGCAGATCGGGTCCTGGCCCTCGATCCAGGGCACCAGCCTGAAGCCCGACAATTCGAGCCGCGTGATCCGGTACGGCCAGTGCTCGAGGCTGAACCTGCGGGGCATGACCTGGCATACGTCAGTCGCGACGGCTTCTCCCGGCGCGGCGATCGTCGCGCGGTAGGAGAGGCCGCGGTCATAGCCGTTCTCGAGGACGAGCAGCGTCGAGTCTGGCCCGAGGGAGACCAGTTTGATCCGTACCGCGCCGGGCGCGATCGCCGGCGCCACGGGAACCCCGTCCTCTCCGGCGACGATGCGCGCCGACTCGGGGCCGACCGCCTCGCCATAGACTCCCCTGGTGAGGTTCCAGACGGCCGCTGCCTCAAAGCGCGAAAGCCGCGGCGCCGCACCGCGCGCAGTCTCGTGCGGACGGCCGCCATCGTCGAGCGTGACGACCACCGATTCACCGGCTTCGAGCGTGACGGTGGCCGATTGCCGCTCAGCCGCGGCAGGCGGCGCGAGCGACAGGGCGGAGACGATAGCAAGGGAAGGCAGGATCGGGAGCATGTGCTGACGCTATCAGCAGCCGACCGCCTATGCCATGGCTTCAATGGCGGGCGCCGGGCTGGCCGCGGCTTCGAGGGGGAGAGCGACCCGAGTCCTCGCGGGAGCCCGGCGTCTCGTTTCTCCCGGCCGACCAACCCGGCGGCCATCGTCATTCCGCCGCCTGGGCCTGTTCCTCCTCGCGCTCCGACTGCTGGCGGGCCCACATCTCGGCGTAGAGGCCGCGTCTGCCGAGCAGCTCTGCGTGGGTGCCGCGCTCGACGACCAGGCCCTCGCTGAGCACGACGATCTGGTCGGCATCGACCACGGTCGAAAGGCGATGGGCGATGACGATGGCGGTGCGGCGCGCGGTGACGCCGCTCAGCGTCTCCTGGATCGCCGCCTCCGTGCGGCTGTCGAGTGCGCTGGTCGCCTCGTCGAGGATGAGGATGGGCGGGTCCTTGAGCAGGGTGCGGGCGATGGCGACGCGCTGCTTCTCGCCGCCCGAGAGCTTGAGACCGCGCTCGCCGACCATCGACGCATAGCCCTCCGGCAGGCTGAGGACGAAATCGTGGATCGCCGCGCCGCGCGCCGCAGCCTCGATCTCGGCCGCGCCGGCGCCCTCCCGCCCGTAGGCGATGTTGTAGCCGATCGTGTCGTTGAACAGCACCGTGTCCTGCGGGACGATGCCGATGGCGGCGCGCAGGCTCGCCTGCCTCACCTCGGAAATGTCCTGGTCGTCGATCGTGATCCGGCCCTGCTGGGGCTCGTAGAAGCGGTAGAGCAGCCGCGACAAGGTCGACTTCCCGGCCCCCGAGGGTCCCACCACCGCCACCGTCTTGCCGGCCGGTACGTCGATATCGATCCCCTTCAGGATCGGCCGCCCGGGATCGTAGGCGAAGGCGACGTTCTCGAAGCGGACATGGCCCGCGCCGACCCGGAGCGCCGGCGCGCCCGGCACGTCGGCAATCTCGGCCGGCGTGTCGAGCAGGCCGAACATCTGCTCCATGTCGACCAGCCCCTGGCGGATCGTCCGATAGACCCAGCCGAGCATGTCGAGCGGGCGGAAGAGCTGGGCGAGCAGGGTGTTGACGAGGACGACGTCGCCGGTGGTGAAATCGCCGCGGCTCCAGCCCCAGACGGTGTATCCCATCGCGCCGGCCATCATCAAATTGGTGATGAAGGACTGGCCGATATTGAGCCAGGCGAGCGAGGCCTCGTTCCTGATCGCGCGCTCGTTCAGCGCCCGCAGCGCGCCGTCGTAGCGCCGCGCCTCGCGCTCCTCGGCGCCGAAATATTTGACCGTCTCGTAATTGAGCAGCGAATCGACGGCCCGTCCGACGGTCTCGTTGTCGAGCTCGTTTATCTCCCTCTGCAGCTTTGCCCGCCATTCGGTGACGAAGCGGGTGAAGGCGATGTAGCCGACGACCATGACCAAGGTCGCGGCGACAAGGCCGGGGCCGAATTTCACGCCGAAGATGACGCAGATGACGGCGAGCTCGATCGCCGTCGGAGCGATGTTGAACAGGAGGAAATAGAGCATCATATCGATGCTCTTGATGCCGCGCTCGACGATCTTGGTAAGCGCGCCGGTCCGCCGCTCGAGGTGGAAGCGCAGCGACAAAGCGTGGATATGGCGGAAGACCTGGTCGGCGAAGCGCCGTGCCGCGTCGAGCCCGACCCGCTCGAAGATGGCGTTCCGCACATTCTCGAAGAACACGCCCGCGAAGCGCGCACCGGCATAGGCGACGACCAGAGCGATGGCGAGGCCGGCAGCATCCGTGAGGCCCGCCGACATGCGGTCGATCGCCGCCTTGTAGACGAAGCCGGTGGACAGCGAGACGCCCTTGGCCGCCAGGACGAGCACCACCGCGATGACGACGCGGGCGCGCAGCGCCGGCGCATCCTTCGGCCAGAGATAGGGCAGGAACCGTCGCAGCGTGCGCCAGCCGCCGGACCCCTCCGGGACATTACGGAATTGCGGGGACTCCATCGGCTTCTAGATAGGGAGCCGGGGCGGGAGCGCCAAACCGCCTGCGAGGAGCCGGGGAACAGCCTTCGTCATCAATGGTTTAGGGAAGGCAAGGAGCGGCGGAAATGTCGATATTGTACGTGATCGCGATCCTCGGCTGCGGCGAAGGCGAAGCCCCGTGCCAGCCCGTGCAGGTCGCCGATGCGCGCTATGAGAGCCGCGAGGCCTGCATGGCCGCCACGGAAGGCGCGCTCGCCCGCTTCGCCAATCTCGATTTCCCGGTCGTCGTCGCGCGCTGCCAGGAGCAGGGTGCGCGCGCGGCGTCCCTGCGCTCCGCGGACGTGACCCTTCCCGAGCCCGACCGCCGCCCGAGCGCCTGGGACCGCTGATCGTCCGGAACGCGGCGCGGCCGCGGCGGTTGTCTCCTGCGACCCTGATTTAGAACGGAGACCAAACATGCCCGTCAGCGAGCACCGCAAGAACGACATGCAGATGACCCAGAATCAGAAGAACCAGATGTCCGAGGATCCCGGCGACGGCGCCCGCGGCCGCGACGCGAAGGCGAAGGGCGGCAAGGAGCCCGCCAACCAGATCCCCGAGGAGCAGAGCCAGAATCAGGGCACGATCGAGGCGTTCGGCGAGGAAGGCGCAGGGATCGCAGCGAAGGAGTGAGCCGATGAGCGACACCGAAACGCTCGACATGATCCACGAGGATGCGCTGCCCGGCCACGAGAGCGCGCTCGAGCCCAAGCCCGAATGGCAGCCCCGCTATGCCGGCTCGGATCGCCTTGCCGGCAAGGTCGCCCTGATTACCGGCGCGGACAGCGGCATCGGGCGTGCCGTCGCGGCCCTGTTCGCCCGCGAGGGCGCCGATATCGCCATCCTCTACCTCTGCGAGCATGACGATGCCGCCGAGACCAAGCGGATCGTCGAGGCCGAGGGCCGCCGCGCGATCACCGTCGCCGGCGATGTCGGCGACAAGGACTTTTGCGAGCGCGCAGTCGCCGAGGCGGTCGAAAAGCTCGGCCGGCTCGACATCCTCGTCAACAACGCTGCCGAGCAGCATCCGGACGAGGACATTCGCGACATCACCGAGGAGCAGCTGAAGCGCACCTTCCAGACCAACATCTTCGGCTATTTCTACATGGTCCAGGCGGCCCGGCCGCACCTGAAGAGGGGCTCGGCGATCATCAACTGCACCTCTGTCACCATGTACAAAGGATCGGCGCAATTGCTCGATTACGCCTCGACCAAGGGCGCGATCACCGCCTTCACCCGCTCGCTGAGCGAGAATCTGGTCGAGGACGGGATCCGCGTGAACGCGGTGGCGCCGGGGCCGATCTGGACTCCGCTCAACCCGTTTGGAGGCTCGCCGCCGGAGAAGATCAAGGATTTCGGCAAGGACGTGCCGATGGGCCGCCCGGGCCAGCCCAACGAGGTCGCCCCCTCCTTCCTGTTCCTGGCATGCGAGGATTCGAGCTACATGTCCGGCCAGGTGCTGCACCCCAATGGCGGCACCGTGGTCGCCGGCTGAAGGCTTCGTGACGCGGAGGCACCCGTGCTATACGGCGCTCTGATGCGAGCGCCGGCGAAGATGAGGGAAACGCGGTCAGGCGCGCTCCAGCGTGGCGACATGGGCCGAAGGAACCGCAGTGGCCGCTGAAACCGATCTTGTTCAACGGCTGCTTCTCAAGCTGCGCGTCCGCGACGAGGTCTCCGAGCGCGAGGAGCAGGTGCTGCGCGACGCGGTCTCCGGCACCGAGGAATTCCAGGCCGGCCGGACCATGGTCCGCGCCGGCGCCCCGCTCAGCCAGAGCATGCTGATCGTCGAGGGGCTGGTCGCCCGCTTCAAGGATCTGAGCGACGGGCAGCGGCAGATCCAAGAGATCCACGTCGCCGGCGACTTCACCGACCTTCACGGCTTCCTGCTCAAGCGGCTGGAGCACAATGTCGGCGCACTGACCCGCACCCGCGTCGCGCTTGTGCCGCATGACGCGGTGCGGCGGATCACCGAGGAAGAGCCGCACCTCACCCGCCTCCTCTGGTTCTCGACGCTGATCGATTCGGCGATCCAGCGCGAAAAGATCCTGTCGGTGGGCCGGCGCCCGGCACTGTCGCGGCTTGCCCATCTGCTCTGCGAGCTGCGGGTGCGGCTGGAGCTGGTGGGCCTCGCCGAGGATGGGAACTTCGCGCTGCCGATCACCCAGCTCGACCTCGGCGACGCGACCGGCCTCACCTCGGTCCACGTCAACCGGATGCTGAAGCAGCTGCGCGACGACCGCCTGGTCACGTTCCGCGGCGGCCAGGTCACGATCCACGACTGGCCGCGCCTCCAGAAAGTCGGCGAGTTCGACACCGGCTTTCTCTACCTCGACAAGCGCCCGCGCTAGGCGGCCACGACGAGTCCCAGCCGACCCGCCGCAGGAAGCCACGCCGCCGCGAGATCGTCGGCAACAGCCCCGGGCAACGCTTCGAGGAAGTTCATCTGCCACTCCGCCAGCGTCAGGAGCCGCACGCGCCACCCGACCCTCGTCACCGCGACACGCGTTTCCGTAACGGCGGGCACGGCGGAGGGCGCGTCGCGCTCCACCGCGTGGATCAAGGGCGCGAAGTCGAAATCCAGGCGCAGCAGCCGCACCGTCTCCGGAATGCGCAGCGGCTCGCCGGCGGCCGGCGGCACCGCATCCGAGCGTGCGCGCGACACCTCGGCCCGCGCCCGTTCCAGCCGGGCGAGCTGCGCGGGCATGGCGAGCGGCGATCCTCGCGCCTCGGCAGGCGCCCGCTCCGCGAGGTGATCGGCGAAGCCGGCCCCAAAGTCGTAGAGGCTCGGCCGACGCGGCGGATGGGTCGCGATATAGTCGGCGGCGAACAGGTCGAAGGCGGTGTCGCCGGCGAGGCGGCGGAGCGCGGGATATTCCCCGCGCAGGCATTCCAGCAGGCGCGCGCGATAGCCCCTCGCATAGATGGCGACCCGATCCGCAGAGCCCAGCCGCGCGTCGCCGGCGACAAGGGAGTCGGCGAAATCCCCGAGCGCACCGCCGGCGAAGACCGCCCGCTGCATCCAGCCCTGGATTTCGGAGAGCTCAGCCACAGGCGGCGACCCGCAGCACCGGCGCGGCGCGCGCCGCCTTCGCCTTGGCGAGCTCGGCCAGCATGTCCTCCCAAAGCGGGATGTCCGCGTCCCATTCGAGCAGCGTCGAAACACCGCCGGTCCGCTCCTGCGCCAGCGCGTAGAGCGGCCAGACCTCGTCGCGCACGGGCTTGTCGTGCGTGTCCATGAAGTGGGTGCCGCAGTCGGTCGGGCCGGCGAGATGGATCTGGACGACGCGCTCGGCCGGGATCGCCTCGATATAGGCTTCCGGGTCGAAGCCGTGGTTCATCGCGCTCACCCAGACATTGTTGACGTCGAGCAGCAGCCCGCAATCGGCCGCCTCGGCCATCCGCGCGATATACTCCCATTCCGGCATCTGGTCGGTGCGGAAGCGGAGATAGGAGCTTGGATTCTCGAGGATCAGGGGCCGCCCGAGGCGGTCCTGGACGCGGCGGATGCGGTCGACGACGTGAGCGAGGCTGGCCTCGGTCAGCGGCATCGGCAGAAGATCGTGCGTGTTGTGGCCGCCGATCCCGGTCCAGCAGAGATGGTCCGAGATCCAGGCCGGCTTCACCCTCTCGGCAAGGCCCGCGATGGCGCCGAGATAGTCCTCGTCGAGCGGCTCCGCCGAGCCGATCGACAGCGACACGCCGTGCATCACCACCGGCCGGTGCGCCGCCACTCGATCGAGCACGGCCGAGGCGTAGCCGTGATGGCCGATGAAATTCTCGCTGACGATCTCGAACCAGTCGACGCCCCAATCGTCCGGAGGCGTGCGCATCAGATGCGCGAAATGCGGGTCGCGCAGCCCCACCCCGTCGCCGAGGTGGGGCAGTCCGAGGCGAGGGACCGCCATCAGGTCGAGGGCGGAAAGACGAGGCGCAGGTCGTTGGCCGGCGGCTGCGGCTTGGGCTGCTTGTGGTTCGCCGCCACCGCCTTGGCGAAGGCGGCGTAGGCGATGTCCGCGACCGCGTCGCCGATCTTGTAGTCCAACGTTCCAATCGGCGCGGAGGTGATCTTGCCGTCGATCGTGTCGAAGGCGAAGATCTGCATCGTCCCCTGGGTCGGATAAAGCTGCGATGCCGAGATCGGCACGGCGCAGCCACCGAAGCCCTTGCACTTATTGTCGCTCGGCGCCGAGTAGAGCGGGCCACCGGACGGGGTCGGCGGGGGCGGCGGGCCACCGCACAGGCCGCCGAAAGCGCGCAGGCTGAGCGCGCTCGAGCTGCAGCCGTTGGAGCTGCAATTGCTTCCGCCCCCGCCGGAGCCGCCGCCGCCGCTGGAGCTGCAATTGCCGCCGCCCGTCACCAGCTGGACGAAGCCGCAGCCGCCCTGGGCGTGGCAATTGTTCGAGCCCTTGCAGGAGTGGAAGATCTTCGGATCCGCGCAGCTGTTGCCGCCCGCGCTCTCGAAGGCCAGCCCCTGGCAGGCGTGGCGCAGCACGTTCTTGGCCGGCGTGCCGACGCCTTTGCGCAAGTCCGGGCATGCGCCCAGCACCGCCCAGGCGATCGCCATCCGGTCGCCCGAGCCGACCATCGAGGGATAGGGAAAGAGGGGCGCGGTCCCCTGCGGATTCCAATAGTCGCCGAGCACCGTCGTCACCCCGGCGATCGCGCCGACCACCGCCTCGCTGAGCACCTTGCGGCTGTTCGCGGCGTCGGCGCTCATCCGGGTCAGCGCGTCCGCCACGGCATCCGGGGCGGGCATATTGTCCTTGTAAGGATTGGTCGCCCAGTCGGCCGTCTGAAGCTCGTCGGCGGTGAAGACGCGCGGCGCGCCCTTGCGGTCCCAAGTGGTGATCGATTTGGCGTCGATCATCGCCTTGACCTCGGTGAAGCGCTCATAATGGTCGGCGCTGTCATTGCCGAAACGGGCGGCCGCGTCGGCCGAGGGGATCAGCGCGCCCTTGTCATCATAGCTGGGATAATCGGAGCGGAGCGCGTCGTCGTCGGGGCAGTAGATGGGCTCCACCGCGGTCAGCAGCTGGACGTGCTTCTCGAGGACGCTTCCCTCGCCCTGATCGGTGATCGCGTCCATCATCGCTACCATCTGGCTGAGGGCGATGTCGGGATAGGTGGTCGCCACGACCGTGTTGAAGCCCATGAACTCGCGCATCGGGTGGCCGCCGCTCACCGCGTTGAAGAGGTCGTTCTGCACCGGTGCGGGACCCGCCTGGATGTCGGCCCAGATTGCATCCCACATCGAGACGCCGTCTTCATATTTGAGGTTCAGATAGTCGTAATAGCATTGGTACATCCAGCCGATCGTGCCGAACAGCGGCAGGCCCTGGGCCGGATACCAGTCGGCGAACGGCGCCTTCGGGAAATATTTGCCTTTGTTCGCTTCCGGAATGTCGTCCTGCGCGACCTTTTCGGGCGCCTCGATCGCGAGGAAAAGGCGAATCCGCTCCTCGTCGAGCGGGCCGACATTCACCTTGAGATCGGCGCTGCTCTTGGTGTCCTTGAGGTCGATGATGTGCGGGATAACCGTGTTGTTCGGGCCGTAGCAGGGCCAGCCATATTCGCCGTCCTGGAGCCGCTCGAAATCGGGATGGACGCCCACCACCGAGGCCATGTTCGCTGCCATCTGGAGGTGGAGCATCTCCTGGATGAACACCGAAAAGACGATGTTGAAGGCGCGCTCGTTGTCGGTCTTCGGCTCGGCCGAGGATTTGGCGCCGGGCCAGATCCGCCCCTGGTAGAGCTGGCTGTTGCGGCCGGTGATCGGGTGCCAGCCCTCGATCGAATAAAGGCTCGTCATGTAGAGCGGGATCGTGAACAGCTCGACGTCGACCGCCGCCTGCGCGATCTCCTTCAGGACGGTCCGGTCCATGTCGCGAAGATCCGGGTCGCGAATTTCCTGTGCGCTCGAGCTGACGGTGCGGGCCATCGGGGTCCCCCTGGCGGCGCCTCTTGCACGGTCCCGCGGGCGCGTTGCGGCCGGAGACGTCAGCGGCGCAGGCACCCCCCGCGACTCTCTCACCCCCGTAACGAGGAGCCTATATCGAACGGGAGCGTCGTCAACGGGCGCATCTTTCCTATTTTAGCGGAGCGCGGGTCAGGAACTCACCGCAAAGCGCCAAGGATCGTGCGTCGGCGCGAACAATATTTGCGCGGCCGGTGCGCGGCCTAGTCGAACAGCTCCTCGAGGAAGCTCTTGCGGCGCTTGTGCGGACGGTGGTGGCCATAGTCGCGGCCGCGGTCCGAATAGGGATCGCCATAATGTTGCTGCGGCGGGTACGGCGCCTGCGGCGGATACGGCGGCTGCGGCGGCTGCGCAGCGCGGGGCGCCTCCGCCATCGGCGGCGGGGCCTCGGCGGCGCTGCGCTCGAGGATCTTGTCGAGCTCGCCGCGATCCAGCCAGACGCCGCGGCAGGTCGGGCAATAATCGATTTCGATACTCTGCCGCTCGCTCATGACCAGCGTCGTGCCGTCCACCGGGCATTTCATCGGACCGTCCGCCATTGGAAATCTCCTTCGTGCCGGGCCTAGCTAGGTTGCGCGCGCGGTCCGCGCAATGCCGACAAGGCATCGCCGAATGTTGGGAATTTCTCCCGGAGATTGGCACTGCGCTTTCCGGCGCAAAAGCGAGAGGGCCGCAGAATCCGCGGTTTTCTGCCGTTTGTGCAATTTGGCACGCACTGTGCTGACCTGCTGGCATGGCCGTCGGATCATCCGCCGGCCGGTTCAGGGAGAAAGAAAATGACCTTCGCCACCGCCCAGCAGCTCGCCGTCTCGCTCGTCGCGGCCCTCGCGACCAGCGCTCTGTTCGTCTCCGCCGCGATCGGACCGGTCGTTCAGTTTGCCTGAACGCCCGGCTCCGGCCGCCAATCCTTCACACACTCCGTCCGACCAGGAACCCCGATCATGACCCGCTACGCTCTCGACCGCCCGAACCGCAAGCTGATGGGCGTCTGCTCCGGCTTCGCCCGCGCCTTCGACGTCGACGTGACGCTGGTCCGCGTGGCGACGGTGCTCAGCCTGCTCGTCCTCGGCCCGCTGACGATCCTCGCCTATCTCGTCGCCGCCTTCATGGCGCCGGACGCCTGAGCCTTCCCCCGGCGCGGCGCAGCCGATAGGCTCGCGACATGCGCCGGTCGATCGCCCATGTCGCCCTCGTCGTGAGGGATTATGACGAAGCGATCGCCTTCTTCACCGAAAAGCTGGGCTTCACCCTCCTCGCCGACGAGCATCAGCCCGAGCAGGACAAACGCTGGGTGCTGGTCGCCCCGCCCGGTTCCTCCGGGACGGCGGTGCTCCTCGCCCGCGCCGCGACGCCGGAACAGGCCGCCTTCATCGGAAATCAGGCCGGCGGTCGCGTTTTCCTGTTTCTCGAGACCGACGATTTCGACCGCGACTTCGCGGCAATGACCGCCGCCGGCATTCGCTTCGTCCGCGCGCCGAAGCAGGCGCCTTACGGCAATGTGGCGGTGTTCGAAGACCTCTACGGCAACCTCTGGGACCTCGTCCAATTCACCCGATGAGCCGATATGTGCGCCTCGCGCTGATCAGCCTTGCCGCGGCCGGCGTGGCGACCTTCTGTGCCGCCGTCCTCGCCGGGTGGATCGTGATGGCGCTGAGCCTCTCGGACGACGGCGGGGTGGTGCATGCGGTGCTTGGCGCCTTCCTGCTCCTGCCCGTGATTGCAATGTTCAGCATCGGCGCCACGCTCGGAGTCGCACCCGCGGTGACTCCCGCCGCCGCGCTGATCGGTGCAGGGCTGTGGAGGCTCGGCAGCAGCCATGCATATGCGCGAATGCGAAGCGTCTGGGCCGCGGCCGGAGCCCTGTTCGCGCTCGGTGTATTCATGACGATGCGGGCCGGCATCCTTCCGGACGAGACGGGGTTGCTCAACGATCCGGACGGAGGGCGGCTCGCGCTGAGCTTCGTTCTTGCCGGGGCAGGCGCAGCGCTGGTCTTCCGTGCGGGCTTCAAGTTCCTCGCGCTGTTCTTCCTCCCCGACGAAGCCGAGCAGGACCCCTGAGACGGCTTCCGCGCCGTGGCCGACCCGCCTAGACCCCGGCGATGGACCAAGCGATTCCCGTCACCCAGATCGCGCACCTCATCCAGCTCGCGATCGCGCCGGTGTTCCTGCTCGCGGGCGTCGGCGCGATCCTCAATGTCCTGGCGCAGCGCCTTGCCCGCGTCGTCGACCGCGCCCGCGCACTCGAGGCGGAGCTCGCCTCCTACAACGAGGCGGCGCGGGGGCGGGCGCTCTGCGAGATCGCATTGCTCGAGCGGCGGATGCGGGTCGTCAACCAGGCGATCAGCGCGTGCACGGCGAGCGCCCTGTTCGTCTGCCTGGTCGTCGCCTTGCTGTTCGTCGCTGACCTCACCGAATTCGCCTTCGGCCAGATCGTCGCGGTGCTGTTCATCGTAACGATGCTCTTCCTGATCGTCGGGCTGGTCCTGTTCCTTTACGAGATCCGCCTCGCCATGCGCTCGCTGCGCGCCCGCCGCGGCGCCGACCGGCAAGAGCCGCACTGACGCCTATTCCGCGGCGATCTGCGCTTCCCCCTCGAGCGCGCCGGAGACGTCGCGGGCAAAATCGGCGATCGCCTCGTCGAGGCCGCGCAGCATGACGCCCCTGCGGCTGGTGAGGACGGTGGCCGCCTCGCGCGCGCCGTCCTCGGCGATGATCGCGCCGGGGTCGAAGCCGGCGGCTTCGGCGATGCGGCAAGCGAATTCGTGCCAGCTGACGTCGCCCTGGTTGGCGAGGTGCCAGAGGCCCTTCTCGCCGTCCACGAGCAGGTCGAGCGTGGCATGGCAGAGATCGGGGACGAAGGTCGGCGACACGCGGGTGCGGCTGCAGGCGCCGAAGCTCTCGCCCGAGGCCAGCGCGGAGAGCACGGCCCATGCGAAATTGAAACGGTCCCACGGCCCGAAGAAGGCGCTGGTGCGGATGACGAGGGCATTGTCGTGCGCCCCGAGCACCCGCCGCTCCGCTTCGGCCTTGGATTCGCCATAGACGCCGGCCGGACTGACAGGATCGTCCTCGTCATAGGGCCGGCCGAGGCTGCCGTCGAAGACCAGGTCGGAGGAGAAGGTGACCACGGGGATTCCCCGCGCGGCACAGGCGCGGGCGAACTTCTCGGGCCCTTCCGCGTTCCAGGCGAAACAGGAATCGCGCTCGCGTTCGGCGTCGGCGACGCGGACGAAGCCGGCCGTGTTGATCACCGCCCAGGGCTCCTGCGCCAGCGCGGCTTCGATCGAGTCCGCGTCGCAAATGTCGAGCTCCGATCGGCTCGTCAGGCAGAATGGCAGCGCGCGGTCCTCGCAGACTCTGGCAAAGGCATTGCCGAGCGTGCCGGTCGCGCCCGTGATCACAAGCTTGCGGCCGCCCCATTCCATCGGCTTGCAGCGCCCGTTCCAGGGATAGAGGCGCGGCGGCCGGCGCCACCAGCCCGGCGAGTCGAGAACGGGATGGTCGAAATCCTCGCCATGGCCGTAGGCCTTGGCCGCCTTGGCGATGACCGTCGGCCGCGGCGTTCCGCCGCGCACGTCGTACGCGCCGGTGTCGTAGAAGCCCCGCTTCTCGGTCAACAGGAAGCGCCAGTCGACATTGCCGAAGGTCGACCACATCGTCACCGCGCGCAGGTCCACCCCCTCCTCGCGCAGCGCGCCCGCCGCCTTCCAGACCTCGGCGAACCAGCGCAATTGCTCGTCGCGGTGGCAGCCGTGATGGACTTCGGTGATCGCCATCGGGATGCGGTAGCGCTCCCACGCCTCGCGCAGCCGCGGCGCGAAGCCGGTATCGTCCTCCAGCCTCTTCACCCGCACCGCCTCGGCGTCGACATAGGTGTCCCGGCGATTCCCGCCGACTTCGTGGCCGGGATAGAGATGGAGGCGATGATCGAGGAAGCGTTCGCTGGTGAGATAGTGGTTGATGCCCAGGAGGTCCGGGGTCCCGTCGCCGCTTTCAAAGGCTTCGATCTCCGCCCAGCCGATGCCGGCGCCGAACAGGATGTTGTGCCAATTGTGGGCCTTGGTGACGCGCCCGCAGAGCAGGTCGAGGCTGAGCCAGCGGCGCTCATTCTCGTGCTGCGCCTGGTAGCGCAGCGGCGCGGTCGAGAAGGTCTTGCCGAGATCCTCGGTCTGGAGCAGCTCGGCGCCCGGGATGCGGGCGCGGATCGCCTTCATCGCCTCGAGCGTGCCGCGGCACTCGCCGACGAGGCATTTGAGGAAGGTGGGGTAATCGCGGCCGTGGGGGTACCAGTGGCCGTATAGGCCGGAGAAACGCGCGGTGGTGAGCGGCTCGTTGACCGGAGTCCAGCGCTTTATCCAGGGGTAGCGCTCGGCGACGCGCGCGGCGTAATCGGCGAGCCTTGCGGGGAAATCCGGATCGAGGAGGCTGGTGTAAAGCGGCCCGGAGCCGTGGTGGAGCAGCCCGCCGATCACTTCGATGCCGCGCTCGCGCAGCATCTCGAGCCGTTCGTCCTGCCAGGAGAAATCGAGCCGGTCGGGGCGATCGGGCGCGACCGCTTCCCAGAGGATCGGATAGCGCACCGCCTTGACGCCGAGCCCGGCGATCAGGTCGATGTCTTCCTTGCGCTGATGGTGACCCGTCTCCTTGCTCTGGTCCCGATACCCGTCGCCCAGCCGGACGATCGTGCACTCCACGCCTCCCCAAAGCTCCAGCGGAGCCTGCCGCGACGCCATTCATTACCCCTGTTCGGGACCGCCGGAAGGTGACGGTCGAGCAACGAACGGAGTCGAAGCTGCTGAGGTTCCAGTCGAAACTTCCCCGGCTAAAGTAGATCAGACAGATTCAGGCCGTCCGCTAAAGCAGGTTAGCGCCCTCGCCTCGCCTTGCACTGCTCCCCTCGATGTTGCACCCTCCGCGTCCGTCCCCCTTCAGCCGAAAGTCCTGCCGATGACCAAAGGCATCGCCGCCTTCGCCCTGCTCCTTCTCTCCACCGCCGCTTTCGCCGGGCCGGCGCAGGCGCAGCGGCGCGACGGGGGCGCGCGGCAGGCGGAGCCGCAGGCCTGGGACGTCGCCAACCCCCCGCTGCCGCGCCGCGAGGTGCGGATCGACGTCAGCGAGGGCACCTGGATGAACCTCGATGTCAGCCCCGACGGCCGCACCGTCGCCTTCGACCTGCTCGGCGACATTTATACCCTGCCCATCTCGGGCGGCCGCGCCACCCGCATCTCGGAGGGTCTCCCGTTCGAAAGCCAGCCGCGCTTCTCGCCCGACGGCCGGCAGATCGCCTTCACCTCGGACCGCGGCGGCGGCGACAATATCTGGGTGATGGACGCGGACGGGCAGAACCGCCGCGCCGTCACGCGCGAGACGTTCGAGCTGCTGAACGGCCCGACCTGGTCGCCCGACGGCCAGTATATCGCCGCGCGCAAGCACTTCACGACCCAGCGCTCATTGGGCACGGGCGAGATCTGGCTCTACCATGTCAGCGGCGCCGGCGGCGGCGTGCCGCTGGTCACCAGGCCGAGCCCGCAGCACCAGAAGGAGCTCGGCGAGCCGGTCTTCGCGCCCGACGGCTCGGCCATCTATTTCAGCCGCAACACGACGCCCGGCCCGATCTTCGAATATGCGCAGAACTCGAACCTCGAAGTGTTCGCGATCGAGCGTTACGACATGCGCACGGGCGAGCGGACCGAGGTCGCCGGCGGCCCCGGCGGCGCGGTCCGCCCGAACCCGTCGCCGGACGGACGCTGGCTCGCCTTCGTCCGCCGCGAGGGCGGCCGCTCGCGGCTGTTCGTCAAGGACCTGCGCTCCGGCGAGGAGCGGCGCCTCTACGACGACATGGACCAGGACCTGCAGGAGACCTGGGCGGTCCACGGCGTCTATCCGCAGATGGACTGGCTCCCCGACAGCCGGACCATCGTCTTCTGGGCCGGCGGCCGCATCCGCCGGATCGGCGTCGACGGCTCGGGCCTCGCCGAAATCCCGTTCCAGGTGTCCGACACGCGCGAGGTGATCGATCCGCCGCGGCCGCAGGTGGAGGTGGCTCCGGAGACCTTCACCACGCGGATGCCGCGCTTCGCGACGACCTCGCCGGACGGCAGCCGGATCGTCTTCGAGACGCTCGGCCGCCTCTATGTGCGCGAGACGGCCGGCAATTCGGCGCCCCGTCCGCTGACGGCGGCCGACGGCGATTTCCAGCTCTTCCCGACCTGGTCGCGCGATGGCCGGACGATCGCCTTCGTCAGCTGGAACGACCAGCGGCTCGGCGAGATCAGGACGGTCGGCGCCGACGGCTCCAACATGCGCACCGTCACCAGCGCGCCGGGCCATTACCGCCGGCCGCGCTTTTCACCGGACGGCCAGACCATCGTGTTCGAGGCCGGCGAGGGCGGCTACCTGACCTCCGATCGCTGGACCGCGCACCGCGGCATTTTCCGCGTGCCCGCGGCCGGAGGCGCCGCAACGCGGCTGGTCGGCAGCGGCAGCAATCCCCAGTTCGGCGCGGCCAACGACCGGGTCTTTCTGGAGGTGAACGAGGAGCAGAAGCACCGGCTGGTCAGCGTCGACCTGAACGGCACCGACCGCCGCGTCCACGCCCAAGGCGAGCTCGCCACCGAATATCAGGTCGCACCGGACGGCCGCGCCCTCGCCTTTCGCGAGAATTACAACGTCTTCGTCATGCCTTTCTCGCCCGGCGCCGCCACCCTCAACGTCGGCGCGCGCGGGAGCCAACTCCCGGTCACCCGCGCCACTGCGGACGGAGGCCAATATTTCCACTGGACCGGCGGCCGCCTGGCCTGGAGCCTCGGCCCGACTCTCTACGGCGCGAGCCTGTCCGACCTGATCCGCAGCGGCCCCGGCGGCACTTATGCGCCGCCGCGGAACGGAGTTTCGCTCGCAGTCACGACACGCGCCGACCGGCCCCAGGGCCAGGTCGCCCTGGTCGGCGCGCGCATCGTCACGATGGCGGCCGCCGACGGAGGGATCATCGAGGACGGCGTCATCCTGATCGACGGCAACCGCATCAGCGCGGTCGGCCGCCGCGGCGAGGTCGCCGTCCCCGCCGGCGCGCGGACCGTCGACGTCTCCGGCCGCACCATCATCCCGGGCCTGATCGACGGCCACGCCCACGGCGCGCAGGGCGAGGACGAGGTCATCCCGCAGCAAAACTGGTCGGCCCACGCCCATCTCGCCCTCGGCGTCACCACCGTCCACGACCCGTCGTCGACGGCGAGCGAGATCTTCCCGGCGGCGGAGATGCAGCGCGCCGGCCTGATCCTCGCCCCGCGCACCTTCTCATCCGGCGAGATCGTCTACGGCGCCCGCAGCCCCGGCTCCTACGCGCAGATCGACAGCTACGAGGATGCGCTCGCCCATGTCCGTCGGCTGCGTTCGCAGGGGGCGCACTCGATCAAGAACTACAACCAGCCGCGGCGCAACCAGCGCCAGCAGGTCGTGGCCGCCGCCCGGGCCGAGAACATGATCGTGGTCGCCGAGGGCGGGTCCCTGTTCGGGATGGACATGACCATCATCCAGGACGGCAACACGACGCTCGAGCACAATGTCCCGCAGGCCCGGCTCTACGAGGACGTGCGCAGCTTCTTCGCCCAGACCCGCGTCGGCTACACGCCGACCCTCGTCGTCACTTATGGCGGCCTCGCCGGCGATCCCTACTGGGCGCAGGCGACCCGGGTCTGGGAGCATCCTTTGCTCACCCGCTACGTGCCGCCCGCGGAGCTCGCCGAACGGGTGCGCTCCACCACCGCGCCGCCCGACCAGTTCGTCGACCAGGTCAACGCCCGCGAGGCGCACGCGCTCGCCCGGCGCGGCGTGCCGGTCAGCGCCGGCGGCCACGGCCAGCAGCAGGGGCTCGCCGCGCACTGGGAATTGTGGTCGTTCGTCCGCGGCGGCTGGACTCCGCTCGAGGCGCTGCGCGCGGCGACTGCGACCCCGGCGACGGTCTACGGCTTCCGCGACCTCGGCCAGATCCGCCCGGGCTATCTGGCCGATCTGGTCGTCCTCGAAGCCAATCCGCTCGAGGATATCCGCAACTCCGACCATATCACCCATGTGATGCTGAACGGCCGGCTCTACGACGCGCGGACGCTCAACGAGGAGGTCACCGGCGACCGCCGCCGGCAGCCTTATTTCTGGGAGCAGGGCCGCCCCGCCGGCAATCCGCCGCGGCAGTAAAGATTCGGTAACGGCTTGTCCCGCATGCTCCGCCGCGGAGGCAGGCATGCGGCCACAGGCATTCGGGCTCGGCGCCCTGGTCACGAGGACGGCGCCGCGGGTCATCGACCAGCGCTCCGAGCCGCGCCGCGAAGACCTCGTCGAAAGCGCCACCCTCTTCTTTCGCGGCACCGAGCATCAGGTCGCCGTCGTCAACCTCTCCTCGCGCGGCACGATGATCGAGAGCGTCATCGCGCCGCGGCTGGGCGAGAGCGTCGTCATCCGCTTCGACGGCTACAGCCCGATGCACGCCTTCGTGCGCTGGGTCAGGGACGGGCGCATCGGCCTCAACTTCGGCGGCGAGATCGTGCTGGGCTTCTGACCTCCCTCCGGGAGGGCGCGCAGCACGTAGGGCAATATCCCCTCCACCATCCGCGCGATGCCCTTCTCGTTGGGGTGGACGCGGTCGAACAGGTTGAGGCGCGGCACGCCCGCCACGCCGGCGAGGAAGAAGGGATAGAGCGCGGCACCGAACCTGCGCGCCAGCTCCGGGTAGATGGCGTTGAACTCGGCCTGGTACTGGCGGCTGAGGAAGGGCGCGGCGTACATGCCGGCAATCAGCACCGGGATCTCGCGGGCTGTAAGCTCCTCCAGAATCGAATCCAGCCCGTCACGCGTCATCCGTGGCGGCACCAGCCGAAGCATGTCGTTGCCGCCGAGGCCGACGATGGCGAGCCCGGGCCTGCGCTCCAGCCGCTCGATCGTCCGCGGCAGCCGCGCCCAGCCTGCCGCGACCGTGTCGCCCGAGATTCCGGCGTTGATCACGTTCGCCGGAACCCCGCGCTCGCGCAGAGCCGCCTCGAGCTGCGGCGCGAAGCCCCGGTCGCGGGCGAGGCCGTAGCCGGCGATGAGGCTGTCGCCGTACGCGAGAATGTCGATGTCGCCGGTCATGGACGGGAGAAAAGCGACGAACGGGCGAAGGGTTGCACCCCGCAACCGAAACCCGACATAGCGGTCCCAGACAGGAGCCACTTGATGATCGATCTCTACACCGCGCCGACGCCCAACGGCTACAAGGCCTCGATCACCCTCGAGGAGCTGGAAATCCCTTACGCGCTCCATGTCCTCGACCTCGGCGCGGGGCAGCAGAAGGAGCCCTCGTTCCTCGCGATCAACCCGAACGGCCGCATCCCGGCCATCGTCGACCGGGACAATGAGGACTTCGCCGTGTTCGAATCGGGCGCGATCATGCTCTATCTCGCCGAACGCGCGGGCCGCCTGATCCCGGCAGACGAGAAGGGCCGCAGCCGCGTCGTCCAGTGGCTGATGTTCCAGATGGGCGGGGTCGGCCCGATGATGGGTCAGGCCAACGTCTTCACCCGCTATTTCCCGGAGCAGATTCCCGCCGCGATCGACCGCTACCGGCGCGAGAGCCGCCGCCTGTTCGAGGTGCTCGACGGCCACCTGGCGCACCATGAATGGCTCGCAGGCGACTATTCGATCGCGGACATCGCCAATTTCGCCTGGGTCCGGATCCACGAATGGCCGGGCGTGTCGGTCGAGGGGCTGGAACACCTCCAGCGCTGGCTGGCCGCGATCGAGCAGCGCCCCGCCGTCCAGCGCGGCGTCAACGCTCCGCCCCGCGCGGAGCAATCCGAGCGCACCGTCGAGACGGCACGCAAGATGCTCGCTTAGAAAACAGGGACAGTATACATTTTAGCGCGCGCCGGCCGGCCGTGAATGCGTCTCCCGGCGGCTAAAATGTATACTGTCCCTGTTTTCCGGGCCTTCGCCGGAATGAGGACTTGGTATAAGCGCCCCTCCAGGAGGATTTCCCCATGAACGAGATGACCCGCATCGCGGCGCAACCCGCTTATTCCGAGGCCGCGCAGGAGGCGCTGGCGCGCGCGCCCGCTCTGTTCATCGACGGCGCGTGGGTCGCCTCCAGCCACGACAAGACGATCGCCGTCTTCGACCCCTCGAACGGCAAGGAGATCGCGCGCATCGCCGACGCCTCCGATGCCGACGTCGACCGCGCCGTCGCCGCCGCCCGCCGCGCCTTCGACGACGGCCGCTGGACCGGCCTGCCGCCGATGCGCCGCGCCCGGCTGATGGACAGGCTCGCCGACCTCATCGAGGGGAACCTCGCCGATCTCGCCGAGCTGGAATCGATCGACAACGGCAAGCCCCGCGCGGCCAGCCAGGGCTACGATCTGCCGACCTGCGTCGCGACCCTGCGCTACGCCGCCGGCTGGGCGACCAAGCTTTCGGGCGAGCATATCGATCCCGCCGCCTTCCCCTCGGGCGCGATCCACGCTTACGTCCGCCGCGAGCCGGTCGGCGTCTGCGCCCAGATCGTGCCCTGGAACTTCCCCTTGATGATGGCCGTGCAGAAGATCGCGCCCGCGCTCGCCGCCGGCTGCACCGTCGTCCTCAAGCCCGCCGAGCAGACGCCGCTGACCGCGCTCCGCCTCGCCGACCTGGTCGCCGAAGCGGGCTTCCCCGCCGGGGTGATCAACGTCGTCACCGGCCTCGGCGAGACCGCCGGCGACCGCATGGTCCGCCACCCCGACGTCGACAAGGTCGCCTTCACCGGCTCGACCGCGGTCGGCAAGCTCATCACAAGGAACGCCGCCGACACGCTCAAGCGGGTGACGCTCGAGCTCGGCGGCAAGTCGCCGGTGATCGTGCTGGCCGACGTCGACGTCGCCCGGACCGCGCGCGGCGCCGCGACCTCCATCTTCATGAATTCGGGGCAGGTGTGCATCGCCGGCTCGCGCCTGTTCGCCCACAAGGACGTGTTCGACAGCCTCTTGGAAGCGGTCGCCGCCAACGCCGCCAATTTGAAGATCGGCCCGAGCCTGGCGCCCGATACGATGATGGGCCCGCTCGTCTCGGACGAGCAGCAGGAGCGCGTCCTCTCCTACATCGAATCGGGCAGGAGCGAGGGCGCGTCGGTGCTCTGCGGCGGCGAGGCACCC
>DASVVP010000126.1:0-15868 GCA_036386495.1 Allosphingosinicella sp.
CCTGGGTGGAGGAGCGCGCCGATGCCCGTCCGTCCTCCGGCGACCGGTATTCCGATCTGATGGCCGTCGTCCGCGACTCCTCGCCCGAGGAGCAGCTCGCCCTGATCCGCGCCCACCCCGAGCTCGCCGGCAAGGCAGCGGTCGACGGGCGCCTCACCGAAGCGAGCGCGGCCGAGCAGGCCAGCGCCCGGCTCGACCGGCTGCCGCAGGATGAGTATGACCGCTTCCACGCGCTCAACGCGGCCTATCGCGACAAATTCGGCTTTCCGTTCATCATCTGCGTGCGCCTGACCGACAAAGCGGGCATCCTCGCCGCGATGGAACGCCGCCTCGCCAACGACCGCGATGCCGAGATCGCGACCGCGCTGGAGCAGATCGGCGAGATCGTCCGGCTGCGCCTGGAGGATGAGAGTCTCTTACCCGCTCATCCTGAGTAGGGACTGAGCTTGGCGAAGGCCCGTATCGAAGGACCGGCTCGAAATATGTGCGTCCTTCGATTCGCCGGTTCGACAAGCGCACCGGCTACTCAGGATGAGCGGGGTTTGTGATTCAATCTAACCGCGTCCTGCTCTAAGGACATGGCATGAGCACGCTCTCCACCCATGTACTCGACACGATGCACGGCCGGCCGGCGGCAGGCATGAGAGTGGCGCTCGGCGGACCGGACGGCGAGATCGCGCGGGGCGCGACCAACGGCGACGGCCGCTGCCCCGATCTGCTGCAGGACGCGCTCGCGCCCGGTCGCTACACGATCCGCTTTGGCGTGGCGGACTATTTCCGCGGTCTCGGCGTCGATTTGCCCGATCCGCCGTTCCTCGACGAGGTGGTCGTGGATTTCGGAGTCGCGGCGGGCGGCGGCCATTATCATGTGCCTTTGCTCGTCTCGCCTTTCGCTTACTCGACCTACCGGGGCAGCTGAGCAGTGAGCGTCGACTACGGGGAATGGCTGAACCTGGCGCTAAGGTGGCTGCACCTGATCACGGGCATCGCCTGGATCGGATCGTCCTTCTATTTCGTCTGGCTCGACAATCACCTGACCAAGCCCGCCGAAGGCGACGCCTCGGGCGAATTATGGTCGGTCCATGGCGGCGGCTTCTACCACAACCAGAAATACCAGGTCGCGCCGGCGGCGATGCCGGAACGGCTGCACTGGTTCAAATGGGAGGCCTATTTCACCTGGATCAGCGGCTTCTCCCTGCTGGTCCTGATCTATTATGTCGGCGCGCAGAGCTTCCTGATCGATCCGACCAAGGCGAATCTGAGCCCAAGCGCGGCGATCGCGATCGGGCTCGCGGCGATCGCGCTCGGCTGGCTGGTCTATGACGGGCTGTGCCGCTCGCCGGTGGGGGCCAACAACCTCGCGCTCGGAATCTTCTGGTTCGTGGCGCTGCTGCTTGCGGCGTCCTTACTGGACGGCCTGTTCAACTCGCGCGCGGCCTATCTGCACGTCGGCGCGATCATTGGGACGGTCATGGTCGCCAACGTCTTCCTCATCATCATTCCGAACCAGCGCAAGGTCGTCGCGGACCTGATCGCCGGGCGCACCCCCGATCCGGCGCTCGGCGCGGCCGCCAAGCAGCGCTCGCTGCACAACAATTACATGACCCTGCCGGTGCTGTTCATCATGATCAGCCCCCATTACCCAATGACCTACGGCGCCGAGCGGCCATGGCTGGTGCTCGCCTTGCTCGGGCTCACCGGGGTCGCGATCCGCCACGTCTTCAACCTGCGCGGCCGCGGGCGGCCGACCGGCTGGACCATCCTCGTGGCGACGGCGCTGGCGCTCGCCACCGTCACCTATGTCACGCTGGAGAAAGGCGGCGCCGCCGCGCCTGCGGCCGCTGGCGGCGTCGCCACTTACGCGCAGATCGCGCCGATCCTCGCCACCCATTGCACCGGCTGCCACAACGTGCCGCGCCCACCGCGCGGCGTCGCGCTCGACAGCTGGGAGCATGTCCGGGCCGCGTCGGCGCGGATCAAGGCGGTCGCCGTCGATACCCAGGTGATGCCGCTGGGAAATCCCACCCGCATGACTCCGGCCGAGCGGCAGACGCTGGGCGCGTGGATCGCGGCGGGGGCGCCGCGATGATCCGCTTCCTCCTCGACGGCGATGTGATCGAGGTCGAGGACGTCGATCCCACGGGCACCGTGCTCGACTATCTTCGCTACGCGCTGCGCCGCACCGGCACCAAGGAAGGCTGCGCCGAGGGCGATTGCGGCGCCTGCACCGTATTGCTCGGCGAGCTGGCGGGGGACGCGGTCGCATGGCGCGCGGTCAATGCCTGCATCCTCTTTTTGCCGATGCTCGACAGCAAGGCGCTGAGGACGGTCGAAAGCCTCAGGGGCACGCACCCGGTCCAGCGCGAGATGGTCGAGCGGCACGGCTCGCAATGCGGCTTCTGCACGCCCGGCTTCGTCATGTCGCTCTACGGCCGCAGCATTGGCGCGGCGGGGACCGTCGGCGCCCCGGTGGGCGACGTCATCGCCGGCAATCTGTGCCGCTGCACCGGCTACGGCCCCATCCTCGCCGCGGGCGAAGCCGTACCGGTGGCGGCCGAGGATGACGAGGCCACCGTCGAGGCGCTCCGGGCGTTGCGGCCCGCTTACGGGCATCCGGCCACCGCCGAGGAGCTGGCCGACCTCCTCCTCGCCAACCCCGACACCCGCATCGTCGCCGGCGCCACCGACGTCGGCCTGTGGGTCACCAAGCAGCATCGCGACCTCGGCCAAACCGTCTTCATCGGCGACATCGCCGACCTCAGGCAGATCGAGGAGGAAGACGACGCGCTCACGCTCGGAGCCGCCGTCCGTTACTCCGAGGCGCGCGAAGCGCTGGCGCGGCTGCATCCGGATCTCGGCGAGCTGGTCCGCCGGATCGGGGGAGTCCAGGTCCGCAACGCCGGCACGATCGGCGGCAACATCGCCAACGCATCGCCGATCGGCGACATGCCCCCGGCCCTGATCGCCCTCGGCGCGGAGCTGACGCTGCGGCGAGGACCTGAGCGCCGCACCGTCGCACTCAAGGATTTCTTTTTGAGCTACGGCAAGCAGGATCGCGCGCCCGGCGAGTTCGTCGAGAGCATCCGCATTCCCCGCCCGCCGGGCGACATGCTCTACCGCGTCGTCAAGCTTTCGAAGCGCTTCGACAGCGACATTTCGGGAGTCTGCGGCGCCTTCGCGCTTCGCATCGAGGACGGCAGCGTCACCGAGGCCCGCATCGCCTTCGGCGGCATGGCCGGCATTCCCGCCCGCGCGCCGGCCTGCGAAGCCGCGCTCGCCGGGCAGGCGTGGAGCGAGGCCACCGTCGAGGCAGCGGCCCAGGCGCTCGCCGAGGATTACCAGCCGCTGGACGACCTGCGCGGCTCCGCAGCCTATCGCCGCAGGGCCGCCGCCAACCTGCTGCGCCGCATCTGGGCCGAGCAGCACGAGCCCGTCAGCGTGCTCGATGGCTGAGGGAGCCGTCCACCAGCCGCTGCCGCACGACAGCGCCGACCTCCATGTGGCGGGCGCCGCGGCCTATGTCGACGATCTGCCCGAGCCTCCGGGCGTGCTCCATCTCGCCTTCGGCCATGCCGAGGAAGGGCACGCCGATCTTGTCTCGCTGGACCTCGAGGCCGTGCGGGCGGCGCCCGGGGTGGTCGCCGTCTACACCGCCGCCGACATTCCCGGTGAGAACAATGTCGGGCCGGTGGTCCACGACGACAGGCTGCTTGCCGACGGGGAAATCCTCTATCCGGGCCAGCCGCTCTTCCTCGTCGCCGCGACGAGCACGCGCGCCGCCCGCCGCGCCGCCCGGCTCGGCAAGGTCGCGGTCGAGCCGCGCCCCGCATTGGTGACGATCGCCGACGCGAAGGCCGCCGGGTCCGAGATCGAAGCGACTCAGGTCATGGCCCGCGGCGATGCCGACGCCGGCCTTGCCGCCGCCCCGCACCGCCTAACCGGCCATCTCGAAATGGGCGGTCAGGAGCATTTCTACCTGGAAGGGCAGGCCGCGCTCGCCATCCCGGGCGAGCAGGGGCAGCTCCACGTCATCAGCTCGACCCAGCATCCGAGCGAGATCCAGCATCTCGTCGCCAGGATGCTCGGGCGCAGCCATGCGCAGATCGCCGTCGAAGTCCGCCGCATGGGCGGCGCCTTCGGCGGCAAGGAAACCCAGGCGGCGGCCTTCGCGGTCGCCTGCGCCCTGGTCGCGGCGAAGACGGGCCGCCCCGCCAAATTCCGCGCCGACCGCGACGACGACATGAACTCGACCGGCAAGAGGCACGATTTCACCGCGGAGTACGATGTCGGCTTCGACAGGGACGGGCGGATCGAGGCGATCCGGATCACGCTCGCGTCGCGCTGCGGCGCCACGGTCGATCTCTCGCCGGCGATCAACGACCGCGCCATGTTCCACGCCGACAATTGCTATTACTTCCCCGCGGTCGAGATCGTCTCCCAGCGGCTGAAGACCCATACCGTCTCGAACACCGCCTTCCGCGGCTTTGGAGGGCCGCAGGGGATGATGGCGATCGAGCGGGTGATGGATGTGATCGCGGCTCATCTCGGGCTCGATCCGCTCGAAGTGCGCCGGGCCAATCTCTACGGCCACGGCCGCGACGTGACGCCCTATCACATGAAGGTCGAGGACAATGTCGCGCCGGAGCTGATTGCCGAGCTCGCCGAACGGGCAGGCTATGAAGCGCGGCGGGCCGAAGTGGACGCGTTCAACGCGTCCCACAAGGTGCTCAAGAAGGGGCTCGCGCTCACGCCCGTAAAGTTCGGAATCAGCTTCACCACCACCCATCTCAACCAGGCCGGAGCGCTGGTGCTGGTCTATGCCGACGGGTCGATCCACCTCAACCATGGCGGCACCGAGATGGGCCAGGGGCTGATGATCAAGGTCGCCCAGGTGGTCGCGGACGTGTTCGGCGTCCCGGTCGACACGGTGAAGGTCAGCGCGACCCGCACCGACAAGGTGCCCAACACTTCGGCGACCGCCGCTTCGTCGGGCTCGGACCTCAACGGCATGGCCGCGAAGAATGCCGCCGAGATCATCAAGGAACGGCTCGACACCTTCGCCGCCGGCCAGAAAGGGTCGGAGGAGTGGAGCTTCGCCGAGCTTTGCCGCAGGGCGCATCTCGCGCGCATCCCGCTCCTCGCGACCGGCTTCTACGCGACGCCGGACATCCATTACGACCGCGCCGCGCACAGCGGCCGCCCGTTCCTCTATTTCGCTTATGGGGCAGCGCTGAGCGAGGTCGTGATCGACACCCTCACCGGCGAGCACAGGGTGGTCGCGGTCGACATCCTCCACGACGTCGGGCGCTCGCTCAACCCGGCGATCGACCTCGGGCAGATCGAGGGCGGCTTCATCCAGGGCATGGGCTGGCTGACCACCGAGGAGCTGGTCTACGACGACCGCGGCCGCCTGCTTACCCACGCGCCGTCGACCTACAAAATCCCGACCGCCAACGACCGCCCGGCGCGGATGGAGATCGCGATCTGGGAGCGCGGCGAGAATGTCGAGGCCACCATCCACCGCTCCAAGGCGGTCGGCGAGCCGCCCTTGATGCTCGCCATCTCGGTCTTCTCGGCTTTGACCCAGGCCGTCGCCGCCACCGCGCCGGGCAAGGGGCTGCCGAGGCTCGACGCCCCCGCCACACCGGAGCGGCTCCTCGCGGCGATCGACGAGCTCAGGTCCCGCAATGATGGCTGACTGGACCCGCCAGGCCCGCGAGGCGCTGGGTCAGGGTCCCGCCGCGCTCGTCACCATCCTCGCCACCGAGGGCTCCGCCCCGCGCGGGGCGGGCGCGCGAATGGTCGTTACTCAGGGGGGGCTCGCCGGCTCGATCGGCGGCGGCAGGCTCGAGCATCAGGCGATGGCACAGGCGCGCTCGATCCTCGCTCTCGATCCGGGAAGCTGGCGAGCCCAGGATTACCCTTTGGGGCCCCTGCTCGGCCAATGCTGCGGCGGCCGAGTCCGGCTGCTCGTCGAGCGTCTGGAGAGCGTACCCGAGGGCGCAGGCCCGTTCGAAGTCACCTTGTCCGACCGCGTCGCGCGCAGGCCGGCCAATGGCGACGCCCGGGAGGCGATCGGGGCGAGGGGCCCGCTCCCGACGGCCGGCGCCCGTTTCGTCGAGCCCGTCGAGACCGAGTCCCTTCCCGTCTATCTCTTCGGGGCGGGCCATGTCGGGCGCGCCATCGCCGCCCGCTCGGCCGGCCTGCCGCTCCATATCGCCTGGTATGACAGCCGAGCCGAGATGGCCGAGACGCCGGGGGTCGTCCTCGCGGAGGAGGAGGAAATGGTGACCGGTGCGGCCGGGGCGCCCGCCGATGCGGCGGTCGTCATCATGACCCACGATCACGGGCTCGATTATCGCCTCGCCGCGGCGGCGCTCGGCGGCCGGGCGCGCTTCGTCGGCCTGATCGGCTCGAAGACCAAGCGAGCCCGTTTCCTCAAGCGCCTTGCGGCCGACGGCATCGACTCCTCGCGCCTGACCTGCCCGATCGGCCTGGCCGGAATCAGCGGCCGCGAGCCGGACGTGATCGCGATCGCCACGCTCGCTCAGCTGCTCGCTCTGAGGAGCCCAGGGTGAAGGCCTTCCGCGGCGAGATATTGAGCGTTCCCGACGATCCGGCCGTCGCCGGCGCCGAGGCGGTCCGCCATTTCGAGGACGGCCTCCTCGTCGTCGAGGACGGCCTCGTCCTCGCCTGCGGCCCTTATGCCGGTCTTGCCGACAGGTTCGCCGACTGGCCCACCGAGCGCCTGGGCGGCCTGATCGTCCCCGGCTTCGTCGACGCCCATGTCCATTATCCGCAGGTCGGACGCATCGCCTCGCACGGCGAGCAGCTCATGCAATGGCTCGAGCGCCACATCTTCCCCGCCGAAAAAGCCTTCGCCGACCGCGCCCACGCCGATGAGGTGGCGGCCTTCTTCCTCGACGAATTGCTTCGCCACGGCACCACCAGCGCCCTCGTCTTCGCCACCGTCCATGCCGGCTCGGTCGACGCCCTCTTCGAGGCCGCGCTCGAGCGGAACATGCGGATCGTCTCGGGCAAGGTGCTGATGGATCTGGGGCCGGAGGGCCTGCGCGACACGACCGCCTCCGGCCGCGCCGATACCGAGGCGCTGCTCGCCCGCTGGCGCGGCCGGGGCCGCCTCGGCTACGCCGTCACGCCGCGCTTCGTGCCCACCTCCAGCGAGGAGCAGCTCGCCGATGCCGGCGCGCTGGTCGCCGCCCACCCCGACGTGCTGATGCACACCCACCTCTCCGAGAATCCGGGCGAGATCGCGTTCGTCGCCGACCGCTTCCCGGAGGCCGCGGATTATCTCGACGTCTACGACCGTTTCGGCCTGGTCGGGCCGCGCTCGGTCTTCGCCCACTGCGTCCACATGAGCGACCGGGCGCTTTCCCGGATGGCGGAGGTGGGCTCGGGCATCGCTTTCTGCCCGACCAGCAACGCCTTCCTCGGCTCGGGCCTGTTCGACCTGGCTTCGGCCGACCGCCACGGCGTCGCGATCGGGATCGGCACCGATATCGGCGCCGGCACGAGCCTCTCGATTCTTTCGACGCTGGGCGAAGCCTACAAGACCTGCCAGCTGAGGGGCGCCAGCCTCGACCCCTTCCGCGCCCTCCATTTCGCCACCGCCGGCGGCGCCCGGGTGATGGGCATCGCCGACCGCGTCGGAGCGCTGCTGCCCGGCCAGGAGGCCGATTTCGTCGTCCTTGACGAGGCGGCCACGCCCTTGCTCGCCCGCCGCTGCGCCGGCGCCTCGCTGCACGACCGGATTTTCGCTTTGCAGGTGCTGGGCGACGACCGGGCTGTCGCCGCGACATATCTGCGCGGCACTAAAGTGCGCCGATGAGCAGCACCTCGGCGAGGTCGCCCCTCACTGCCGGCGGCGCGTCGGGGAGGCGGCGGATCAGGGCGTTGGCGGCGGCCAGCGGCGTCTGCAGGCTCGAATCCTGGCGCTCGTCGGGCGTGACCTCGAGGCGTCCGCCTTCGTCGGCGCTGAGCCGGGCGCGCCAGTAGACCTCGCGGCCGGCGCCCTCGGGCATGGCGCGGGTCAGCGCAGCGCGGACGAATGCATCGGGCCCGGCACGGCCCAGCAGCGCGCCGATCAGCGGTTTGAGCAGCAGGTGCGCGCAGACGAAGGCCGAGGCGGGATTCCCGGGCAGACCGAGCACCAGCCGCCCGTCGCCGAAGCGCGCGTGCCAGCAGGGCTTGCCGGGCTGCACCGCGATCCGCTCGAAGATCGTCCGCGCGCCGAAGTTCTGCAAAACCGGCCGGAGCACGTCGCGCTCTCCGACCGAGGCGCCGCCCAGAGGCAGGATGATGTCGGCGTCGAGCCCCGCACCGCTCATCTGCTCCGCGCAACGGTTCCGGTCGTCGGAGAGGATCGGGTGCCGGATCGCGACGCCGCCCCAGGCCGTGACCAGCTCGGCCAACGCACAGGCGGCCGAGTTGACGATCTGGCCGCGCGCTAGCGGCGAGCCCGGCTCTCGCAGCTCGTCGCCCGAGGGAAAGATGGCGACGCGCGGCCTGCGCCGGACCGCAAGCTCGGCCAAATTGGCGGCGGCGGCGAGGCCGAGCCGTGCCGGCGTCAGCACTTCTCCCGCGGCCGCCAGCACTTGTCCCTTCCGGAAGTCGCAGCCGGCGGGCCGGACGTAACCGGCTGCGCCTGGCGGTTCCACGATGCGGATCGTCCCGCCGTCCGACTGGACGCTCTCCTGGATCACGATCCAGTCCGCCCCCTCCGGCACGACGCCGCCGGTCGCGATCCGCACCGCCGTGCCCGGCGCGACGGCTCCCGCGAAGGGCTGCCCGGCCGGCGCGTCGCCGATGAGCGTCAGGACCCCTCCCGCGACCGCGTCGTCGGCCCGCACGGCATAGCCGTCCATCGCGGAGACGGGATCGGGCGGCTGGTCCCGGGCGGCGACGATGTCGGCGGCGATAGTTCGCCCCCCGCACTCGGCCAGAGGCAGGGTCTCGACATCGACCGGCGCCACGCCAGCGAGCAGCAGGGCGCGCGCCTCGTCTAGCGAGAGCAGGCTCACTCCCGCCGCCAGTCGCCCGGCGCGCCGCCGCTCTTCTCGACGAGCTCGATCCGCTCGATCGTCATGCCCCGCGCTTTGGATTTGAGCATGTCGTAGATGGTGAGGCAGGCAACCGAGACGGCGGTCAGCGCCTCCATCTCCACGCCGGTCCGGCCCGTCGTCCGGACTTCGGCGGTGACGGCGAGGCCCGGCAGCGACCGCTCGGGCTCCACCCTGACCGAGACGGCGGTCAGCGGCAGCGGATGGCAAAGCGGGATGAGGTCGGCGGTCCGCTTCGCCGCCATCGTGCCGGCCAGCTCGGCAATGCGGGCGACGTCGCCCTTGGCGGCGCTCCCCGACAGGACCAAAGCGAGGGTCGCCTCATCCATGCGCACCAGGCCGCGCGCGGCTGCAAAGCGATCGGTCTCGGGCTTTGCCGAGACGTCGACCATGCGCGGGCGGCCGTCTTCGCCGAAATGCGTGAGATCGTCGGCCATCAGCGCTCGCTCAGCCGCGGCATGATCTCGACCAGATTGCACGGCCGGCTGCGGGCGTCGAGCTGGGGCGCGATCACCTTCTCCCAGCCGTCGCGCACCGCCCCGCCCGAGCCGGGCAGGCAGAAGATGAAGGTGCCTTTGGCCACGCCCGCGCAGGCGCGCGACTGGATCGTCGACAGGCCCACCGACTCGAAGCTGACCTTGTGGAAGATGATTGCGAACCCCTCGATGACCTTGTCGAACAAAGGCGCGACGGCCTCGGGAGTCACGTCGCGGCCGGTAAGGCCCGTGCCGCCGGTCGAGATCACGACGTCCACTGCGGGATCGTCGATCCATGCCGCGACGGCGGCGCGGATTTGCGCCTCGTCGTCCGGCACGGTGGCGCGCCCCGCGAGCACATGGCTCGCGGCCTCGATCGCGTCGGCCAGATAGCCGCCGGAGGTATCCGTCTGTTCCGTCCGCGTGTCGGACACGGTCAGCACCGCGATGCGGACGGGCGCGAAGGCCGCGCTCACCGGGCTTCCGCCTCCCAGCGGCGCCGGTCGGCATGGTCGCTGTCGCGCGCTTCCAGCCAATAAGCCCCGTCGCTGCGCAGTTCGCGCTTCCAGAAGGGCGCGTCGGTCTTCAGCCGGTCCATCGCATAATCGACGGCCTCGAAGGCGGCGCGGCGGTGCGGAGCGGCGGCGGCGACGAACACGATCGCCTCGCCCGGCGCCAGCGCGCCGTGACGGTGGACGATCGCGACGTCGATGAGGCGAAAGCGTGCCACCGCATCCGCCGCGATCCCGACCAGCGCCTTTTCGGCGAGGCGCGGATGATGGTCGAGCTCGAGCGCGGAGATTTCGGCCCCCTCATGCTCGCCGCGCACCAGCCCCGTAAAGGAGGCGATGGCGCCCGCGCCGGCCGCGCGCGCCGTGAAGTCCGCGAGGAGCGCGGCGGCATCGAAGGGCTCTGCCCGAAGCGCGATCATCCGCCGCTCATCGGCGGCAGGAACGCGATTTCGTCATCCCCGCCGAGCGGCCGCTCGCCGAGGACGATCTCGTCGTTCACGGCGATGCGGATCGAGGGATCGAGCAGCTCGGGACGGTCGGCCGCGAGCCAGGCCCGGAGCGCGCCGGTATCGCGGACGCCGGGCGGCACCGGGCCGGCCGGCGCGGCGTCCCTGAGGCGGCCGAAAAAGGTGATGCGCAACGCCTATCCCCCGGTCGCGGACATGTGTCGCTCGACGGCCGGAGCCAGGCCGGCGCGAATGTCGAAATCGTGCCCCTTGGGCTTGCGTCCGATCGCCTCGTCGATCGCGGCGTCGAGCGGCCCGTCGTCCGTTGAAGCGCGGAGCGGCGCCCTGAGATCCGCCCGGGCGGTCTGGCCCAGGCACAGATACATCTCGCCGGTGCAGGTGACCCGCACCCGGTTGCAGCCGCCGCAGAAATTGCGGCTCAGCGGCGTGATGAAGCCGATCGTCCCGCCCTCGCCGGTGCGCACGTAGCGGGCGGGCCCGCCGGTGCGCCGGGCCAGGTCGGTGAGCGCCCAGCGCCGCTCGAAGCGCGCCCGAACCTCGGTCATCGGGACATGCTGGTCGACCCGCTCCGTCTCGACCGATCCCATCGGCATCACTTCGATCACGGTCAGTGCGGCGCCCCGCGCATGCGCCCATTCGGCGAGGCCGACGAGATCGTCGAGATTGTCGTGGCGAAGCGCGACCGCGTTGATCTTGACCTCGAGGCCGGCGGCGAGGGCGGCGTCGATTCCGTCGATGGTCCGCTCGAGCCGCCCGCCGCGCGTGATCCGGGCGTAGGTGGCGGGGTCGAGGCTGTCGAGCGAGACGTTGATCCGCCGGACGCCGCAGCGCGCGAGATCGGCTGCATGCTCCGCCAGCCGGGTGCCGTTGGTGGTCAGCGTCAGCTCGTCGAGCTCGCCGGAGCGAAGGAAGCGCGACAGGCTGCCGACCAGGCCGATCACGCCCTTGCGGACGAGAGGCTCGCCGCCGGTCAGCCGCAGCTTGCGGACGCCCTTGCGGATGAAAGCCGCGGCAAGCCGGTCGAGCTCGCCGAGGCCGAGCAGATCGGCGCGCGGCAGGAAGGTCATGCGCCGGGGCATGCAATAGGTGCAGCGAAGGTCGCAGCGGTCGGTCACCGACAGGCGCAAGTAATTTATCGTCCGCCCATAGGGGTCGATCATCCGCTGGCTCCCATCGTCTCGCCATAGAAGCGGATCGCCAGCCTCACCGCCACATATAAAATGAGCAGGGCGGTGAGGATGCGGACATATTTGGAATCGAGCCGGCCACTGCCGAGGGTCGAGCCGATCAGCCCGCCGGCGAGCACCGCCGGAAACAGCGGCCAGAAGGTCGCGAGCGCCTCGGCGGCCGCGCCGCCACTGCCCTTGGCGAGCTGCCCCGCGAGGCCCGCCAGCGAATTGGCGAGGATGAACACGGCGCAGGTCCCGGCGATCGCCTTGGGCGGCCCCCAGCGCAGCATGTAGAGCAAAGGCGCGAGGAAGATGCCGCCGCCGATCCCGACGATCCCGGCGAGGAAGCCCAGCGCGCCGCCGGCTACCGGCTCGATCCAGCGGGTGCGGGGACCGGTCGGCGCTTCCTTCTCCCAACGAGGCTGCCACAGCATCAGCAGCCCGGCGGCGAGCAGGGATGCGGCCAGCAGCCCGACAAACACGGTTTCCGCGACGACCAGCCGCCCCCCGAGCCAGGCGAAGGGGATCGAGAGGACGAACAAAGGCCAGATCCGCCCCCAGTCGACATGGCCGGAACGCGCGAAGCGCCAGCTCCCCGCCGTCACGACCAGGATGTTGCAGGCGAGCGCAACGACCGGCACGGCGCGATAATCGGCCCCGGCCAGCACGAGGAGGGCATTATAGGTCGACCCGCCGCCGAACCCGGCGGTCGCGTATAGCAAGGCGGTGGCGAAGAAGAGGGCGACGAGAGCGGGCATGAATGCCCGCCAGCCTACCCACCTCGGCGCGCTGCGGATATGGCTTAGCGCAGCGCGCGAACTGTAAGTGGCGGAGCGGGAGGGATTCGAACCCTCGATACGCTTTTGGCGTATACTCACTTTCCAGGCGAGCGCCTTCGACCACTCGGCCACCGCTCCGCATGCTCTGGAACGCGCGACCTAATGCGTGGGGGTTCCCGCCGCAATAGCATCGATCCGCGCGGCGAGCGCCGCGTCCTTCGCCGTCAGGCCGCCGGCGCTGTGGGTGGTCAGCGCGATCTCGACCTTGTTCCAGCTGTTCGACCAGTCGGGATGGTGGTCGGCCTTCTCCGCCTCCAGGGCGACCCGCGCCATGAAGCCGAACGCTTCGGAGAAGTCGCGGAAGCGGAAGGAGCGGCGGATTGCCCGCGACGCCTCGTCATAGGTCCAGCCGGGGAGCGCGGCGAGCGCCGCCTCCCGTTCCGCGGCGTCCATCGCGCCCATGGCTTCCTCCTTCGCCCCCGGCCCTTTATGTCGCTGGCGGTGGACCGGCGTCAAACCTTCGCGCCCGATACGGCCGAGATCGAGCGGCTCGCCGATGCGGCGATCGCGCGGATGCCCGAGGCGTTCCGCCGCCATCTCGACGGCGTCGTGCTCAGGGTCGACGATTTCGCCGAGGACGAGGTGCTCGACCAGCTCGGGCTCGAAGACCCGTTCGACCTCACCGGCCTCTATACCGGCCGGCCGATCGGCGAGCGCTCCTCGACGCATTCGGGCGAGCTGCCGGCGATGATCCACCTCTACCGCCGGCCTCTGCTCGACGAATGGGCCGAGTCCGGCGTCGCGCTGGAGGACCTCATCGTCCACGTCATCGTCCACGAAGTCGGCCACCATTTCGGCTTCTCCGACGCCGACATGCACGCGATCGAAGACCAAGCCGGGTGACCGTGGCCGCACCGCTGCTCGCCTTCAGGAGGGTCGCCTGCGTGCGCGGGGGGCGTTTGCTGTTCGAGGGGCTCGACCTGGAGCTCGCGCCCGGCGAGGCCGCGGTCGTCACAGGGCCGAACGGCGCCGGCAAGTCGAGCCTGCTCCGGCTCGCGGCCGGCCTGCTTGGCGCCGGTGCGGGCGAGGTCGTCCGCAGCGTCCGGGCCGGATTCGCGGACGAGAAGCCCGCGCTGGATCCAAAGCTGACGCTCGGCCGCGCGCTCGCTTTCTGGGCGCGGATCGACGGCGTCTCGCCGTCGCCCGGCATGCAGGCGATGGGCATCGCGCACCTCGCCGACGTCCCGGTCCGCATCCTCTCGACCGGCCAGCGCAAGCGCGCCGCCCTCGCCCGATTGGTCTCGGGCGAAGCGCCGCTCTGGCTGCTCGACGAGCCGGCCAACGGGCTCGACGCGGAGGGGCTGGACCGTCTGACCGCGGCGATGGCGGCCCACCGCGGTGGCGGCGGCGCGATCCTCGCCGCCTCGCACCAGCCGCTCGGGCTCGACGGGGCGAAGGCGGTGGCGCTGTGATCGCGTTGGTGCTGCGGGAGCTGCGCCGGGCCGCAGCGGGCGGCGCGCTGTTTCTGCCCCTCATTTTCTTCCTCCTGGTCGCGACGCTGTTCCCGTTCGCGATCGGGCCGGACTCGCTTCTACTCGGCCGGATCGGCGGCGGGGCCTTGTGGACGGCGGCCCTGCTCGCCGCCCTGCTCCCGGTCGACCGGCTGGTCGAGCCGGACCGCGAGGCGGGCGTGCTCGACCAGCTCGCCGTGCGCGGCGTCGGCGACGAGCAGGTCGCCGCGGCGAAGCTCGCCGGCCACTGGCTTGGATTCGGTCCGCCGCTGATGCTCGCCGCGATCCCGGCCGCCGCCCTGCTCAAGCTGCCGCAGCAGACCCTGGTCCGGCTCGAGATCGGGCTCCTCGCCGGCACGCCCGGCCTCGCCGCCCTCGCACTGATCGTCGCCGCCTTGACCGCGGGGCTCAGGAGCGGCGGCGCCCTCGCCGGACTGCTGCTGCTCCCGGTCGCGGCGCCGATCCTGATCTTCGGCGCCGGCTATGTCGAGCGGGGCGGCGACGCGGGCGCCCTCAAGCTGCTGGCCGCGTCGTCCCTTTTTCTGGTCGCCATCGCGCCCTTCGCGGCGGGCGCCGCGATGAGGGCGGGGAGGGTCTAAACAGGGACAGTATACATTTATCGGAGCCGCGGCGGACGCCACGAAGCATCGTGGATAAATGTATACTGTCCCTGTTTAACGACTCCAGCGTGCGAAGATCGCGGTGGGCAGCAGCAGGCCGCGCGCTTCCTCGCGGACGGCCATGTCGCCGCATTCGATGCGGCCGCCGAGGTCGCTCAGCGCCTGCTCGAGCAGTGCGCCGATCGCCAGCGCCGACATGCGCACCGCATAGACGGTCAGCACGAGGAAGCGGCTGTCGGCGTCGAGCAGCCTGCGGCAGTCGGCGATCAAGCCCGGCAGCCCCTCCTCCAGCTTCCACACCTCGCCGTTCGGCCCACGGCCATATTTGGGCGGATCGAGGATGATCCCGTCATAGCGCCGGCCGCGCCGCACCTCGCGCGCCGCGAACTTGCCGGCATCCTCGACCAGCCAGCGGATCGGCCGATCGCTCATCCCCGACAAGGCCGCATTCTCCTTGCCCGCCTCGACCGACTTCTTCGAGGCATCGACATGGACCAGCCGCGCGCCCGCCGCCGCCATCGCCAGCGTGCCGACGCCGGTATAGCCGAACAGGTTGAGCGCCTCCGTCCCCTCGCCGAGGCGTACCCGCATCCACGCCCATTGCGGCGCCATGTCGGGGAAGAAGGCGAGGTGGCGGAAGGGGGTCGCCTGCGCCCGGAAGCGCACCTCCTCCCAGCCGAGCTCCCAGCCCTCGCGCGGCACCGGGCGCGAGAATTCCCAGCGCCCGCCGCCTTCTTCGTCCGAGCCAGGCACGAACTCGCCGTCGGCCTCCCAGCTGTCCGCCGCCGGCGCCCACAGCGCCTGCGGCTCGGGGCGGATGAAGCGGTAGCGGCCGTAACGTTCGAGCTTGCGGCCGTTGCCGCTGTCGACCAGCCCGTAATCGGCCCAGGGCTCGCCGACGAGCGTCGAAGGAGTCACGCCGCCCGGACCGCCGGGAAGCCGATCGTCGCGCGCGCGGGCGCGCCCGCGAGCATGGCCGCGCCGGCCGCGCGCACCTGATCGAGCGTCACAGCGTCGAGCGCCGCGACCACTTCGGCCGGCTCCACCAGGCGGCCGTATATGGCGAGCTGGCGCGCCGCATAATGGGACTGGCCCCAGGGCGTCTCCAGCGACATCAGCAGAGACGCCCGCGCCTGGGTGCGGACCCGGTCGAGCTCGCGCTGGGTGGCGCCCCCCGCGGCGGCGGCATGTCGTCGCGGCTGTTCCAGCAGCTGCGCGAGGATCGCGGGCTCGCTTACTCCATCTATTCCTCGC
>DASVVP010000127.1:0-16495 GCA_036386495.1 Allosphingosinicella sp.
CCGTCCGCTGGAACATCAGCGACCCGCAGCTCTACCTGTTCCAGATCGCCGAGATCGATGAGACCATCGCCGAGGTCGCCGAGAGCGTGGTGCGCGCGGTCGTCGCCCGGATGACGCTCGACGAGGCGATCGGCGCCGGGCGCAGCGAGATCGAGCAAAGGGTGCAGCAGTCGATGCAGCAACTGCTCAACGACTATCGCGCCGGCGTCGTGGTCCAGGGCGTCGCCATCAACCAGTCGGCCGCGCCGGACGCGGTCAACGAGGCGTTCCTCGAAGTCTCCGCCGCCCAGCAGCAGGCGCAGAGCTACATCAACGACGCGCGCTCCTACGCGCTCCAAATCACCGCCCGCGCCCAAGGCGAGGCCGCGGCGTTCGACAAGGTCTACGGCCAGTACCGGCTCGCTCCCGAGGTGACGCGACGGCGCATGTATTACGAGACGATGGAGCGGATCCTCTCGCGCACCGATTCGACGATCGTGGAGACGCCCGGCGTCACGCCCTATCTCGCCTTGCCGAGCATCGAGCGGGGCGCCCGTCCGCAGCAGCCGGGTCAGGGACAACCCGCCCAGCCCCCGGCCCAGCCGCAGGGAGGCCGCTGATGGGCCGCGTCGCGCGCAATCCGATCGCGATCGGTGTCGTCGCCATCCTGCTGCTGATCCTGATCGGCAGCACCTTCACCATCGTGCCCGAGACCCGGCAGGCCGTGATCGTCCGCTTCGGCGAGCCGCAACGGATCCTGAACCGCTTTCTTCCCACCGATCGCTACGGGGGCCCCGGGGCCGGCCTCGCCGCCCGCATCCCGTTCGTCGAGCAGATCGTCTGGATCGATCGCCGCATCCTCAGCCTCGAGCTGCAGAACCAGCCGGTCCTCTCCACCGACCAGCTGCGCGTCCAGGTCGACGCCTTCGCCCGCTACCGGATCGTCGACCCGCTCAAAATGTATCTTTCCGCGCGCGACGAGGCGCAGGTGCGCGAGCAGTTGCGCCCGATCCTCGGCTCGGCGGTCCGCAACGAGCTCGGGCGTCGGCCGTCCGCGGCCTTGCTCAGTCCGGAGCGCGGCCAGATCATGGAGAATATCCAGACCGCGCTCAACCGCGTCGCCCGCCAGTACGGCGCCGAGGTCGTCAACGTCAGGATCAAGCGCGCCGATTTGCCCCAGGGCGCGCCGCTCGACAGCGCCTATGAAAGGATGCGCAGCGCCCGCCGCCAGGAGGCGCGCTCGATCCAGGCGCAGGGCGCCAAGCAGGCACAGATCATCCGCGCCGAGGCCGACGCCGCCGCGGCGGGGACTTACGCCCGCGCCTTCAACCAGGATCCGGACTTCTACGATTTCTACCGCTCGATGCAGTCCTACGAGTCGAGCTTCATCTCCGAGGGCCGGCAGGGGCGGACCAACATCATCCTCTCGCCGCAGAACGAATATCTCAGGCAATTCAGAGGGCAGGCCCGGGCGCGGTGACGCGCCTATTCAAATTCGGTTCAGGCGCGCCATCTAGCGTCTGCGGCCAAGCGGGCCCGTCCGGACCTGCGGCTCCGGACGCGACTTCAAGGAGGAACGGATACGTGCGTTACGCTTATGGAATCACCGCAGCGCTTCTCCTCGGTGGGACCGTCGCGACGCTCAGCAACCCGGTCGGCGCCCAGGTAGCGCAGAACGAGCCTGGGTCGATCAGCGCGGCCGCACCGCGTCCCGGCGCCCCGATGAGCTTTGCCGACCTGGTCGCCCGGTTGCAGCCGGCAGTCGTCAACATCTCGACTCAACAGGCCATCACCGTGCCGCGCAACCGCGGCTTGCCGCCGGGCTTCGAGGAATTCTTCCGCCGGTTCGGGGGCGACGTGCCGAACCAGGGCGGCGACGACACGGTCACCCAGCGCGGCGGCTCGCTCGGCTCCGGCTTCATCATCTCGGCGGACGGCTTCATCGTCACCAACAACCACGTCGTCGCTCCGGCGCGCGACGATGCGGTGGTCGAAGCGATCACCGTCACCCTCAACGACGGCACCCAATATCCCGCCGAACTGGTCGGCCGCGATATCGCCTCGGACCTCGCCGTGCTTCGCGTCCGCCCGCGCGCCGCTTTGCCGTTCGTACGGTTCGGCGATTCCCGCCAGACCCGGGTCGGCGACTGGGTGATCGCCATCGGAAACCCGTTCAACCTCGGTGGGACGGTCACTGCCGGCATCGTCTCTGCGCTTCACCGCAACCTCAACGCCGGACAATATGACCGGTATCTTCAAACCGATGCGCCGATCAATTCCGGCAATTCGGGCGGTCCGATGTTCGATCTCAACGGCAATGTCATCGGGATCAACACGGCCCTCATCTCGCCGACCGGAGGCAATGTCGGCATCGGCTTCGCGATTCCCGCCGAGCAGGCGCGGCCGATCGTCGAGACGCTGATGCGCGGCGAGCGCGTGCGCCGCGGCTATATGGGCGTCAGCCTGCAGCCGCTCACCGATCCGGGCGTGGCCCAGGCGCTGGGGATCGAGCGCAACCGCGGCGAGCTGGTCAACTCGGTCACTCCGGGCGGGCCCGCCGCGCGCGCCGGCATCCAGCAGGGCGACGTGATCATCAGCGTCAACAACCAGCCTGTGAACTTGGAACAGACGCTCTCCTATCTCGTCTCGAATACTCAGGTCGGCGCGCGCGTCCCGGTCGAGATCGTGCGGGGCGGCCAGCGCCGCACCGTCACCGTCACCCTGGCCGAGCGCCCGTCCGACGAAGAACTGGCCCGCCTTAACGGCCCGGACACGACGCCGGCCACCCCCGGCCCCGGGGGCGGCAAGGAGGAGACGCAGAGCCCGTCGCAGCGCAGCACGCGGGAAGGCCTCGGCCTCACCGTCCAGACGCTGACCCCGGAGGTCGCGCGGCAGCTCGGCCTCGAGGCCGGGGCCCGCGGCGTGGTCGTCGCCTCGGTCGATCCGAACAGCGACGCGGCGGTGAAGAACCTCCAGCCGGGCGACATCATCGTCTCGATCGACAATCAGGCGACGCCGACGCCCGAGGCGGCCGCCGCGGCGGTTCAGGCGGCGCGGACGGCGCGGCGTGGCACCGTGTTGCTGCTGGTGCGGCGGGGCGCGGGGCGTCCCGTGTTCATCGGGGTGGAGCTGGCGCGGGCGCGCTGACCTGCCGCTCCCTTGCCCGCCGCTCTGGGATAGGGAATAGCTGCCTTCGGGCGCTCCCGCGCCGCGGGAGAAGGGCATGAGCATGACGACCCGACCGGCCGGCGCGGAGCCGCGCGAGCTGACTCTCCGGGCGGTCGCGCTCGGCGGCGCGATCACGCTCGTCTTCACCGCCGCCAACGTCTATCTCGGCCTGCGCGTCGGCCTCACCTTCGCCACCTCGATCCCGGCGGCGGTGATCTCGATGGCGATCCTGCGCTGGTTCGCCAACTCGACCATCCTGGAGAACAACATCGTCCAGACCGTCGCCTCGGCGGCGGGGACGCTGGCGGCGATCATCTTCGTCCTGCCCGGCCTCGTCATCGTCGGATGGTGGAGCGGCTTTCCCTACTGGACGACGATGCTGGCGACCGCGCTCGGCGGCATCCTCGGCGTCATGTTCTCGGTGCCGCTGCGGCGCGCCCTCGTCGTCGATACGCCGCTGCCTTATCCCGAAGGCGTCGCGGCGGCCGAAGTGCTGAAGGTCGGCGCGGGCTCGCGCGAGGGCGGCGAGGAGAGCGAGCGCGGGCTCAAGGTGATCGTCACCAGCGCGCTGGTCGCGGCCGGCTTCGCGCTCGTCGCCAAGACCCGGATCGTCGTCGAGGAGGCCGCGGCCTTCTTCCGCGTCGGCTCGTCGGCGACCGGCATCGCGGGCGGCCTTTCCTTCGCGCTGATCGGCGCGGGCCATCTCGTCGGCATCTCGGTCGGTCTTGCCATGCTCACCGGACTGATTCTGGGCTGGTGGATCGTGCTGCCGATCGTGACCAGCGGCGTTCCGGGGGCGGCGGAGGAGGTCGCGGCCACCCTGTTCCGCTCGGAAGTGCGCTTCCTCGGCGCCGGGGTGATCGGCGTCGCGGCGATCTGGACGCTGCTGCGGATCATCGGCCCGATCCTGCGCGGCATCGGCGGCGCGATGGCAGCGTCGCGGCTACGCGGATCGAGCAGCGAGGCACTGCCGCTGGTGGAACGCGACATTCCGATCGGCATCGTCGCCGCCGTCATCCTCGCCTCGCTGCTGCCGATCGCATGGCTGCTGTGGAGCTTCATCGCCGGCGGGCCGCTGGAGGGCGCCGCGATGCCGCTGATCGGCGGGACGCTGCTCTGGATCCTGATCGCCGGCGTCGTCATCGCCTCGGTCTGCGGCTACATGGCGGGACTGATCGGCGCCTCCAACAGCCCGATCTCCGGCATCGGCATCCTCGCCATCCTCTCGGCAGCGCTGCTGCTCGGCCTCGCTTTCACGGCCAATGGCGACGGCCAGGAGCGGGCGCTGATCGCTTATGCGCTCTTCGCCACCGGCATCGTGTTCGGGATCGCCACCATCTCGAACGACAATCTCCAGGACCTCAAGACCGGTCAATTGGTCGGCGCGACGCCGTGGCGCCAGCAGCTCGCCTTGGTCTACGGCGTGATCTTCGGCGCCCTCGTCATTCCGCCGGTGCTCGACATGCTGAACCGCGCCTACGGCTTCGCCGGCGCCCCCGGCGCGGGTGCTGACGCCTTGGCCGCGCCCCAGGCCGCGCTGATCTCGGCGCTGGCCAGCGGCGTGCTCGGGGGCGACCTCAACTGGAAGATGATCTTCATCGGCGCCGGCATCGGGGTCGCCGTCGTCATCCTCGACCTGCTGCTGGAGCGCGCCGGCAAGCTGCGGCTGCCGCCGCTCGCGATCGGCATCGGCGTCTACCTGCCGATGGGCGTGACGCTGCCGGTGGTGATCGGGGCCGTGCTCGGCAAGCTCTACGACCGGCGTGCCGAGCGCGCGGCCGACCCCGAGCGGATGAAGCGCATGGGCGTGCTGATGGCGACCGGCCTGATCGTCGGCGACAGCCTGCTCAACGTCGCTTTCGCGGGCGTCGTGGCTGGGACCGGCAGTCCGTCGGCGATCGCGCTGGCCGGCGACGGTTTCGCCACCTACGCGCTGATCGGCGGCACGATCGTCTTCGCCCTGCTCCTCGCCTGGCTCTATCGCCGCGCCAGCGCGGCGGGAGCCGAGCCCATCGCCTAGCGCCGCGCGTCGAGCCAGCGCGTGATGTCCGGGATGCGCTGCTCGCGCACGCGGGCACGATCCTCGATCGCTGCGATCGCCTGATCCGCTTCGCCGCGCGACTGTGGCGTCAGGTGACGCTCGGCATATTCGCGCAGCCGCTGGATCATGGCCCGGTCGGACGAGCCCTGGGCGAGCCGCGCGAAGTAGCGAGAGCGCGACGACGCATCGACGAGGGCTTCGACGCGCGCGCGGTTGCGCAGGGCGAAATCGAAGGCGAGCCGGGGGTGACGTCCTGCCACGGCCGAGATCATGTCTGCGCTGTTCGTCGCACCCGGCTCGGGGGTGAGCGCCAGCTCGAGCGCGCGTTGCGCCAGCGCCTCGTCGCGCGACGAGGCCAGGAGCCCGTAGAGCTGGGCCTTGAGCAAAGGGTTGGTTTCGGCGCGGGCCTGGGCGCGCAGCCGGTCCCAGGTCGCCGGCGTGGCGTTGGCGGCGACGATGCCGAGGATGGTCTCGCGCAGCGGCCCGTTGATCTCGGCGGGATTGCCGGTGGCGAACCGGCGGTTGGCCTCCGCCACCACCGCGCTGTCGCCCATGCCGCCGAGCGTGCCGATCAGGGCGGCGCGGAGGACCGCGTCGTTGGCGGCCTCGCCGGGTCGGGCCGTCCAGCCGAGCCGGCGGAAGATCGGGCCGAGCCTGGCGGTGGCGTAGCGGGCGACCAGCGCCTGCCGCGCCGGGTCCTCATTGTAGAAGCCGTGCACCTGGCCGAGGATTCCCGCCATGCGCAGCGTCAGGCGCGTGTTCGGGTTGGCGGGGGCGGCGTCGACCAGGTCGAGCGCCGCGGAAGAGGGCTGGTAGCCGGCGAGCCCGAGCGCCCAGGCGTCGGCGAGCAGGCCGATCTGGTCGATCGGGCGGAGGCGCGGATAGGCCTCGGTCAGCCGGGCCAGCAGCGGCGCCGCATAAAGCGTCCGATAATAGCCGTTCTGGCCGTAATTGACGACCAGCGGGCCGCAGCCGGGGACCGTGGCCTGGGCCGAGCCGCCGCCGACCAGGGTGCGCAGCTCCGCGCCCCCCGCCGATGCGATCACCGGCACCGTCCAGGAGAGCGGCGTCTTGTCCGGCCGGTCGCGGCTGAATTCGCCCTGACGCAGCGTCGCGATGGTGCGTCCGCCGGAGCAGCGCGCTTCCTCGACCCGGATCAGGGGGACGCCGGGCTGGGTGGTGAACTGGGTGGCGATCGCGGTGACGGGGCGGTTGGCCGCGGTCTCGACCGCGCGCCAGAGGTCCTCGCTGGTCGTGTTGCCGAGCCGGTGGCGCGAGATGTAGCTGCGCACGCCGGCGCGCCAGGCGTCCTCGCCGACATAATCCTCGAGCATGGCGATCACCGCCTCGCCTTTCTCGTAGGTGATGTCGTCGAAGGCCTGGCTGATCTGCTCGACCGTCTCGAGACGCTGGACGATCGGGTGGGTGGTGGCGAGCGAATCGAGGCGCATCGCGCTTTCCCTTGTGTCGATGCGGCTGAGCAGGGGCTCCCATTCGGGGTGGAGGGCGTCGGTCGCCTTGGTCGCCATCCACGAGGCGAAGCCTTCGTTCAGCCAGAGATCGTCCCACCAGGCCATGGTGACGAGGTTGCCGAACCATTGGTGGGCGATCTCGTGCGCTGCGACGCTGAAAATCTGCTGGCGCCGCGCCTCGCTGGTCGTGGCCGGATCGACCAGCAGGATCGATTCGAACGAGAAGATCGCGCCCCAATTCTCCATCGCGCCGAAGAACTGGCTGCTGCCGGGACCGGCCACGTTGTCGAGCTTGGGCAGCGGATAGGGGGTTGCGAAATAGTCGTTGTACCAAGGCACGATGCGGGCGCTGGCGTCGAGCGCATAGCGTCCCTGCTCGCCCGAGCCGCGGCGGCTGACGACGCCGATCTCGGTGCCGCCCGCCGCGGTCGTGATCCGGTCGAACTCGCCGACCGCGAGGAACAGCAAATAGCTCGACATCGGCGGGGTGGTGCGGAAGGTGACCAGCGAACGGCCGTCCGGCCGCGCCTCGCGCCCGGCCTCGGGCATGTTCGAGATCACGTTCTGGCCGGTGGGGACGACGACGCGCAGATCGTAGGGGGTGCGGAATTGCGGTTCGTCCCAGGAGGGGAAGAAGCGGCGCGCGTCGGGCGCCTCGAACTGGGTGAACAAGGCGCGCTTGCGGCCTTCAGACGTGTCGTAGTCGAGCGCGAAGAGGCCGGCCGCCTGGGTATTGATGACGCCGCTATAGTTCAGGCTCAGCCGGTAGCGGCCGGGCTGGAGGGTGCGGCCGAAGCGGAAGCTCGCGGTCTGGCGCTCGGCGTCGAGATCGGTCTCGGTCGCGTGTGGGGCGACCGTCGGCGAGCCGGGACCGCCGTGAAGCGAGACCTCGCCGAAGGTGAGGTCGGCGGCGTTGAGCGTGATCCGGTCGGTGCGCTCGACGACCTCGATGTCGATGTCGGTGCGCGCGCTGAAGCGCAAATTGGCCGCGTCGGGAACGGCGGTGATCGAATAATGAAGCGGGCGGACGTGGCGCGGGAGCTGGGTCGGGATCTGGCGTTGCGCCTGCGCGGGCGGGGCGGCTGCCGGCGCGGCGGGGTCGCGGCCGGCGGTGCTGCAGGCGGCGAGCGCGGCGGCGAGGGCGAGGGTCGACACGAGAAGCTTCAGGCGCATCGGCGTCCTTTCTGCGGGGCGGGACGCGGCCGAAACGAGCCCGCCCCCGGTTGGTTCAGTGGCGCGGCGGGGCGTCGCGGCCCTCGATCACGACGTCGGCGAGATCCCTGGCGGTCCATTTTCTTTCGACTCCGGCCTCCGCCTGTTTGATCAGGCTGACGATCCTCTCGTTGACCGGCGCGCGCATCCTCACGGTCCGCGCCAGCTTCACCACCTCGCCGTTCAGATAGTCGATCTCGGTGCGGCGGCCGGCGGCGATGTCGTCGGCCATGGACGAGCGGGCGTGGGGATCGATGCGCTGGGCCTTGAGGATGGTGTTGCGGAAGAGGAGGTCGGGCGCGCCGATCGCATAAGGGAGGAGATCGGGCGGGATCGGGCCGAGCTTGGCCGGCTTGATCCCCGCTTCGCTGAGGATGGCGAGGGTCTCGACCATCGAAGCGGCGACGATGCGGCGGTAGCCGCGGTCGGACAGCTGCTCGAGCAGGCTCTTGCCGGAGAGGGCGTTGACGGCATTGTTGAGGTTGATCAGCAGCTTGCCCCAGGCGAGGCCCTCGACTTCGGTGACGGTGCGAAGCTGTCCGACGCGCCGGCCGATCCGCGCCGCGATTGCCTCGGTCACCGGCCGGGCCTCGGCGACCAGCTCGCCCGCGACGCCCTTGTGCCAGCGTCCGCTCCCCAGATAGGCGACATTGTAGGGGACCATGCCCTGGACGATGTCGAAGCCGGGAAGCAGCTCCTTCAGCCGCGCGACATTGGAGACGCCGTTCTGGAAGCTGATCACGGTCGCGCCGGCGCGGCCATGCCTTGCGATGTCCTTCGCTGCCGCCTCCGTGTCGTAGCTCTTCACGGCGAGGGCGATCACGCCGGCATCGCCGAGCTTTTCGGGAGAGGTGTGGAAGGCGACCGATCCTGGCGGGAGATGGAGGCGGGTGCCGTCGCCGTCGGTGAGCGTCATGCCGTGCTCGTCGACGTCCTTCTTCGTCCGCTCGCGGCCGACGAAGGAGACCGGCAGCCCGGCCGCCTGCCAGGCGCCCCCGACGAAGCAGCCGACCGATCCGGCGCCGAAGAAGGCGATGGACGGGACGCCGCTCATCCGCGCCCGCGATAGGAAGCGACGCCCTGGTCCGGCACCCACAGCCCCTCGGGCGGCGCGCCGGTCTGCCAGAAGACGTCGATCGGGATGCCGCCGCGCGGATACCAATAGCCGCCGATCCGGAGCCAGCGCGGCTTCATCTCCTCGGCGAGCCGCTGCCCGATCCCGACCGTCACGTCTTCATGGAACCCGCAATGGCTGCGGAACGCGCCGAGGAACAGCTTCAGCGACTTCGATTCGACGATCGTTTCTCCCGGCGCATAGTCGATGACCAGGTGCGCGAAATCGGGTTGGCCGGTGACCGGGCAGAGCGAGGTGAATTCGGGCGCCGCGAAGCGCACCAGATAGAGTGCGCCGGGCCGCGGGTTGGGCACGTAATCGAGCGTCGCCTCCGCGGGCGAGGCGGGGAGGGCGGACGGGCGGCCGAGATGAGTCAGGTCCATCGCGGGGGTCACTAACGAGTCCCACTTGGTCTGTCATTCCCGCGGCGCTTTCGCTAACGCGCCTTTCGATGGCGACAGTCCAGCCTCCCAGCCCGGCTTTCAGGAGCCGCGTGTCGGCCTATCTGGCTTTGGTCTTCGGAGCCGCCGCCGCGGTCGTGCTCTTGTGGTTCCTCTACAAGGTCATGACGGCGGTCCTGCTGCTCTTCTTCGCGCTCGTCGTGACCATCGCATTGTCGGCACCCGTCCGCTGGTTCGTCCGGCGGGGGCTGTCGCGGAGGCTCTCTGCCGGACTCACCTTCACGCTGTTCCTGGGCACCGTCGTCGCTCTGGTGGCGCTGATCGCGCCGATGGTCGCTTCGCAGATTCTCACGCTTTTGAAGCGGCTTCCGGACTTCATCAACGATCTCAACCAGCAGATGGCGGCCCTGTTCGTCCGCTATCCCGAGCTGCAGGGGCTGCTCGCCGCCGACGCCAGCGCGCTCGACGGAGTGGTCCCCTCCATGGGCCATCTGTTCGGCGGGGCGCTCGGCGTCTCGCTCTCGCTGCTCGCCTTCCTGGCCCTGCTCGTCATCTTCCTGAGCTTCGTCCTCTACACATTGCTCGATCCGATGCCGGTGCTTCGCGGCTATCTCGGCAGCCTGCCCACCGACTATCGCCGTGCCGGCGCGCGGGCGCTGGCGCGGGCCAGCCGCGCCGTCGTCGGCTGGACCAAGGCGAGCCTCATCCTCGGCGCGATCGAGGCCGTGGCCGTTTTCATCTTCCTCACCTGGATGGACGTGCCCGGCGCATTGGTCTGGGCGGCGCTCGCCTTTTTCGCAGAATTCATCCCGCGCATCGGCGGCTATGTGATGGCGGCGCCCCCGATCCTGATCTCGCTGACCATGGGGCCGATGACCGCGCTCTGGGTGGCGCTCTTCTACCTCGTCTCCAACGAGCTGCTCGGCAATCTCATCGCGCCGCGGATCCGGGGAACGACGATGAAGCTTCATCCGGTGCTGCTGCTCTTCTTCACGCTGGCCTTCGCGCTCGCTTTCGGGCTGCTCGGCGCCATCGTCGCCACGCCCGCCGCCGCTTTCTTCTCGGCTTATTATGGCGAATTCTACCTGAAACGGGGAGCCGTGGAGCGCGTTTGACCCGGGCGATGCGTCTCCTTTTCCCGCTCCTCCTCGCCCTTTCCGGCTGCGCGACCGCCAATCTCGCGCCGCTGTCCCGCGCCGAGCGCGCCTCTGCATGGTGGGCCGACGTCGTCACGCTCTCCTCCGACGCGATGGAGGGGCGGCAGGCGGGAACGCCGGGCTACGACCGCGCCGCCGCCTTCGTCGTCGAACGGCTGCGCAGCCTCGGCCTCGAACCGGCCGGGAGCGAGGGCTTCTACCAGCGCGTCGAGCTCGAGGAGCAATTCCTCGATCCCGCCACCGCGCATGTTGCTTTGGTTTCGAACGGCGCGGAGACCATGCTGCGCGTCCCTGAGGACATGGTGGTGAGCCGCCGCGCGCCGCTCCCGCAGCGGATCGATGCGCCGCTCGTCTTCGTCGGCTACGGCCTCCACATGCCCGAAGCGGGCCACGACGACTTCGCCGGGGTGGATCTCCGCGGCAAGATCGCGGTCTATGTCGGCGGAGGCCCGGCCGAGATTTCCGCGGCGCTCAAGTCGCATGCGCGGGCCGAGCGGGCCCGGCTGCTCGCCGAGCGCGGCGCGGTCGGCGGCATCGGCATCAGCACGCCTTCGCAGATGGAGACTCCCTGGGCACGCACCGCCGCGGCGGCGACGCAGTCGGGGATGTATTTCGCCGATCCCGAGATCCGGTCCGTCCCCGGTATCTTCTTCGAGGCCGGGTTCAATCCGGCCGAGGCGGAGCGGCTGTTCGCGGGCTCGGGACGGCTTTTCTCGGAGATCGCCGCGCTCTCCGATGCGTCGCGCGCGATTGCAGGCTTCGACCTGCGCCGGTCGCTTCGCGCGACGTTGGCGCCGCGCACAAGGCGGCTGGCTTCATCGAACATCGTGGCGCGCCTCCCCGGACGCGACCCGGGCCTCCGGCCTGAGCATGTCGTGCTCAGCGCCCATCTCGACGGCCTCGGTATCGGCGAGCCCGTCAACGGCGACCGCATCTACAACGGCGCGCTCGACAATGCGTCGGGCGTCGCGGCCCTGCTCGACATAGCCGCGCAGATCAGGCGGACGCGGGTGCAGCCGCGGCGGTCGCTGCTGTTCGTGATCGTCACGGGCGAGGAAAAGGGGCTGCTCGGCGCCCGTTATTATGCGCGCCGGCCGACCGTGCCGCGCGAGAGCATCGTCGCCGACCTCAATTACGACATGGCGCTGCCGCTCTTTCCTCTGACCGGAATCAACGTGATCGGCGCCGAGGAAAGCAGCATCGGCGCCGATGCCCGCGCCGCCGCCGACGCCCTGGGCATTGCGCTGGTCCCCGACGCGTTCCCGAACCGAAACGCCTTCATCCGCTCCGATCAATATGCCTTCATCGAGCAGGGGGTGCCGGCCGCCGCCTTCCGGTTCGGCTTCGCGGCGGGAACGCCGGAGGCGGAGATCGATCGCGTTTGGCGGCTGAACCACTATCACGCTCCATCCGACGACGGCTCGCAGCCGGTGTTCCGCGAAGACGAGATTCGTCTCCACGATTTCATCGCCGCCGTCGCGCTCAGGATCGCCAATGCCGACTCGCGGCCGCGCTGGAACGAGACGAGCTTCTTCCGCCGCTTCGCTGCAAGCCCCTCCCCTTGATGGGGAGGGGTTGGGGTGGGGTGGCGTATCCGGAGAGTCACCGCACTTCATTGGCTCCACCCCCACCCAACCCTCCCCCATCAAGGGGGAGGGCTTAAGGCTGGCGCCCGCGCTTACGGGAGATGCGCGCTGATTTGTTGGGCCGGCGCCTTGTCGTTAAGGAGCGCGGATGGAGTCACTCGTTTCGACCGGATGGCTGGCAGCGGAATTGGGCGCGCCCCACCTGCGCATCGTCGACGCGACCATCTTCCTTCCGGGGAGCGGCCGCGATGCGCGGGTCGAATATGAGACGGAGCATATTCCCGGCGCCGTCTTCATGGACCTGGAGGAGATCGTCGCTGACGATACGCCGCTGCCGCACATGGTGCCGCCCGCGCACAAGCTCGCCAGCCGGCTCCAGGCGCTCGGCATCGGCGATGCGGACCGGATCGTCGTCTACGACAATACGCCCTTGCACAGCGCCGCGCGCGGCTGGTGGATGCTGCGGACCTTCGGGGCGCGGCAGGTGGCGATCCTCGACGGCGGGCTCGGCAAATGGAATGCCGAGGGCCGCCGGCTGGAGAGCGGCCTGCCCGGTAGGCGCGGGCGCTCCCACTTCACGCCGCAACTCCATCATGATGCGGTAGCGGACAAGACCTTCGTCTCCGCGCTGCTCGGCGGCGGTGCCTGGGAAGTCGTCGACGCGCGTCCGGCATCGCGCTTCCGCGGCGAAGATCCCGAGCCACGGGCGGGACTGGAATCGGGCCACATCCCCGGATCGAAAAGCCTGCCGCAGTCCGCGCTGTTCGACGAGGATGGACGGTGGAAGCGCGGCGATGCGCTGAGGGCGGCATTCGAGGCGGCGGGAATCGATCTCTCGCGGCCGATGGTGACGACCTGCGGATCGGGCGTGACGGCCGCGGTGCTGCTGTTCGGGGCCCATCTCCTCGGCAAGGAGGATGTGAGGCTCTACGACGGCAGCTGGTCCGAATGGGGCGCGGATCCGGCGCTGCCCAAAGCGTTGGGGCCGGCGTGAGCAAGAAGGGCGACGGGACCCGGCTCGTCCAGGGCGGGCGGCGGAGCGAGTGGCGCGGCCGGCTGGTCAACCCGCCGGTGCATCGCGGATCGACCGTCCTGTTCGACAGCGTCGCCGAGATGCGGGCGGCGGCACCCCGCTTCGGCGAGGCCTATTACGGGCTCCACGGCATGCCGACGCAATGGGCGCTCGCCGAGGCGCTGACGGAGCTGGAGCCGGGCGCGGGCGGCACGATGCTCTATTCCTCCGGCCTCGCCGCGGTGACGGCGGCGCTGCTGACGGTGCTCAAGACCGGCGACGAGCTGCTCATGGTCGACAGCGTCTACGGCCCGACGCGGCGCTTCTGCGACGGCTTCCTCGCCCGCAACGGCATTTCGACCCACTATTACGATCCGATGATCGGCGAGGGGATCGCCGGGCTGATCGGCGAGCGGACGCGGGCGATCTTCCTGGAAAGTCCCGGATCGGGCACGCTCGAAGTGCAGGACGTGCCGGCGATCTGCGCGGCGGCCAAGGCGCGGGGCGTGGCGACTTTGCTCGACAATACCTGGGCGACGCCGCTCTTTTTCCCGGCGCTCGGTGCCGGGGTCGATCTCTCGATCCTCGCCGGCACCAAATATGTCGGCGGCCATGCCGATGTCATGCTCGGCTCGGTCACGGCGACCCCCGAACATTATCCGCGGCTGGAGCGGACGAGCTGGGACCTCGGCCATGCTGTCAGCCCCGACGACGCCTGGCTCGGCTCGCGCGGGCTGAGGACCATGGAGGTCCGGCTCCGCCGGCACGAGGAAAGCGGGCTGGCGGTCGCGCGCTGGCTCGAGCAGCGGCCGGAGGTCGCAAGGGTCCTCCATCCCGCTTTGCCCGGATGCCCGGGGCACGAAATATGGAAGCGGGACTTCCGGGGTTCGTCAGGGCTGTTCTCGTTCCTGCTCGCCGGCGGCGACGATGCGGCGCGTACGCGCCTGATCGACGCCCTGGAGCTGTTCGGCATCGGCTATAGCTGGGGCGGCTATGAGAGCCTGGCGGTCCCGGTCGATCCCGAGCGGCTGCGGACGGCGACGCGGTGGGAGGCGGAGGGACCGATGGTGCGGCTCAATATCGGCCTCGAGGACGCCGACGACCTGATCGAGGATCTGGAGCGGGGGCTCGCCCGCTGGAGCGTCGGCGGATGAGGACCATATTCGAGACTCTGGGCGTGACCTGGCCGACCTATGCCGACTGGGTCTCGGCGGCGGGGGCGCTCGTCCTCATCGCTCTGGTGTGGGTCGCGGGATGGCTGGTCGGCCGCCGCTACGGGCCGCGGATGGCGCGTTTCTGGGAGCATCGCGCCGGCGCCCGGGGAGGCGGGCTGGCGGCGCGGATGTACACGCTGTCGCGCAATTTCGTGCTGACGATCGGCGTCGCGATCATCCTCTTCGCCGATCCGTGGCGGCCGCTCGCCCTGATCGTGCTCGGCTTCGCTTTGGCGACGTCTGCGGCCCTGCTGGTCTGGGGCTTCCTCAGGGGCCTGCAGATGCCGCGCTGGGTGGCGGCCTTGCTCGCGGCGGTCACCTTCATCACCTTGCTGTCGCGGGCGGTGGGCGGCCTGAAGCCGATCACCGACCTGCTCGACCGGATCGGCTTCAACGCCGGCGACACCCGCATATCGCTGCTCACCATCTTCCAGGTGCTGGTGACGGTGGTCGCGCTCTATGCGGTGGTGAAGCTGCTCAACCGGATCGTCGGCCATTCGATCCGCCGCGCCTCGGGCCTCGACGCCACCCAGCAGCTCCTCGCCCAGAAGCTCGCCGCGGTGGCGATCGTCGTCGCCGCCTTCTTCATCGGCATCGACCTTGTCGGGATCGACCTTACTGCGCTCGCCGTCTTCTCCGGCGCCTTCGGCCTCGCCGTCGGCTTCGGCCTCCAGAAGACGTTCGGCAATTTGATCGCGGGGATCATCCTGCTGATGGACCGCTCGATCAAGCCGGGGGACGTGATCGTCGTCGGCGACAGCTTCGGCCATGTCACCAAGATCGGGGTGCGCGCCGTCTCGATCGTCACCCGCGACGGCAAGGAGCATCTGATCCCGAACGAGAATCTGATGACGCAGGAGGTGGAGAACTGGTCCTATTCGTCGCGGGATGTTCGAGTGCACATCCCCGTCGGCGTGGCCTATGACTGCGATCTTCCACTGGCCCAGAAGCTGATGATCCAGGCGGCCAAGGAATCGAAGCGGGTGCTCGAGAACCGGCCGCCGAGCGTCTGGCTGGTCGCGTTCGGCGAGAGCTCGGTCGATCATGAGATACTGGTCTGGATCGCCGATCCCGAAGGCGGGGTCGGCAGCGTCAGATCGGAGGTGCTCAACCGGCTGTGGACGCTGTTCAAGGAGCACGACATCTCGATTCCGTTCCCCCAGCGCGACCTCAGGATCAAGGAATTCCCGCCCGCGCCCGATCCACCGCCGCCCGCTTCGGACTAGGCGTCATCCCGGCGGAGGCCGGGATCTCAGGAAGACCTCCTGAGCTTTCTTGTCCTGAGATGCCGGCCTTCGCCGGCATGACGTCACAGCTTCAGCAGGCTGGCGATGTCGTTGAGCGCGTCGCGGAGCTCGTCGGCGAGGCGGGCGGCCGCGGCGGGCGAGCCGCCGGCTCGGCTCAGGGCCTCGACTCCGGCGGCGGCCCAGGCCGAGGTCTCCGCCGTCAGGCCATCGAGGCGGCGCTGGAGCACGGGCAGCGCCTCGCCATAGGCCGCGCCGATCCGCGCCGCTTCGTCGAGCGCCGCATCGGCGTCATCGCGGCCCTGGCGTCCAGCGATCCGCTCGACCAGCAGCAGCAACTGGCGCAGCTGGGCGAGCTGGCGCGGCGCATCGCTTTGTGGCGCGGCGTGCGGCAGGGGCGCGTGGCGGGTCATGTCCCGTCCGTTAATCCCGCTGCCGCTAAGGAAGCGCTAACGAGTTGCCGCGTCGCGCCTGCTCGGGCAGGGAGCGGGCAAGAGCGGACACGAGGGACGACGATGAAGACCAGCCTTTTCCTCGCCGCGGCGGCTGCGCTCGCAGCGGGCGCGCCGGCCGCGGCGGAGGTGCCCATCGCCCGCACCGGCCTAACCGTCAGCGGCGAGGGGCAATTGATGTCCGATTATCGTTTCCGCGGCGTTTCGCGCTCCGATGAGGATCCCGCGGCGCAGGCGGCGGTGACCGTGAACCACGACAGCGGCTTCTATCTCGGCGTCCGGGCGACGACGCTGAGCGGCCTCGACGCTTTCCGGCTGCGTGACCCCAGTGTGACCGACCTCGGCGACATCGAGGCGGACCTCTATGCCGGCTACAGCCGCGACCTGGGCGGCGGCCTGACCGTCGACGGCGGGGTGATGTACTATCTGTTCACCGGGAACGG
>DASVVP010000128.1:0-26667 GCA_036386495.1 Allosphingosinicella sp.
CATGGAGCTAACCGGTCCTAATTGCTCTATTCGCGCTTGAGAGTCCCACCATCAACGACAGCTTTGGCTGTCCGCGAGGGATACTCAGCCAGACGGTCATATCAGTGCACGATTTCTAGAATTTCTCAGCCGCTCGCCTCATAGCTTGGTGGCCATAGCGTCAGTGACCCACCCGATCCCATACCGAACTCGGCCGTGAAACCTGACAGCGCCGATGGTACTATCGCTTAAGCGATGGAAGAGTAGGTCGTCGCCAGGCTTTGCGGCGAGCGGTTGAGAAGGGTTCGCATCAAAGTAGTACTTTGATGGGGTCCCAAAACCCATTCACATTGTCGTCCTCTCGCGAGGACCCTTAGGTGACGCGGGATGGAGCAGCCCGGTAGCTCGTCAGGCTCATAACCTGAAGGTCGCAGGTTCAAATCCTGCTCCCGCAACCACCGCAACAGACCCCGCTTCGGCGGGGTTTTTTGTTGCCCGCCGCACATGCGCGCCCCTATGCGCCGCTGAGCAGCGAGGAGCGGGCCGCCCGTGAAGAAGATCGAAGCCGTCATCAAGCCGTTCAAGCTCGACGAGGTGAAGGAGGCGCTGCACGATGTCGGCGTCTCCGGCATCACCGTCACCGAAGCCAAGGGCTTCGGCCGCCAGAAGGGGCATACCGAGCTCTATCGCGGCGCCGAATATGTCGTCGATTTCCTCCCGAAGGTGAAGCTCGAGGTCGTGGTCGAGGACGGGCTCGCCGAGCGTGTCGTCGAGGCGATCGCGGCGGCGGCGCGGACCGGCCGCATCGGCGACGGCAAGATCTTCGTCAGCACGGTCGAGGAGGCGCTGAGGATCCGGACCGGTGAGCGCGGCTCCGACGCCATCTGAACCTGCCTCTGCGGCCGCGGCGGCGGACGACCGCCTCAGGGCCTCCATGTCGCCCGACGAGCTGCGCGCGGCGATGCACACGCTCGGCTACCGTACCCAGGCGGACCTCGCCGCGGCGATCGGAGTCAGCCGCTCGGCGGTCAGCCTGTGGCTCGAGGGAAAGGTCGGCGTGCCGCGGCCGGTGGCGATGCTGCTCAGGATGCTGATCGCCGCGCTGCGGCGGAGCTACTGAAAACAGGGACAGTATACATTTTCCTCAAGCGTCGCTCTGCGGCCGGCGTCGCTAGAAAATGTATACTGTCCCTGTTTTCCCCGCGCCCTCCACGTGAAATATTCACCCGCTTGGCCGCGGCGCTGGACGGTGCGGCTGCGACGCTGAAAGCTCGCGCCACGGCTTCCTTCGATTCTCAAAGGACATTTCGACATGGCGAACGACGCGGGCGACATCCTGAAGCGCATCGAGGAGGAGGAGATCGAGTGGGTCGACCTCCGCTTCACCGACCCCAAGGGCAAGTGGCAGCATCTCTCGATGGTCGCCGCCGTCGTCGACGAGGACCAGCTCACCGACGGCTTCATGTTCGACGGCTCGTCGATCGCCGGCTGGAAGGCGATCAACGAGAGCGACATGATCCTGAAGCCGGATCTCGACGCGGCCTATGTCGATCCCTTCTCGGCGACGCCGATGCTGATCCTGGTCTGCGACATCGTCGACCCCGGCAGCGGCGAGCTCTACGCCCGCGACCCGCGCTCGACCGCCAAGCGCGCCGAAGCCTATCTCAAGGCGACCGGCATCGGCGACACCGTCTATGTCGGCCCCGAGGCCGAGTTCTTCATGTTCGACGACGTCCGCTTCGAGGACGGCTACAATTCGTCTTACTACCAGATCGACGACATCGAGCTGCCGACCAACAGCGGCACCAAGTACGAGACCGGCAATCTCGGCCACCGGCCGCGCGCCAAGGGCGGCTATTTCCCGGTCGCGCCGGTCGACAGCGCGATGGACATCAGGGGCGAGATGATCTCGACCATGATCGAGATGGGCCTGCCCTGCGACAAGCATCATCACGAGGTCGCCGCCGCCCAGCACGAATTGGGCCTGACCTACGGCACTCTCACCCAGACCGCGGACCGGATGCAGGTCTACAAATATGTCGTTCACATGGTCGCCCACGCCTACGGCAAGAGCGCGACCTTCATGCCCAAGCCGATCAAGTCCGACAACGGCTCCGGCATGCACACCCACATGTCGCTTTGGAACGGCGACCGGCCGCTGTTCGCCGGCAACGGCTATGCCGGGCTTTCCGAGACAGCGCTCTATTTCATCGGCGGCGTCATCCGCCACGCCAAGGCCCTGAACGCCTTCACCAACCCCACCACCAACAGCTACAAGCGACTCGTCCCGGGCTTCGAGGCGCCGGTGCTGCTCGCTTATTCGAGCCGCAACCGCTCCGCCTCCTGCCGCATCCCCTATGGCGCCGGCGAGAAGGCGAAGCGCGTCGAGTTCCGCTTCCCCGACGCCCTCGCCAACCCCTATCTCGCTTATTCGGCGATCCTGATGGCCGGGCTCGACGGCATCCAGAACCGGCTCCACCCCGGCGATCCCATGGACAAGAATCTCTACGATCTGCCCCCGCAGGAGCTGGTCGACGTGCCGACGGTCTCGGGCTCGCTGCGCGAGGCTCTGATCGCGCTCCAGAGCGACCGCGCCTTCCTGACCCGCGGCGACGTCTTCAGCGACGACCAGATCGACGCCTATATCGAGCTTAAATGGGAAGAGCAGATGCGCTGGGAAACCACGCCGAGCCCGGTCGAATACGACATGTATTATTCGAGCTGAGCAAGCCGGCCGGCGCCGCTGCGTCAGAACGGGCTGCCGAAACCGACCTGGGGACGGCTGGCGCGGCCGGTGATCAGCACCGACGGTCCGAACCCCGGCCGGGCGACCAGATCGAGAAGAGGATCGGCCGACCCGTCGAAGCGTAGAGTCCCGCGGCTGAGCGGGACAGGGCGGCCGAGGACGAGATAGGTTCCCGAAACCAGCGTCGCCTCACCGAACAATGCCGGCGCGGCGACGCTGCCGCCGACGCGCAGCGCCGCATTCCACCGGCTGTCGAGCCCGCGCCGGACGAACGCGATCCGCTCTCCATTGAGCCGCAGCGCGAGCGCCCCGTCGAAGGCGACCGTCCCCGCCGCCTCGATGCGCCCGCCGCCGCTCATTTGGCCGGACGCGCGCTCGACGGCCAGCCTGCTGCGGTCGAAGGAGCCGTTCGCATCGACATTCTCGACGGTCGTGCCGCCGGCCACGATCCGGCCGCGCCTCAGCGTGGCGGTGCCGCGCAGCACCGGCGCGGCGACGCTTCCCCCAAGCTCGGCCTCGACCGCGAGGGGACCGGACAGCCGTACGGCGTCCATGCCGGCGAGGCTCCACAGCCGGTCCGCCGTTCCGGCGAAGCGGACGCGGCCCTGCAGCGTCTCGCCGCGGGCGCCGATACGAACCGTCGCATCCACCCTGCCGCTGCCGATCGGCACCCTGCCCAGGCGTGCGTCGGTGGCGATCAGATGCGTCTCGACGCTCTGCACGCCGCCCTCGGTCGACGCCAGCAGCAGCGGACCGGCCAGGGCGCCGGCGAAGTCGAGCCTGCCCGCCACGCCTTCCGGCCCGGCCTGCAAGGCGCCGCTTCCCGATGTGCCCGACACGCTGAGCGCGGAAACCGTGATCGCCGCCGCGCGGCCTCGCCGGGGCGCGATGGTCCCGCGCGCGCTGAACGGCCCGAGCAGCGAGCCGCCGCCGGCCCGATAGGCGAAGTTGGCGCCCGCGGGTTCGAGCACCACATTGACGTTGGAGAGGCCGAGGCTCGCGGCGGGCCGGGCCAGGCGGAGGGCCAGCAGCGGCCGTGCGGCGCTCCCCTCCACCCGGAGCGCTAGCGGCCCCAGCGATGCGTGTCGGCCCGACCCCTGGAAGCGCACCGCATCGCCTGGCCCGGTCGAACCGGCACCGCTCAGCTGCAGAGCCGGCGCGGAGAGGCGCAGATCGGGGAAATGGATGGCGCCGCCGCTTCCCGCTATGCCCGACTGGAGCCGGAGCGGCCCCCCGGCCGCCCACGCCAAGGCGGCGTTGTCGACGCGGCGGACGACCCCCGACAAGGTCCCGGCGAGCGGGGCGGCGCTGGTCGCCCGCAAGTTCGCCTGCAGGTCGGCGCGGCCGATGCCCGGGAGCGGAACGCCGTCCGCCGCGGCGGTGCCGGCGACGGCGTAGCGGCCGGTGCGGGGATCGGCCTGGAAGGCGAGGCGCCCGCGCATCCGCCCGGAAGCGAGGCTGAGCCCGTCGGAGCGCAGGCGCCCGCCCGCCGCGCGCATCGTCCCGTCGATCCTGAGACCCGCGAGCAGGTCCGCGACCGCCTCGCCCGCCCCGCCGACCCGGCCGACGCCCGCGGTGACCGGCAAGGTCAGCGCATCTCGGGTCCAGCGGCCGCTCCCCGACGCCTGGACGGCCTCGAACCTGGTCGTCCCGAGCAGGAGGCGGGGCGCGGCGGCGCGGTAGGCGATCGAGGCGTCCGCGAAGGGGCCGTCGAGCACGGCGGTCACGCGCGCACCCGGCGCGCCGAGCTCTCCGATGAGCGGCGTCGCTGCCAGCATCTCGATCGTCGCGCGCACGTCGCTGTAGCGGTCTCGCCGAAGGTCGACGCGGCCGGCCGCGGCGAGGCGCATCGCCGCCGAGCGAGCCGCGATCCGGCCGTCCAGCACCCCTTCGTCGAAGCGGCCCCTGGCGCTCACCGCTGTGCGCGTTCCGGCCAGCGCCGCGAGCGTGCCGGAGAGCAGAGGCGCGGCTGCGAGCCAGCCCTCGGCGCGGTACAGTCCGGAGGCCGCCGCCAGGCGCAGCTCGCCGCCCGGGCGTCCGTCGATGCCGAAAGTCGCATTGCCCGCCCATCGCCGCCAGTCGCCGTCGCCCTTCGCCTCGATGCGAACCGCCCGCTCGGTCCCGAGCATCCGCGCGAGCACCCCGTCCGCGGGCGCGTCGAACGAGAGATCGAGGTCGAACTCGTCGCGATCGGGAGCGGCGTCGACGAGCAGGTCGAGCCGGTCGCCGCCGTCCCGCATGCGCGCGTCGAGATCGAGCAGGAAGCGCCCGCTGCGATATTCGATCTCGCCCTCGACGCGGGCGCTGCGGCGGGCCCCCGCGACCCCTTCCTCGAAGCGGAGCTGGGCGATCTCGATCCGGCCGACATGGACGTCCGCGCTCGGCAAAGTCGGCTCGGCGCTCTCGATCAGCGCCGGCAGGCGGTGGACGATGACGAGGTCGCTCGCCGCCCGGTGGATGACCAACCGATTCCACAGCCAGGAGAGCGGCCGCCATTCGACTTCCACCTCCGGCGCCTCGGCGAAAAGCCCTTCCGGATCGTAGAGGCGCAGGTCGCGAAGCTCGCTGCGGCCCCAGATCGACCCCTCGATCCGGCCGATCCGGATGCGCAGCCCGGACTGGGGCCGGAGGTCCGCGATCCGGTCCAGGATCAGCCGGTGGCCGAGGTCGGTGTCGAGCAGCAGCCCGAGCGCGCCGAGCGCGAGCATCGCCGCGATCACCAGGCTGAGCGCGATCTTGGCCGCCGCCGCGATCCAGCGCGAACGGCGGCGAGGCGGCAAGGCGGGCGCCGCCACCTCGGGCGCGCCGGTCAGCATGAGCATGGTCCGACGAGCCGCCGCATCGTGCCAGACTAGCTGGCGCACCTGTACGGCGCCAGAATGAACCGCGAGTTAGGGTCCGTACTCAATACCCGCAATGGTCGACCGCGCAGCGGCGGGCGGCTTTTGGGCCAGGGCCACGTCCCTCGTCGGTCACGATGCGTCAGCATCGCTCCCTCCTCGCTCCTCGCCCTGGCCCAAAATGGACAGGTGCGGATGTCCCCCGGACATCCGCAGCCATGCCCGGGGGGCATGGCGACCATGTCCATGCTCCGTCACGACCGTTGCGGGTATTGAGTACGGACCCTAGTGGACGGTGGCGTCGCCCGGGCCGGACGCGAGGAGGCCGATCATCCGCTCGATCTGCCGCCAGCGGCAATAATGGACGACGTTGCCGAGCGAGCGGCTCTGGCTCGCGCGCCTCGCCGCCTCGAGCGCCGCGTGGTCGCCAAAATTGCTGATGAGCTCGTCCGCGTCGGCGACGGCCGCCCGGTCCGGCAGATGGATATGGTCTTGCAAGTCCGGCCCCTCGATGTCCCGGAGTAGTCCTACCGGCGACCTCTTGCCATTTGCCTCAGCGAAACTGCTCAACGGCGCGTTCACCAGAAGATCGCCGGCCGCGGGCAGCACAGCCTTGGAAGCGGCGCCTGCTGCTGCCATGGAGAAGAGATGGCGTCGCCTCCCCCTCATCCTCCTCGCAAGGAGCCCCGCTCCGGCGGAGTCTTGCTGGCCCTGGCGATCGTCGCCGGCGCGGTCGGCGGGGCTATGGGCGGCCAAGCGAGCATCGGCGTCCTCGCCGGCGTCGGTGCGGGGCTGATCATGCTCGGCCTGGTCTGGCTCGTCGACCGTCGCCGACCCTAGGAGGCGCTGACTTCAGCCCAGCCGCCGACCGACCCATAAGACGCGGCCGACGATCGCGACCATCGCCGGGTCGCAATCCGGCCAGCTCGGATAGGCCTCGTTGTCGCTGCGGATCGAGACGGTCGCGCCGAACGGATTGCGGACGATTCGCTTGACCATCAGGGCGTCGTCGAACCTGAGCACGTAGATGCCGTCCCGAAGGCGCTCGGCCGTGTCGCCGCGGTCCACGAGGATCTCGTCGCTGTCCGCCAGGGTGGGCGCCATCGAATCGCCCTCGACCTGGATCAGCGACAAATATTTGGCGTCCGACGTGACCCGCCGCAGCCAGGCCGGATCGAAGGCGATATGGCCGCGCGCGCTCTCGTCGCCGGCGAGCGCGCCCGGTCCCGCCGAGGCTCCGATTTCGAGCCGGGGGACGCGAACCAGCGCGTCCGCCGCATCTGCCGCGCGCGGCCTGCCGCCCAGGACCTCCTCCGACACTCCGAAATAGCGGGCGAGCAACAGCCGGTCGTCCTCGCCGAGGCGTCGCGGGGTCCCGCGCTTGATATATTGCTGGATATAGGCCGCGTTGCGGCCGAGCAGGCGCGACAGACTGAGATAGTCCGCCCCCTGCTCCTGGATCAGCCGCTCGAGCGCGGCGCGCGCACCGTCTTCATCCATAATGGACCTTATACCAACAGGATTTGTCCTAGACAAGTAGGAAATATCCTCCAATAATGGAACGGATTGGAAACACCGATTCGCCAGGAGGAGGAATGACCTTGCTTAACCGTATCGAGCGCCATTTACGGCGAAGCGGCATCACCGCCAGCGCCTTCGGGCGCGAAGCGATGAACGACCCCGCTTTCGTTCGCCATCTTCGCAATGGGCGGGAGCCCACGCCGACGACGGAAGCTCGCGTCCTCGCCTTCATCGAGGCGTCGCAACTGCCCTGCGCGACCGTCGAGGAGGGCCGCGCATGCGACGCGTGATCGAGGATGCGGCGACCGCCTTGCTGCGAGCGCTGGCGGCAAGCTTCGCAAGCTTCGACGGCGGATTCCGGGTCGACGAGTTGACCAGCCGCGGCTGGGCGAGCGTCACCTTCACCGGCGCCCGCCACCGGGTCGCCTTCAGCCTCGAGGGGCCGGGCGCCGGCGCGGCGGCGGACGGCTTCCTCCGGCATCTGGAAGAGGCCGAGTTCGCGCTCGGCGGCCATATCCTCGCCGACATCGCCCTGGTCGGCGAGGAGAGGAACCTCGAGGCGGATCGGGTGCGGCTGAGCCTCGAAGCGCTGACCGTAGAGGACGTCTAGGCTCCGGACGCTAGCCGGCGCGGGCCGCCATTCTCTGGAGGTTCTCGATCGCGCTGCGCAGGCGGTCGTCGCCCTCGTCGCGCGCAGGGAAGGTTGCCGCCGGTGGCTGAGGCGCCTCCGCCACCGGATCGGAGGCGACGTCACCTTTCTGTTGAAGTCTGCGGGCGAGTCCGCGCTCGAGCCGGGCGATCAGGTCCGCAATGCTGCCGTCGTGCGCCGCCTCGATCGGGGCAGGCGCAGCAGCCGGCTCCGCCTCGGCCGCGGCTGGAACCGGCTCGGGCTCGGGCTCCGGCTCCGGCTCCGGCTCCGGAAGGGATGCGATCGGCTCCGGCCAAACCGGCGCGGCGTCGGTGGGCTCGACCCGGTCGATGAGCTCCAATTCTTCTTCGAGCTCGCGGAGCTCGGCTCGTGGCGCGGGCTCCGGGTCGGCCGGAATGGCAATGGGCTGGGGCGCGGGCACCGGTTCGCCCAGCTCGCGGGTCGCAAGGATCGGTCGGCGGGCTGGAGCGTCGGGATGGATGTCGGCGCGGCGGAGGCGCGGGGTTTCGGGCTCGCGCTCCGGCTCGAACTCGAGCGGCTGCTCGGCGGGCCGCACGCGCGGCGTCGCGGAATGGCGGCCCAGCATCCGCAGCAGCAGGAAGACGGCGAGGATCGTGCCACCGGCGGCCGCGACCGCGAAGACGATTCGTGCCTTGGCCCCAAGGGGGGGCGCGGCGGCCGAGAGCAGGGAAGGGAGGTGGCTCGCTTCGACGGCGCGGGCGAGCAGGTCGCTCGGCATCGCGAAGGCGACGAAACCGACCGAGAGTCCGGCCAGCACCGCCAGCGGCAGGTCCATCGTCCCGCGGGTCGCGCTCCGCTGCGCCTCATGGAGGAAAGTCGATGCCATCAGAGCGCCTTACCGGTCAGCCGTTCGTAAACCGGCCCATAACGGGAAATATTTGACGACCAGTTACGATCGCGCTCGACATAAAGGCGGGCCGTCTCGCGGCGCTGCTCCCAGACGCCCCGGTCGCCGAGCAGGCGGGCGAGCGCATCGGCGATGGCGGCGGGCTCGCCGGGGGGGAAGAGCGTACCGGTGACGCCGTCCTCGATCAGCTCGCGGTGGCCGCCGACGTCGGAGGCGGCGACCAGCTTGCGCTGTGCCATCGCCTCCAGGGGCTTGAGGGGCGTCACCAGTTCGGTGAGGCGCATCGCCTTGCGCGGATAGGCCAAGATGTCGATCAAGGCATAATAACGGTCGACCTCCTCGTGCGGGACGCGGCCGGCGAAGACGATCCGGTCGGCCGCCGGCGACTGCTGCGCCTGCCTGCGGAGGCGCTCTTCCATCGGGCCGCCGCCGACCAGCAGCAGCCGCGCCTCGGGCCGCCGCTCGGCAAGCAGCGGCATCGCCGCGATCAGATCGTCGAGCCCTTCATAATCGTAGAAGGAGCCGATGAAGCCGATCACGTCGGCGCCGTCGAGGCCGAGGCCGCGGGCGAAGCCGGGATCGGGCGCGAGCGGGCTTCCGAACAGGCCCATGTCGACGCCGTTGGGCGAGACGAGGATCTTGGCGGGATCGACGCCGCGCGCGACGAGGTCGCGCCTCAGGCCCTCGCAGATCACCGCCACCGCGTCCGCTTTCCTTCCCGCCCGGGTCTCGAGCGCGCGGGTGACGCGGTAGCGGACGGAGCCTTCCCTGCCCGTGCCGTTGCCGACCGCCGCGTCCTCCCAGAAGGCGCGGATCTCGTAGAGCAAGGGGACCTTGTGGCGGCGGGCCGGGCGCAGCGCGGCGAGGGCGTTCAGCACCGGCGAATGGACGTGGACCAGGTCGGGCCGGATGGTGCGGATCGCCTCGCTGATGCGGCGCGAAAAGGCCGCGATCTCGTGCCATTCGCGCAGTGGCGACGGGCCCCGCGGCGCGGCGGGGGTCCTGTGGAAGACGATGCCGTCGACGGTTTCGGGACCGGGGTTGGCCGTCTGCTGGCGCGGGCCGGTGAGGCAGACCGGCTCCCAGCCCGCGGCGATCTGGGCCTTGACGATCGCCCGCGTCCGGAAGCTGTAGCCGCTCTGCAGCGGCAGGCCGTGATCGAGGACGTGGAGGATCCGCATCGGCCTTTTCCCTGACACGACAAGCTTAACGCGCCGTCAACCGGCTCGGCGTAAAGCCCATGCGATGGAGCGCCACGCAGCATGATCGACAGTTTCGCGCTGCTCGTCAGCCACGGGCTGATCCTGCTCGCCGCCTGGCGTCTCGTCCAGCGGCCGGATCTCGACGACGACGCGCCCGCCCAGCCGCGGCCGGCGCGCTGGCGGATCGGACGCGGGGACGGCGCCGGTGCGTGACCTCTTCTTCGTCGGCTTTCTTGCCAGCCTGTTTCTGCTCGCGCTCAGGCGGCCGTTCCTGTTCGTGCTCGCTTATTGCTACGTCGACGTCGTCGCGCCGCAGCGCCTTTCTTATTATCTGCTGAGCGGCGGCAACATCGTCCTCCTCGCCGCCCTCGCCGCGATGGGATCGTGGCTGCTGTTCGACTCCAAGAAGGATTTCCGGATCGGGGGGCGGCAATGGCTGATGCTCCTGCTCCTCCTGTACGCCGGCTTCACCACCCTCAACGCCGACATGCCGGCCGAGGCCTGGGAGAAATGGGACTGGGTGTGGAAGGCGATGATATTCGCGATCTTCCTCCCGTTCACGCTACGCACGAAGCTGCGGATCGAGGCCTATCTGCTGTTCATGATCCTCGCCGCCTCCGCGATCGTCATCGTCGGCGGGATCAAGACCCTGCTCTCGGGCGGCGGCTACGGCGCGCTCAACCTGATGGTCGACAACAATAGCGGCCTCTACGAGGGCAGCACGATCTCGACGGTGGCGATCGCCTTGGTGCCGCTCATCCTCTGGGCGGCGCGCCACGGCACCGTCTTCCCGGCCGATTGGCGGGTGAAGCTGTTCGCCGCCGGCCTCGTCTTCGCCTGCCTTTTGATCCCGGTCGGGACGGAGGCGCGCACCGGCCTCGTCTGCATCGCGGCGCTCGCAATCGTCATGCTGAGGGACGTCAAGCGCCGCCTGGTCTATATGGGCCTGATCGGCCTCGCCGGCCTCGCCGCTCTGCCGATGCTGCCCTCCAGCTTCACCGACCGGATGGGCACGATCTCGACCTACGAGGCGGACAGCTCGGCAACCACCCGCCTCGCGGTCTGGGGCTGGACTTGGGACTATGTGCAGGAGAATCCGTTGGGCGGCGGGTTCGAGGCCTATCGCCAGAACCGGATCCAGGTCGCGACGGTGAGCCAGCAGGCGGCGGGCAACGTCACTGCGGTCGAAGCGAGCGTCCACGCCGACGAGGGCCGCGCCTATCACAGCTCCTATTTCGAGATGCTGGGCGAGCAGGGCTTCCCCGGGCTGTTCCTCTTCATCCTCATCCACGGCCTCGGCCTGATCAGGATGGAGGTGCTGCGCAGGCGCTGGCGCGGCGCGGAGGGCGACACGGCCTGGATCTCGCCGCTCGCCACCGCCCTGCAGAGCTTCCAGCTCATCTACCTGGTCGGTTCGCTGTTCGTCGGCATCGCCTTCCAGCCGTTCGTCTGGATGGTGGTGGCGGTGCAGATCGGCTTCGACACCTATGTCGCGAGGCGGCATCGGCCGGCGCCCAAGCGGCCGCTCAGGCCCCTGCAGCCGGCGGCCGCCGCGGCCTGACCGGAACGAAGCCGTCCGGCGCGCGCTATCAGCGCTCCATGCTCAAATATGTCGACGACAGCCGCCCCGGGATCAGCAGGAAGCGCCGCGGGCGCTACTGGATGTATTTCGACGCCGACGGAAATCGGATCGCCGACCGCGACGAGATCGATCGGCTGAACGCGGTCGGCATGCCGCCGGCTTACGAGAAATGCTGGTTCTGCCCCGATCCGGACGGTCACATCCAGGCGGTCGGCTTCGACGCCAAGGGGCGCAAGCAATATCGCTACCACCCCTCCTTCCGCGAGCAGCAGGAGAGCCGCAAATATGAGCGGCTCGCCCGCTTCGGCCGCTGCCTGCCCAAGCTCAGGAAGCGGCTCGAGCGCGACCTCCAGGGAAAGGCGACCGCGCGCGACACCGTCCTCGCCGCCGTGGTGCGCCTCATCGACGAGACCAGGATGCGCGTCGGCAACGAGGAATATGCGAAGGAGAACAAAAGCTTCGGCGCGACCACGCTCAGGAACCGTCACGCCAGGATGGAGCGCGGCCGGCTGAAGATCACCTATGCGGGCAAGCACGGCATCAAGCGTACGGTGACGATCAGCGACCGCAACCTCATGCGCATCGCCCGCCGCACCCAGGACCTGCCCGGCCAGAATCTGTTCGAGTTCGTGGCCGAGGACGGCAGCGTCTGTCCGGTCACCTCGGGCGACGTCAACGCCTACATCAAGGAGGCGATGGGCGAGGAGTTCACCGCCAAGGACTTCCGCACCTGGGGCGCGAGCGCGATCGCCTTCGAGGAGATGGTGAAGAGGGTCGAGAAGCACGGCTCGGTGAAGCTCAAGAGCGTCATCGAGCCGGTTGCCGAGGCGCTCGGCAACACGCCGGCGATCAGCCGCAAATCCTATGTCCACCCGGCCCTGATCGAGGCCGCGAAGGATGCGGGCGCGATCGGCGCACGCAAGCTGCCGCGGGCGGCGCAATCGCTCAGCCGCTACGAGCGCGGCCTGATCGAATTCCTCGAAGCGCTGCCGGGAGAGCAAGGCAGGATGGCGACCGACAAGGCCGCCCGCCGCCGCGCCGAGGCGAAGCTCGAGCGCGCCGCCCAAGCCGCCTGACGGCTTGCATTCGCCTTCGCGCACGCAATAGAGCCGGTCCATGGCAAAAGGGAGCCTCGGCGAACGCAGCGCGCGGGTAGTGCGCGAACTTTCCGACTGGGTGACCAACAACAGCGCGGACGTCGCGCTCGCCTTGGTCGCCGCGCTGGCGATCACCCTGCTGCTGATCGGACTGCGCGCTTTCGGCCACCGCCTCGTGCGCACCAAGGCGCCGGACGTCCACTGGCGCATCATCTTCGGCCGCGTGCTGTCGAAGACCAGCCTGTTCTTCGTCATCATGTGCGCGGTCGAGCTGGTCGCCGCCCAGACCGCGGCGCCCTATGCGATCCGCCGTACCGCCGAAATCCTGTTCATCGTCGCCGCGGCCTTCCAGGCGGCGGTCTGGACGCGCGAGCTCATCCTCGGCTTCGTCGCTTACCGCGTCGGCGATGCGGAAGATGCCAGCAATCTCGGTTCGGCTCTGGGGATCATTCGTCTGCTCGTCACGGTAACGCTTTTCGCCGTCGCGCTGATCCTGATCCTCGACAATCTCGGCGTCAACGTCACCGGCCTTGTGGCCGGGCTCGGGATCGGCGGCATCGCCATCGGCCTCGCCGCCCAGGGCATCTTCTCCGATCTCTTTGCCGCTCTCTCCATCCTCTTCGACAAGCCCTTCCGCAAAGGCGACGCGATCCGCGTCGGGCAGATCGTCGGCACGGTCGAATATATCGGCCTCAAGACGACGCGCCTGCGCTCGCTCGAGGGCGAGCAGGTCGTGATCTCGAACGCCAAGCTGCTCGACCAGCAGCTCCACAATTTCGCGCGCCTGGAGCGGCGGCGCTTCACCCTGCGTTTCGGCCTCGCTTACCAGATTCCGCCGGAGACGCTACGCGCTGTCCCCGAGATGGTGCGCGGCCTCGTCGAAGGGCACGAGCACAGCCATTTCATCCGCTGCGGAGTCGCCGCTTACGGCGCCTCAGGGCTCGACCACGAGTTGGTCTTCGAGGTCGAGAGCCCCGATTTCGAGTTCGCCTTCGCCACCCGCCACGCGATCGCGGTCGAGATCCTCGAAGCCTTCGCACGGGCGGGCATCGCCTTCGCCTATCCGACCCAAATCGCCTTCACCGCCGCGCCGGACGGCACGCTGGTCATGCCCTATCCGGACGAGAATGTGGCGGACCGCGACCGTCATCCCGGCGAAGGCCGGGACCTCGCAGGGTGAAAGGCGGGGCGTCGATGGAGGGCTGCACTGAGGCCTCCGACATCTCGTCCTGAGATCCCGGCCTCCGCCGGGATGACCGGTCTTGCTCAGCCAGCCATCTCACGGACGTAAGCATCGAGGGCAGCAATGTGCGCCGCCTTCTCCTCGTCGCCGAGGAACGAGCCCAGGAAGCTGTTGCGCGCCAGAGTCGCGAGCTGCCCGGCATCCAGCCCCCGCCCGGCTGCCGCCGCAAGGTAATTGTCGTTGATGTAGCCGCCGAAATAGGCCGGGTCGTCCGAGTTGATCGTGGCGCGCAGGCCCAGCGCCAGCATCCGGTCGATCGGATGGTCGGCCATGTCGCCGACGACGCAGAGCTTGAGGTTGGAAAGCGGGCAGACGGTCAGCGTCATCTGCTCGCGCGCGAGCCGCCCGACCAGCGCCGGATCCTCGAGCGAGCGGTTGCCGTGGTCGAGCCTGTCGACCTTCAGGACGTCGAGCGCCTCATGGACATATTCGGGCGGCCCTTCCTCGCCGGCATGGGCGACACGCTTGAGTCCGAGCTGCGCGGCCCTGGCGAACACCCGCGCGAACTTCTCTGGCGGATGGCCGAGCTCGGAGGAATCGAGCCCCACCGCCTCGATCCGGTCGAGCCAGGGCTCCGCCTGCCGCAACGTTTCGAACGCCGCTTCCTCGTCGAGGTGGCGCAGGAAGCAGAGGATGAGCTTCGACGTAATCCCGTGCTTCTCCTTCGCCTCGTCCATGCCGGCGAGGAGGCCGCTTATGGCGGTGTCGAACGCTATGCCCCTGTCGGTGTGGGTCTGCGGATCGAAGAAGATCTCGGCATGGACGACATTGTCCGCCGCCGCTCTGTCGAAATAGGCCGCGGCGAGGTCGCGGAAATCCTCCTCGGTACGGAGCACGTCGGCGCCGGCATAATAGATGTCGAGGAAATCCTGCAGGTTCGAGAAGCTGTAGGCGGCGCGGACCTCCTCGACGCTGGCGAACGGGATCGCGACGCGATTGCGCTCGGCCAGCGCGAACATCAGCTCGGGCTCGAGGCTGCCCTCGATATGGATGTGGAGCTCGGCCTTGGGCAGGCCGGCGATGAAGGCGGAAAGATCGGTCATGAGGAGACTATCGCGCGTAAGTGGCTCTCCCTGCAAGGGAGGGGAGCCTCAACCCGGCCGGAAGCGGCGGCGGCGCTGCTCGATCTCGTAGCGGTAGCGCGGCTTGATCTCACGGTTCACATATTCGCCGGCGGAAGCCGCGGCGAGCAGCGCGTCGAACACCGGTTCTGGCACATCGAAATAGCGGTAGCGGTCGCCGCCCTTGTACCAGATGTCGAGCGTGAGCGTGGCGGGTGCATAAGCGGCCTGTTCGATCGCGCTGGAATCGAACTCGTGAACACGTAGCGAGCCGTCCATTAGAGGCCCACATGGTCGAGGCTGAGCAAGGTCGCGTTGCCGCCGGAGCTCGTCGTATCGGTGCTGGTCACGCGCTCGGCACAGAATCTCGGCAGATAATGCGGGCCGCCCGCCTTGGGCCCGGTGCCGGACTGGCCCTCCCCACCGAAGGGTTGGGAGCCGACGATGGCGCCGATCATGGAGCGGTTGACGTAGAGGTTGCCGACGGTGGCCACGTCCTCGACCGTCTCGGCGGCGCGGGCGATGCGGCTGTGCAGGCCCATGGTCAGGCCGAAGCCGCTGGCGTTGACCCGCCGCACCGTCCCGCCAAGGTCCCCGCCCCGCCAGGTCGTGACGTGGAGCAGCGGGCCGAACCATTCGCGCCGGAGGTCCTCGATCGCGTCGATCGCGATCAGCGTCGGCGGCACGAACAGGCCTTCGCCCGGGACCGCGATCGTCTTGACCCAGCGACTCTCCATCGCCGCGCGGTGCTGCACTAGCTTGTCGTAGGACGGCCGGTCGATCACCGGCCCGACGTCGGTGCGCGGATCGGCCGGATCGCCGACGACGAGCGTGTCCATCGCGCCGGCGAGCATCTCGAGCGTCCGCTCGGCAATGTCCTCCTGCAGCACGAGCAGGCGCAGCGCCGAGCAGCGCTGGCCGGCCGAACGGAAGGCCGAGGTGACGACGTCGGTGACGACCTGCTCGGGCAAAGCGGTCGAATCGACGATCATCGCATTCACTCCGCCGGTCTCGGCAATCAGCGGGATGATCGTGCGATCGTCGTCGGCGAGCAGGGTGCGCGCGATCCGCTTGGCGGTCGCGGTCGAGCCGGTGAAGGCGACGCCCGCGATCCGCACGTCCTCCATCAGCGCCTGGCCCATGTTCGTGCTGCCGTTGGCGAGGATGAGGGCGTCTTCGGGCACGCCTGCCTCGTGGGCGAGGCGGACCGCATAGGCGGCGATCTCGGGGGTCTGCGAGGCCGGCTTGGCGACGACGCTGTTGCCCGCCGCCAGCGCCGCCGAAACCTGGCCGAGGAAGATGGCGAGCGGAAAATTCCAGGGCGCGATGCAGACCCAGGCGCCGCGCCCCTCCATCCTCAGCACGTTGCGCTCGCCGGTGGGGCCGGGCAGCTCGACCGGCTGCAGGCCGGAGCGCGCCTGGGCGGCGTAATAGCGGCAGAAATCGACTGCCTCGCGCACTTCCGCGAGGGCGTCGGGGATCGTCTTCCTCGCTTCCTGGACCGCAATCCGCATCAGCATGTCGCGGTCGCGTTCGAGCAGATCGGCGAGCCGCTCCAGCCTGGCGGCGCGCTCGTCGACGCTGCGCGACGACCAGTCCGCGAAGCCGGCGAGCGCGCGGGTGACGAGCGCTTCGGCGCCCTCGCTCGGCGCGGTATGGGTCGAGAGCGGCGCGGCGACTGCCTGCGCCACCCGCTCCAGCTCCGGCCGATGGTTGAGGTCGAGGCCGCGACTGTTCGGGCGCTCGGGCATGAACAGGTCGCCGGGCAGCGGGATCGAGGGGTGGCGCGAGCCGCCGACGGCATGAATCTTGGCGACCGGATCCGCGAGGATCTCGTCGTCGGTCAGGCTCTCGTCGGCGAGCTGGTGGACGAAGGAGGAATTGGCGCCGTTCTCGAGCAGCCGGCGGACGAGGTAGGCGAGGAGGTCGCGGTGGCCGCCCACGGGCGCGTAGATGCGGGTCTGGTAGCCCTGCTCGCGGACCAGCGTCTCGTACAGGCCCTCGCCCATGCCGTGCAGGCGCTGGAACTCGAAGTCGCGGCGCGTCCCCGCCCATTCGAGGATCGTGGCGACGGTGAGCGCATTGTGGGTCGCAAAGGCGGGATAGATGTAGGGCGCCGCGAGCATGTCCTTCGCGCAGGCGAGATAGGAGACGTCGGTCGCCGCCTTGCGCGTGAAGAGGGGGTAATCTGAGAGCCCCTGCTCCTGCGTGCGCTTGATCTCGCTGTCCCAATAGGCGCCCTTCACCAGCCGCACTGCGATGCGGCGACCGGTGCGCCGGCCGAGCGCGTCGGCCCAGGCGAGGGTCGGGCGGCAGCGCTTGCCATAGGCCTGGACGGCCATGCCGAGCCCGTCCCAACCCTTCAGCGACGGCAGGCCGGCGACCGCCTCGATGATGTCGAGGCTCATCTCCAGCCGCTCGCTCTCCTCGGCGTCGATGGTGAAGCCGATGCCGGCGTCCCTGGCGATCACTGCCAGCGCCTCGACCTGCCCGATCAGCGAGGGCACACAGCGATCATATTGCGCAACCTCGTAGCGCGGATGGAGCGCGGAGAGCTTCACCGAGATCGAATGGCCGCGCTCCGCCACCCGGCCGACCGCGCGGATCGCGCCTTCATAGGCTCCGAAATAGCGCTCGGCGTCGGGGAAGGTGCGCGCCGCTTCGCCCAGCATGTCGAAGCTGGCGGTGAAGCCGGCATTTTCGCGCTTCTCCATGCGGCGGACCGCTTCGTCGATGTTGCGGCCCATGACGAAGATCTCGCCCATCAGCCGCATCGCCGCACCGACCGCCTGGCGGACGAAGGGCTCGCCGACCCGGCCCATCAGACGCTTGAGGGCGCTTGCCTGCTCAGTGCCGCTGACCAGGGCGCGGCCGATCACCAGCCCCCAGGTGGCCGAGTTGACCAGGGTGGAATGCGACTTGCCGGCATGGGCGCGCCAATCGGCGTCGCCTAATTTGTCCGCGATCAGCTGGTCGGCGGTCTCCGGATCGGGGACGCGCAGGAACGCCTCGGCGAGCGACAGCAGGGCGACGCCCTCCGAGGTGTTGAGGCGATATTCCTGGAGGAACTGGTTGACCCAGCCCGACGACTGGGCGGCGCGCAGCGCGCCGAGCATGGCCCGCGCCCGCGCCTCGACCCGCGCCCGCGACTCGGAATCGAGCCATGCGTCCTTCAGCAAAGGCTTCAGCACTTCGGGCTCGGGGGCGCGGTGCAGCCTGCGCAGCTCTTCTCTCGCGGTTGCCGTAGCGTCCGCCATGTCCTGTCCTTCGCGGGGCTTGAGTCTCATATGCGCGTGCCTCTAGACGGCCTCCATGCCCATCGCCAGCATCGAAGAGATCGGATTGAAGGTCGGCCAGGAGGTCGGCGTCTCCGACTGGATATTGATCGACCAGGCGCGGATCGACGCCTTTGCCGACATCACCGAGGACCCGCAGTTCATTCATATCGATCCGGAAGCGGCGGCGAGGACGCCGTTCGGCGGCACCATCGCCCACGGTTTTCTGACGCTCTCGCTGCTGAGCCGGATGGCCGCCGACGCGATGCCGCGCCCCGCCGAGGTCAGGATGGGCGTCAATTACGGCTTCGAGAAGGTGCGCTTCCTGGCGCCGGTCCGTTCGGGCAAGCGCGTCCGCGGCCGCTTCAGGCTGGAGCGGCTCGACGAGAAGCGGCCGGGCCAGTGGCAATTCACCCACCAGGTCACGGTCGAGATCGAGGGCGAGGACAAGCCCGCTCTGAGCGCCGACTGGATCGGCCTGATATTCGTATGACTGGGGGGACAGTCACTTTCAGAACCGCCGCGCGAGGTTTCGAACTGCGGCGCGTGAAAGTGACGGTCCCCACCCGCCCCTGAAAGGAATCCCCATGACCACCCGCGACGCCGTCATCGTTTCCACCGCCCGCACGCCGATCGGCAAGGCCTATCGGGGCGCGTTCAACGCGACGCCGTCGCCGACGCTCGCGAGCCACGCGATCAGGGCCGCGGTCGAGCGGGCGGGGATCGATCCGGCCGAGCTCGACGACTGCATCATGGGCGCGGCGCTCCAGCAGGGCGTGCAGACGACGATCGGGCGGACGGCGGCGCTGCGCTCGGGGCTTCCCGTCACCGTCTCGGGCATGTCGATCGACCGGCAATGCTCGTCGGGGCTGATGTCGATCGCGACCGCGGCCAAGCAGGTCATCGTCGACCGGATGGACGTGGTCGTCGCCGGCGGCGTGGAGTCGGTCTCGATGGTGCAGACTCCCGAGATGCGGGTTGGGCCGGACCCCGAGCTGCTGTCGATGCACAATGGCGTCTACATGCCGATGATCCAGACCGCCGAAGTGGTCGGCAAGCGCTACACGGTCGGGCGCGAGCGGCAGGACGCCTACGCGCTGCGCTCGCAGCAGCTCACCGCGAAGGCGCAGGCGGAAGGGAAGTTCGACGACGAGATCGTGCCCGTCACCGCCAACATGATGGTCAAGGACAAGGAGACGGGCGAGACCTCGATGCGCGAGGTGACCCTGACCAAAGACGAAGGCAACAGGCCGCAGACGACGCTCGAGGACCTCCAGAAGCTGCAGCCGGTGATGGGGCCGGAGGCGATGATCACCGCCGGCAACGCCTCGCAGCTCTCGGACGGCGCCTCGGCCTGCGTCGTCATGGAGTCGGGGCTGGCGCAGAGCCGCGGCCTCCAGCCGCTCGGCCGCTATGTCGGCATGGCCGTCGCCGGCACCGAGCCCGACGAGATGGGAATCGGGCCGGTCTTCGCCGTGCCGAAGCTGCTCGGCCGCTTCGGCCTCACTGTCGACGACATCGATCTCTGGGAGCTGAACGAGGCGTTCGCGGTGCAGGTCCTCTACTGCCAGGACCGGCTCGGCATCCCCGACGAGAAATTGAACGTCGACGGCGGCTCGATCTCGATCGGCCACCCCTACGGCATGTCCGGCGCGCGGATGACCGGCCATGCGCTGATCGAGGGCCGCCGCCGTGGCGCGAAATGGGTCGTCGTCACCATGTGCGTCGGCGGCGGCATGGGCGCGGCCGGGCTGTTCGAGGTGCTGTGACGCCGGCGGTCCGGCAGATCCTGGGGCGGGTCGGCCTGCTCGGCCGGACGACCCGCACGAACCTCCTCGCCTACCTGCTCGTCGTCGCGGCGCTCAACGTCGCTCTGTTCCTGTTCGCGATCACGACGGTTCGGGCTGCGACCCCTTCGTTCGCGCGGATCGAGGCCCTGCAGGCCCTCGCGCTCGCCAACCCGCTGCTGGCCGCCGCCGACAATCTGATCTTTCTGTGGCTGGCGGCGCGACGCTTCCAGGACCAGGACCGGAACGGCTTGCTCGCGCTCGCGCCGAGCGCGGTGCTGCTCGTCGCGATGTTCGCTCCGCTGCCGCCAGTCGTCCTGTTGCTGCTCCTGATCGGCTTCTTCGTCGCCTTGTTCCTGCCCGGCAGCGTCGGCCCGAACCGCTATGGGCCGGATCCGCGGGGATGGCGGTCGCTCGCCCATTATGAAGAGGAGCGCCGCGCGGGCCGCGCCAGCTGAGTGGGCACTGTTGCAGGGGCGCAACAGCCTGTCGCGACACTGCGGCACGGCGGCCACTTCGATTGCCTTTGCGGAGCGGCGCTTTATTCTGTGTGCGGAACAAAACAGGGAGTGCACAACCATGTCCGCGCACCGGTTCGTCTCCAGACATCCCCTTCTTCTCGCGAGCGCTGCTCTCGCCGCCAGCCTGATGGCGAGCGCGCCGGCCTTCGCCCAGCCCGATTCCGCCCAGACCGGCACCGAAGCCGACGAGGCGAATGCGGACCAGGAAGATGCCGACATTGTCGTCACCGCGAGCTTGCGCGAGGAGCGGCTGATCGAGGTGCCCTTCTCGGTCAACGCCCAGACCGAGCAGGACATCCAGCGCTCCGGCGCCGTCACGCTCGAGGACATCTCGCGCAACGTCGCCGGCCTCGCCGTCCAGAATCTCGGGCCGGGCCAGAGCCAGGTCTCGATCCGCGGCGTCTCGGCCGGCCAGGTCGTCCGCGACCAGCCGGGCGTCAAGGAGCAGGTCGGCGTCTATCTCGACGACAGCGTCATCTCGCTCTCGTTGTTCACGCCCGATCTCGACCTTTTCGACCTCAACCGCGTCGAGACTCTGCGCGGCCCGCAGGGCACTCTGTTCGGCTCCGGCTCGGTCGGCGGCACCGTCCGCTACATCACCAACCAGCCGCGCCTCAACGTCGTCGAGGGCCAGGTCGAGGCCAATGTGAACGTCGTCGACGGCGACGATGTGGGCTGGGTCCTGCGCGGGGCCGTCAACATGCCGATCAGCGATTTCGGCGCGCTCCGCATCGTCGGCTACCACACCCAATATGGCGGCTTCATCAATGCCAGGCGCGAAGGCGGCGGGTTCGACGAGGACGTCAATGACGGCGTCCGCTCCGGCATCCGCGCCGCGCTCCGGATCCAGCCGACCGACGACATTTCGATCACCCCTCGAATCGTCTTCCAGCACGTCCGCTCGAACGGCTTCAACCGTCAGGAAGTCTACAATCTCTACGCCAATCCGTTCACGACGACGCGGCCGGCGGTCACCTTCCGCGAGCGCGAGCAGTTCCTGCTGCTCGACGAACGGTTCGAGGACGACACTTTCATCGGCGACCTCACCGCCCGCTTCGGCCTCGGCGGGGTCGAGCTCACCACCATCACCAGCTACATCAACCGCGACATCCTCGTCAGCCGCGACGCCAGCGCGCTCACCGGCAGCGTCACGGTCGACCTCGCCTTCGCGGCGCCGGCGGTCCTGCTGCCCTCCAACCTCGTCGACACCACGGATCTCGAGACCTTCTCGCAGGAGATAAGGCTGGGCTCGACGAGGGAAGGGCCGCTGCAATGGGTGGTCGGCCTGTTCTATTCGGACACCGACCGGCTCTACAGCCAGCGTCTGCCGACGCCGGGCTATGACGCGTTTACCGACGCCCGCTTTGGCGCCGGCACGTCGGTGGCGGTCGCCAACGGCTTCCCGCTCAATTCGCCCTACAATGCCGATCTGCCCTACAATATCGAGCAGCAGGCTGTGTTCGGCGAGGCGAGCTTCGACCTCAGCGATCGCTTCACGATCACCGCGGGTGGCCGCTATTACGACTTCTCCGAAGTGCGCGAGTTCAATTCCGGCGGCCTCTTCTCGAACGGCGACAACAATCGCGACGAGACCTCGTCGAACGGCTTCAGCCCGCGCGTCATCGCCACCTACGAGATCGCCGACGACGTCCGGGTCAACGCCCAGGCCGCGCACGGCTTCCGGCTGGGCGGCGTCAATGATCCGCTCAACATCCCGCTCTGCTCCGGCGGCGCGAACGGCATCGATGCCCAGACCTACGGCAATCACCCGACCTATGAGGACGAGACGCTCTGGAATTACGAGGTCAACGTTCGCGGCCAGCGCAGCGGCATCACCTTCCACACCGCCGCTTTCTACACCGACATCCGCAACCTCCAGGTCACCGCGGACGCCGGCACCTGCTCGTCGCGCGTCGTCTTCAACGTGCCCCGCGCCCACAGCATGGGCCTCGAGTTCGAGCTGTCGGCCTCGCCGGCGCGCGGCCTCGGCTTCTCGCTCGCCGGCAGCCTGATCGAGGCGCAGTTCGATTCGACCGTTACGACGACCGGCGGCGCAGTGATCGCCGGCATGCGCGACGGCAACAGGCTGCCGTCGGTGCCGCGCTTCCAGATTTCGGCGAACACCAGCTACACGTTCGACGTCGGAGAGGATTCCGAGGCCTTCATCGGCGCCTCCTACCAGCATGTCGGCAGCCGCTACACCCAGCCGAGCGATCAGGAAGACAATCCCCGCACCTTCGTCCACGGCCTGACGTTCGGCGGCGCTCCGGCCAATGCCGCGACCACCTTGGATCTCAAGCTGCCGGCCTACGACCTCCTCAACTTCAGCGCCGGCATCGACTGGGACAACGGCTTCAGCCTGATGGCCTATGTCACAAACGTGCTCGACGAGAATCCGATCCTGGCCTTCGACCGCGAACGCGGCGGCCGCGCCCGGCTCGGCTTCCATGTCGGCCAGCCGCGCACATTCGGCGTGACCGCCCGCGCCCGCTTCTGATGGCGAAGCTCAGTCGCCGCGACCTGCTCCTCACCGGAGCGGGCGCGGCGGTGGCGGCGCTGCCGCGGCGGGCGGCGGCTTCGTCGCGGCTGCGCTGGGACGCGGTCGTGATCGGCGCCGGCGCGTTCGGCGCCTGGACCGCGCGCCGGCTCAAGGAGCGCTACCGGTCGGTGCTCCTGGTCGACGCCTGGGGTCCGGCGCATGCCCGCGCCTCGTCGGGCGGCGAATCGCGGATGACCCGCGGCGCCTATGGCGGCGACGCGCTCTATACGCGCATGGCGTGGGATTCCTTGCCGGAATGGCGGGCCCTGTCCGGGCGTGCCGGTCTGCCGATCTTCCATCCCTGCGGGGTGCTGTTCGTCTTCCCGGACCGGCAGCCTTATCTCGAGCAGACGCTGGCGACCTACAGGCAGCTCGGCCACCCGATCGACGTCTATGGCGGCGCCGCCCTGCGCCGGCGCGCGCCGGCAATGGCGTTCGAGCGGGGCGACATCGCCTTGTTCGAGCCCGCCTTCGGCGCCCTGATGGCGCGCCGCGCGGTGCAGACCTTGGTCTCGGAATTCGTCACAGCGGGCGGTCACTATCAGGCCGCTTCGGTGCGCGCGCCGGCCGCGCGGTCGGAGCGGCTGACGCATGTGACGGCGGCGGATGGCGAACGGATCGAGGCGGAGCGCTTCGTCTTCGCCTGCGGGGCGTGGCTGCCGCGTGTCTTTCCGGACCTGCTGCGCGGGCGCATTTTCCCGACGCGCCAGGAAGTGTTCTTCTTCGCTCCGCCGCCCGGCGACGCGCGCTTTCAGGCCGCCGGCCAGCCCGGCTGGGCCGACTTCAACCAAGGCGACATCTATTACGGCTTTCCGGACCTCGAGGGCCGCGGCTTCAAGATCGCCCACGACGCGCACGGCCCGCCGATCGATCCGGATGTGGGCGACCGCACCCCCTCGGCCGCCGCGCTCGCCGACGTGCGCACATTCATGGCGCGGCGCTTTCCGGCGATGGCGGACCGGCCGCTCAGCGAGGCGCGGGTCTGCCAGTATGAAAACAGCTCGAACGGCGATTTCCTGATCGACGTCCACCCGCGCTGGCGCAACGTCGTGCTGGTCGGCGCCGGCTCCGGGCACGGCTTCAAGCACGCGCCGGCAGTCGGCCGCTATGCCGCCGACCTGCTGGCCGGCGACCTCGCTCGGGCCGAGCCGCGTTTCTCGCTCGCCACCAAGGCCGAGACCCAGCATCGCGACGTCCATTGAGCCGGAAATGCGAAAGGCCGCCCCCGCAGGGACGGCCTTTCCATTGTCCGCCGGAAGCGGCCTGAACGGTTAAGCGCGGATCTCCGCGGAGGCGACGCTCACCAGGGCCGCGAACGGCATATGACAATGAGACATCAGACCACCTCCTTTCAGCTGTTGGAACGATAGCCGCGAGATGGGCGTCGAAACTACGAAATTCAAGAGCCCGTTCAGCGGTTTAGGCACTGGCACATCGGCCGCTCGGCGCCCGCCTTGACCCCCGCTCCGGCCCGCCTTAAGTCCCCGGCTTCCGGCCGGCCCCATCGTCTAGCGGTCAGGACGTCGCCCTTTCACGGCGAAAACACGGGTTCGATTCCCGTTGGGGTCACCAAGCCTGCGGATAGATGCGGGGCACCAGCGTGCCATATGCGCGCGCCACCGTCCGGCGCTTGCAGCTTTCGGTATCGGATGTGAGGATCGCCCGTGCGACGGTGGCGCAGGACGCGGCAGACAGCCTGAGGGAGGGGCCGAGACATGGCGACGAGATCGCACCCGTCGATCGTCGGCGCCCGCGCGCCGATCTTCTGGGGCGCCTGCGCCGCGATCGCGTTCGGCGTGCTGCTCCATCTGCCGATGCTCGCCATGGCGCACCGGATGGGGAACCATCTCGTGGGCATGCCGATGGACCCGCAAATGTGGTTCGGGATGGTCTTCATCGTCCTGGGCGTCCCGGCGGCGATCTACGGCGCGCTCCCGCGGCAGCGTACGCCGCACCGCGCGGACGCCGGCACCAGCTACGAGGCTCCCGACACGACGCCGCTCGGCCGCTGGCACGCGGCGGTGCTGGCGGTGCTGATTCTCGGCCTCGTCATCGACGTCATGAAGCCGGCGACATTGGGCTTCGTGCTTCCGGGCATGAGTCGCGAATATGGCATTTCGCGCGCGACCGTCGCCTGGTTCCCCTTCGTCGCCCTGGTCGGGACGACGGTCGGCTCCTTCGTCTGGGGCTGGCTCGCCGACATTTACGGACGGCGGGTGTCGATCCTGCTCTCGACCATCCTGTTCGTGGCGACCTCGATCTGCGGCGCCATGCCGGCTTTCGAGCTTAACCTCCTGATGTGCTTTCTGATGGGCTCGTCGGCGGGCGGGATGCTGCCGGTCGTCTACACATTGCTCGCCGAAGTGATGCCCCCCAGGCACCGCTCGTGGGTGCTGGTGCTGGTCGGCGGCACGGGTCTCGTCGGCGGTTATCTCGCAGCGAGCGGCGCCGCGCACCTATTCGAGCCGGTGTTCGGCTGGCGCGTGCTCTGGCTGCAGGGCTTCCCGACCGGCATCCTGCTGCTGCTGCTCGCCCGCTTCATCCCCGAATCCCCGCGATTCCTCGCCGAGCAGGGTCGCACCGCGGAGCTCGCGCGGATGAAGGAGCGGTTCGGCATCGTGCCGCGGGCGCGCGAGCCGGTGCCGCCCGACGCCGCCGTTGCGCAGCAGCGCCACGGCCGGCTGACGCTGGCGCTGATCATCTCCGCGCTCGCCTGGAGCTTCGTCAATTTCGGGCTCCTGCTCTGGCTGCCATCCGATCTCCAGACGCGCGGCTACAGCTCCGAGCTGGCGAGCCGGATCATCGCCAGCTCGGCTGTCGTCGCGCTGCCGACAGTGATGCTCGCCGCTTTGCTCTACAGCCGGTGGAGCAGCAAATGGACGTTCGTGCTGACTATTCTCATCACGCTTGTCGGCCTCGTCGGCGCGCTGCTCCCCGCGCACGTCCTTTCCTGGCCGCCATTGCTGGTCGCGGTGATTGCGATGCTGATCGTCGGGACGAACGGCATGATCGCCGTGCTGCTCCCCTATGCGGCGGAGAATTACCCGCTCGGCATACGCGGCCGTGCCACCGGGCTGGTGGCGGGCGCCAGCAAGTTCGGCGGAGTCGCGGTGCAGGGCTTCGCATTGGTCGGGCTCATCCCCACCCTGGGGGGCGCAGCGCTGGCCTTGCTGCTGCCGATCGGGGCGTCCGCGGCCCTGGTCGCCTGGGCGGGGCGCGAGACTCGTGGACGAAGCCTGCGCGAGCTCGAAGCGCACGGCTGATCCTGGCCGGCCGGTTCCTCCCGCCCGAGACGCTCAGGCGGCGGATCGAAGGTGAGGTGTGCGAGGCTCGCCGCCGGGGTTCAGCGGCTCGACGGCACCCGGCGGTAGGGGATGAACTCGCCGAGGAAGACGACGCCGGTCCGGGTGCGCAGCGCGGGGTCGTAGACCTGCATCACGTCGATGCTGCACAGGCGGGAAGCCGACGGGCGCGAGATCAAAGTGTTCCGCTCATCGAGCGCGTCCCGGCCGGCGCGGGGGCGATTCACATAGATGGTCGAGCCGGCGTCGAAGATGATCGCCTCGTCGTCGATCACCCGGCTGGAATGGACCCGGTTGAGCGAGATGCAGTCGACCGGCTCGCCGGCGACGCGGCCTTCGACGGCGCGGGCGATGCGCGTCTCGGCGTCGTCGCGCGGCCCGGCCTGAGCGGCGGGCGCGGCGGCGAGAAGGGATCCGGCGGCGAGGAGGAGGAGGGTGCGCATGGCTGTTCTTCC
>DASVVP010000129.1:0-68459 GCA_036386495.1 Allosphingosinicella sp.
GTCCGAGGCAGTCGCCGTCATCGGGGCGATCTGGACCTGGTGCCGCATCCCGACCAGGACCGGGCCGATCACCGCGCCGCCGCTCAGCTCGCGCAGCAGCTTGGCCGAGATGTTCGCGGTCTGGAGGCCGGGCATGACCAGCACGTTCGCGGGCCCGGTCAGCCGGCTGAAGGGATAGACGCGCTGCAGCGCCGGGTTGAGCGCGAGATCGGGCGGCATCTCCCCTTCATATTCGAAGTCGACATCGTCGCGCGCATCCATCAGCTTCACGGCGTCGCGGACGCGATCGAGATAGGTGCCCTCCGGATTCCCGAAGATCGAGTAGCTCAAAAAGGCGACGCGCGGCTCGTGGCCCATGCGGCGGGCGACGCCGGCGGTCTGGATCGCGATCTCGACCAGCTGCTCGGCGCTCGGCCGCTCGGTAACCGTCGTGTCGGCGATGAACACCGTGTAGCTCTGGCCGACCATGATGTGGATGCCGAAGGGAGTGACACCGGCCTTCGGATCGAGGACGCGCATGATCTGGCGCAGGCTCTGCGAATAGGTGCGGGTGACGCCGGTGATCATCACGTCCGCCTCCCCCGCCTCGAGCAGCAGAGCGGCGAAGATGTTGCGGTCCTGGTTGACCGTCCGCTCGATCTCGCGCTGGAGATAGCCGCGGCGCTGCAGCCGGGCGTAGAGCCGCCCGGCAAGCTCGGGCACGCGCGGATAGTTGCGGCTGTTATAGACTTCGAAGCTCTTGGGATCGTCGACGCCGAGGTCGCGCAGGCGGTCGTAGACGTCCTCGCGCCCGACCAGCACCGGCACGCCGTAACCGCCGTCGCGAAAGGCGATTGCCGCGCGCAGGACGACGTCCTCCTCGCCTTCCGCGAACAGCACGCGCTTCGGGTCGGTGCGCGCCGCCTCGTAGGCGAGGGTAAGGACCGAAGTGGTCGGATTGAGCCGCGAGCGAAGCGTGGTGCGGTAGGCGTCCATGTCCTCGATCGCGCGCTGGGCGACGCCGGTCTCCATGGCGGCGCGCGCGACGGCGGCGGGGACGATCTCCATCAGGCGCGGATCGAACGGCGCCGGGATGATGTAATCGGGGCCGAAGCTGTGCGCCTTGCCGCCGTAAGCCGCGGCGACCTCCTCTGGCACCTGCTGGCGGGCGAGCTCGGCCAAGGCCTCGGCGGCTGCGATCTTCATCTCGTCGTTGATCGTCGTCGCCCGTACGTCGAGGGCGCCGCGGAAGATGAAGGGGAAGCCGAGCACGTTGTTGACCTGGTTCGGGAAGTCCGAGCGGCCGGTGGCGACGATCGCGTCGGGCCGCGCGGCCTTGGCGTCGGGCGGCATGATCTCCGGGTCGGGATTGGCCATGGCGAAGATGATCGGCTTCGGCGCCATCTCCATCACCATCTCCGGCTTCAGCGCTCCCGCCGCCGAAAGGCCGAGGAAAACGTCGGCGCCGACCAGCGCCTCCTCGAGCGTGCGCCGGTCGGTCGGCACCGCATGGGCGGACTTCCACTGGTCGAGCCCCTCGCGGCCCTGCCAGATCACCCCCTTCCTGTCGCACATGATGACATGGTCGTGGCGCACGCCCATCGCCTTGATCAGCTCGGTGCAGGCGATGGCGGCGGCGCCGGCACCGTTGACGACGACGCGGATGTCGCGCAGCTCGCGACCCGTCAGGAAGCAGGCGTTGATCAGGCCGGCGGCGGTGATGATCGCGGTGCCGTGCTGATCGTCGTGGAAGACCGGAATCTTCATCCGCGCCTTCAGCTCCTGCTCGATGATGAAGCAGTCCGGCGCGGCGATGTCCTCGAGATTGATGCCGCCGAAGCTCGGCTCCATCAGCTCGACGGCCTCGATGAAGCGCTGCGCGTCCTCCGTCTTGAGTTCGATGTCGATCGAATCGACGTCGGCGAAGCGCTTGAACAGCACCGCCTTGCCTTCCATCACCGGCTTGGCGGCAAGGGCGCCGAGATTGCCGAGGCCGAGGATGGCCGTGCCGTTCGAGATGACGGCGACGAGATTGCCCTTGGCGGTGTAATCATAGGCCTTGGCCGGATCCTCGGCGATCGCGCGGACCGGCACGGCGACGCCGGGCGAATAAGCGAGGCTGAGGTCCCGCTGCGTCGCCATCGGTTTGGAGGCGACGATCTCGATCTTGCCGGGCCGCCCCATCGAGTGGAATTCGAGCGCCTCGGCTTCCGAGAATTTGACGTTGCTGCCTTCGCTCATCGCTCTCTCCACTTTCGCGCCGCTCTAGGGCGTCGAAGTGGCAAGGGGCAAGTTCCTCCCTGTGGCGAAGCCGCGGGGAGGGGGCCATGCGCAGCATGGTGGAGGGGTAAATGGCTCCGACTCCGACAGTCGTGCGCAGAACCGCAAAATCCTGCGCCTTCTACCCCTCCACCACCCTTCGGGTGGTCCCCCTCCCCAGCGAAAGCTGGGGAGGAATTGGGGGGGCGCCTTCCGCTCCGGCGGGAGAGCCTCTAGTCTCCGGCAATGGCCTCCCAGGCGAAGACGACGGGCGCTCCGACGCCGATGATGGCGCAGTATCTCGCGCTGAAGGCGGAGGCGCCCGATTGCCTGCTCTTCTACCGGATGGGCGACTTTTTCGAATTGTTCTTCGATGACGCCAAGACGGCAGCCTCCTGCCTCGACATCGCCCTGACGGCGCGCGGCGAGCATGAGGGCGAGCCGATTCCCATGTGCGGAGTGCCGATCCACGCCGGCGAGGCCTATCTCGCGAAGCTGATCCGCGCCGGACACCGGGTGGCTATCGCCGAGCAGATCGAAAGCCCGGCCGAGGCGAAGAAGCGCGGCTCCAAGTCGGTCGTCAACCGCGCCATCGTCCGCGTCGTCACCGCCGGCACGCTGACCGAGGAGGCGCTGCTCGACGCTCGCGCGGCGAATTGGCTGGTCGCGGTCTCGAAGGTTGCGGACCGTTACGGGATCGCCGCCGCCGACGTCTCGACGGGCCGCTTCGAGCTGAGCTCGATCGCGCCGGGCGCGCTCGACGCGGAGCTGGCGCGCCTGGCGGCGGCCGAGATCATCGCGTGCGAACCGCTGCAAGGCGTCGAGGTCCAGCTGCGCAAGGCCGGCTTCGAGAGCCTCGGCGCCGAGCGCAAGCTGCAGGACCGCTTCGAGGTGGCGACCCTCGACGGCTTCGGCCGCTTCGACCGCGCTGCCTTGGCTGCGGCAGGCGGCCTTCTGACCTATCTCGAGGAGGTGGCCCGGGAGTCGCTCCCCTTCCTGCGCCCGCCGGTGGCCTTGGCTTCGGGCGACCACATGATGATCGACGCCGCGACGCGCGAGAGCCTCGAACTGACCTTCGCCGCTTCGGGCGGCCGCGCCGGAAGCCTGCTCGGCTCGATCGACCGCACGGTGACCGGCGCCGGCGCGCGGCTGCTCGCCGCCGACATCGGCGGGCCTCTGCTCGATCGCGGGAGGATCGAGGCGCGGCTGGACCTCGTCGCCGCGTTCGAGCGCGACGCGGGGCTGCGCGACACCGTCCGGCGGCAGCTCAAGGCGCTGCCCGACGCTGGCCGGGCGCTGGGCCGCCTCGTTGCGGGCCGCGGCGGACCGCGCGACCTCGGCCAGCTGCGCGACGGGCTGGAGGAAGCGCGGCGGCTGCACGACCGGCTGGCCAGGCTCGACGACCGGCCGCCCCTTCTCGACGAGCTGCTGCCCGCTTTGGTCGGCCATGGCGCCCTCACCGACCTGCTGTCGCGCGCCCTCGTCCCCTCGCCGCCGATCGACGCGGCCCAGGGCGGCTACATCGCCGAGGGCTATGACGCCGCGCTCGACGCGCTTCGCCTCACCGGCGGCGAGGGCCGGCGGGCGATCGCCGGTCTCGAGGCGCGCTACCGCCAGCAGACCGGGATCGCATCGCTCAAGATCCGCCACAACAATGTGCTCGGCTTCCACATCGAGGTGCCGGCCAAAAACGCCGACCGGCTGATGACGGCCGAAAGCGGCTTCACCCATCGCCAGACGCTGGCGGGAGTGGTGCGCTTCAACGCGCCGGATCTCCACGAGCAGGCGGCGCGGGTTAATCAGGCCGGCGCCCACGCGCTCGACGCCGAGGCTGCGCATCTGGAAGAGCTGACCGAGGCGGCGCTGGCGCGAGCGGAGCCGATCGCCGCCACCGCCGACGCGCTCGCCCGGCTCGACGTCGCCGCCGCGCTCGCCGAGCGGGCGGCGGAGGGCGGCTGGTCGCGGCCGGCCTTCGCCGACACGAACTGTTTCGAGGTCGAAGGCGGCCGGCATCCGGTCGTCGAGGAGGCGCTGCGGGCGAGCGGCGCGCGCTTCGTCGCCAATGACTGCGCCCTCTCGGAGGACGGGCGGCTGTGGCTGGTCACCGGCCCGAACATGGGCGGCAAGTCGACGTTTCTGCGTCAGAACGCGCTGATCGCCGTGCTCGCGCAGGCCGGGTCGTTCGTACCGGCAGCGCGAGTACGCCTCGGCCTCGTCGACCGCTTGTTCAGCCGCGTCGGCGCCTCGGACAATCTCGCCCGCGGCCGCTCGACCTTCATGGTCGAGATGGTGGAGACGGCGGCGATTCTGAGCCAGGCGACCGAGCGGAGCTTCGTCATTCTCGACGAGGTGGGCCGCGGCACCTCGACCTATGACGGCCTCGCCATCGCCTGGGCGGTCGTCGAGGCGGTGCACGACCGTAATCGCTGCCGCTGCCTGTTCGCCACCCATTATCACGAGCTCACGCGGCTGGCGGAGCGCCTGGACGCTCTCTCCCTCCACCATGTCCGCGCGCGCGAATGGAAAGGCGAGCTGGTCTTCCTGCACGAAGTCGCGCGCGGCGCCGCCGACCGGAGCTACGGCTTGGCCGTCGCCAAGCTCGCGGGTCTGCCCCCGCCGGTCCTTGCCCGCGCCCGCTCGGTGCTCGCAAAGCTGGAGGAAGGCCGCGCCGCCACCGGGGGGATTGCGGCCGGCCTGGACGATCTGCCGCTGTTCGCCGCCGCCGCCCAGGAAGCGGTGCAGGCGCCACCGGACCCTGTCGCCAGGGCTCTTGCGGAGGTCGATCCCGACGCGCTCAGTCCCAAGGAAGCGCTGGAGCTCATCTACCGCCTGAAGCGCATCGAGGCGGAGCGCACGTCCGACTGACGACAATCGGGCTCGGACGCCTTAGATCAGGTTGGATGCCGACGCGTTTCGCCTCGATCCCCGCCAAGCGCGCGATCATCGACCGCCGCGTCCTGGCGGACGCCATCGGCACCGCCACCCGCGGCGAAGCGACCGCCCTGTTGCGCGCGGCTCTGGCCGAAGGTCGGGCCGAGATCGCCCGGCGGCTCGAGGAGAGGCCGTGGCAGGGGAGCGAGGCCGCCGCCGCTTACGCCTTCTTGACCGATCAGATCGTCCGGCTCGTCCACGATCAGGCGCTGAGGGAGCATCCCGTCGCCAATCCGACCGACGCCGAGCGGCTATTGGTCATGGCGGTCGGCGGCTACGGGCGCGGCGAGATGGCGCTGCATTCGGACGTCGACATCGCCTTCGTCGCCCCCTGGAAACCGACGGGCTGGGCGGAGCAGATGGTCGAGTCGATGCTCTACCTGCTTTGGGACCTGAAGCTGAAGGTGGGCCAGTCGCTCCGCTCGATCGACGAGCTGGTCGCGATCGCGGCCAAGGACCATACGGTGCGCACCGCTGTGCTGGAGGCGCGCTACGTCTGGGGGGACGAGCGGCTCTGGGACGAGGTGGAGACGCGGTTCCGCCTCGACGCAGCTTCCCGCGACGTCGCCGCTTTCGTCACCGCCAAGCTCGACGAGCGCAACCAGCGCCACCGCCGGCTCGGCGACAGCCGCTACGTGGTCGAGCCCAATATCAAGGACGGCAAAGGCGGCCTGCGCGACCTTCACACGCTCTACTGGATCGGCAAATATGCCTATCGGGTTGCCTCGATCGGCGAGCTGGTCGAGAAAGGGCTGCTGTCGCCGGCGGAGCTCGGGCGCTTCCGGAAGGCGGAGCGCTTCCTCTGGGCGGTGCGCTGCCATCTCCACATCCTCGCCGGCCGGGCCGAGGAGCGCCTGACCTTCGACTATCAGCGCGAGATCGCGGCGCGGATGCACTATGCCGATCGGCCCGGCAAGACGCCGGTCGAGCGCTTCATGCGCCATTATTTCCTGCACGCGCGCACCGTGGGGGACCTCAGCGGCATCTTCCTGTCCCATATCGACGAGACCTTCGCCAGGCGCGGCCGCCGCTTCGGGCTGCCCGCGATCCGCCGCAGGCCGGGCAAACTGAACGGCTTTCTGCTCGACCGCGGGCGATTGGCGGTGCCGGACGACGGCTTCTTCGCCGGGGATCCGGTGCGGCTGATCGAGCTGTTCGCGCTCGCCGACCGCTACGCCCTGGAGATCCACCCCCAGGCGATGCGCGCCGCCGGGCGCGACTCGCGGCTGATCGACCAGGCGGTCCGCGCCGATCCCCGCGCGAACGCCCTCTTCCTCGACGTCTTGACATCACCGCGCGACCCGGAGACGGTGCTCAGATGGATGAACGAGGCGGGGGTGTTCGGCCGCTTCGTTCCCGATTTCGGCCGCGTCGTCGCGCAGATGCAGTTCGACATGTACCACCATTATACGGTCGACGAGCATTCGATCCGGGCGATCGGCCTGCTCTCGAGGATCGAGCGCGGCGAACTCAAGGAGGACCATTCGCTCGCCGCCGCTTTGTTCAAGCAGATCGCCTCGCGCCGCGCCCTCTACGTCGCCGTGCTGCTCCACGACATCGCCAAGGGCCGCGGCGGCGACCACAGCCTGCTCGGCGCCGAGGTGGCGCGCGAGCTGTGCCCGAGGCTCGGTCTCAGCCCCGCAGAGACCGAGACGGTGGCCTGGCTCGTGCGCTGGCACCTCCTGATGTCGGCGACCGCCTTCAAGCGCGACCTCGCCGACCCCAAGACGCTGCAGGACTTCGCCGAGCGGGTGAAGAGCCCGGAGCGGCTGCGGCTGCTGTTCCTGCTCACCGTGGTCGACATCCGCGCGGTCGGGCCGGGCGTGTGGAACGGCTGGAAGCGCCAGCTGCTGCGCGAACTGTTCGACGCGGCCGAGGAGCTGCTGCGCCTCGGCCACAAGCAGAAGGGGCGCGGCGAGCGGATCGCAGCGGTCCAGGCCGAGCTCGCCGGGCGGCTGGAGTGGGACGACCCGCATTTCACCCGCCTCGCCTGGCGGCTGCCGGATTCCTACTGGCTCGCCGAACCGATCGACCTCATCGAAAAGAACGCCCGCTTCGTCGACGCGGCCGACCGCAACCCGCGGCGAGCCAAGCCGCTCGCGGTCAGTATCCAGGAGGAGCGCGGCGCCACCCTCCTGACCGTGTACGCCAAGGACCGGCCGGGGCTCTTCTATCGCCTCGCCGCGGCGATCAGCCTCGCCGGCGCCAACATCATCGACGCGCGCGTCCACACCACCAACGACGGCATGGCGCTCGACAATTTCCTGATCCAGGACGGCGAGGCGACTCCGTTCGACGATCCGCACCAGCTCAGGCGGCTCGACGAGGCCGTGACCGAGGCGGTCAACGGCGCCGAGCCCTCGATCGAACGGCTCGAGGCCAAGGCGCTGCCGCGAGTCCGCGCCGAGACGTTCCGGATCGAGCCGGTCGTGTTCGCCGACAATCAGGCTTCGAGCCGCTACACCGTCGTCGAGGTCAACGCGCGGGACCGTGCCGCCCTGCTCAGCGGCCTCGCCCGCGCGATCCTCGACAGCCGCGCAATCATCCACTCCGCGCATATCGCCACTTATGGCGAGCGCGCGGTGGACGTCTTTTATCTGACCGATCTGCAGGGCGCGAAGATCGAGAATCCGGCGAGGCTGAAGACGCTACAGTCGCGCCTGTTGCGCGCGGCGCGCGCGGGAGAGGCGGAGCGCGCGGCGGCTTAGGGCGGTAAGGGACAGTCACTTTTCCCGCCGCCGTACGAACTCGTACACGGCGGCGCGTAAAAGTGACTGTCCCCTTCGTCCCCTTCTAGAAGCGGAAGCGGCCGGTGATGCCGAAGGTGCGCGGCTCGGCGAGGAAGCTCGAGAAGAGCTGGTTCGCCGGAGAGCCGGACACCTGCGGAGCGCCGACGCCCGCGCCCCAATTCTGGACGTGAGCGCGCGAGTTCGATCCCTGGAAGGGCGAGTTGAACGCGACCTGCTGATAATCGACGTTGAACAGGTTCTGCGCCCACAGCTCGAGCGCCCAGCGCTGCTGCGGCCCGCGAATGCCGAGGCGCGCATTGACCAGGGTGAAGCTGTCCTGGACCTTCTCGGGGAACAGGTCGGAGCCCGTATTGTAGCCCGCGCTGGTCCGCTGATCGACATAGAAGAGGCCGGTCATGCCGCTGGTGCCGAGCCGCGGAGTCCAGGTCATCGAGCTGGTGACGACCAGCTCAGGCGCATTCGAGAGATTCTGGCCCGGAAGCTGGAACAGCGACGGATCGAGCGGCGCGCCGGTGTTGCGGCCGACCAGATCGTCCTGGTAGCGGGTCTGCGCGTAGGTGAGGCCGCCGGTGAACTGGAGGTCGCGGCGCGGATAGATCGCCGTCTCCAGCTCGATGCCGGTAGTGGTGACTCCGTGCTCGACGTCATCCGCCGCGCAGGCGCCCGTTCCCGACGACGGATCCCGGTCGGCGTCCATCGACTGGTTGTTGAAGGTCGTCGGCGCGAACGGCTCGCCGCAGCCGTTGATGTTCTGGACGATGAAGACCGAGCCGTTGAACGTGTTCAGCTGGAAGTCGCTGAACTGCTGGTGGAAGGCGGCGACGTTGAAGATGAAGTTGCGCCGCGTGTATTTGATGCCGACCTCGAACGCGTTGACGATCTCGGCGTCGAACTGAAGGTTACCGGTGCCGAACGGCTGGCCCCGGGCGCCGGTGTTGCGCGGATCGTTGGGCGCGAAGACCGGCGATCCGAGCGCCGAGCGGTCGAGATTGAAGCCGCCCGCTTTGTAGCCCCGCGAATAGCTTCCGTAGAGCAGGAACTCGGAGTTCGGGCGATAGGAGAGGATTGCCGTCCCGGTCCACTCGTCCTCGTCGCGCTCGTCGCTGAGGTTGAGCGCGTTGAGCGAGCTCGAGCTGTTGCCCTGGCAGGTGAGGTTGACGAGGCCCTGCGCCAGCGCCTGAACGCTGGTCGCGGGGGCGCCGGGCGTGGCGCCGCTCCCGGGCAGCGGCGTCGCCCCGCCGGTCAGGAAGTTGGCGAAGGCCGCCTGCTGCACCGGGCAGACGGTGTTGTTGTTGTTGAAGGTGGCGCTGAATTCCTTGTTCTCGTTGGTGTAGCGCAGGCCGAGGGTGAGGCTGACCTCGTCCGAGATGTTGAAGATATTGTGGGTGAAGATCGCCCAGTTGCGGCTGTCCTGATTATAATTGGCGCTATTATCGCCGACATTGTTGACCGTGTAGAGCCGCTGCAGGCCGCCCGCGAGCAGCGCGCCGGCGCCGCCGAGGGCGCCGGTGCCGCTGAACGGCTGGCCGGGCGCGGTGGCCGCCGCGCTGAGGCAGCCCGGATTGCCGGGATTGCGCAGCGCCGCGACCGGCGAGACCAGGGTGATGAACCGGCACGAGGCGAAGCGGCCGTAGTCGGCGCCGAAGCGCAGATTGTCGCGGACGTGGAGGTCTTCGCTCGAGAAATAGCCGCCGACCAGCCAGTCGAGCGCTCCGCCGAACGCGGAGCCCTGCAGCCTGAGCTCCTGGGAGAGGGTGCGGAAGGACCGGAAGGCGTTGCCGTCGTCCTCGCGGTAGAGGATGTCGAGATTGTTGTAGTCGACGTCGCCCGGCTGCTCGGACCGGTAGTTGCGATAGGCGGTGATCGAGGTCAGGCGCGCGCCGCCGAGATCGTAGTCGATCTGGCCGGAGACGCCCCAGTCCCGGGTGTCGCCGCGATAGGTGCGGCCGGGCGTGATCGCGATCTCGCGGTCGAACGCGTTGGGCGGGAAGATCGCGCCCAATTGCGTCATCACGTCGACGATGCGGTTCGACGCCGCCACCGAATAGTCGCCGGTGACGCCAGGCGTCGGGTCGAACGTTTCGAGCCGCGAAATGTAGACGGCGCCGCAACAGCTCTCGTCGCGGGTGGTGTAGTCGCCGATCAGCCGGATCGAGAGCGCATCGTTCGGCTCGAACAGCAATTGGGCGCGGGTGAAGAGGCGGTTGCGGTTGTTGACGCGGCTCTCGGTGCCGTTGGCGGCATTGATCACGTCGTAGAAGCCGTCGCGGCGGACGCCGACGGCGTCGACCCGGAAGGCGAGCGTCTCGCTGAGCGGACCGGTCACGCCGAGCTGGCCGCGCATGTAATCGTAATTGCCGTAGGTGAGCTCGACATTGCCGCCGAATTCGAATTCCGGCCGGCGGCTAATGATGTGGATGAGGCCCGCGGACGCGTTGCGGCCGAACAGGGTGCCCTGCGGGCCGCGCAGCACCTCGATGCGCTCGATCTCGCCGAGCTCGTTCATGCCGACGCCGGCGCGCGAACGGTAGACGCCGTCGATGAACACCGCGACCGAGCTTTCGAGGCCCGGATTGTCGCCGACCGTGCCGATGCCGCGGATACGGGGCGCCGCATTGGCCTCGGTGCCGGTCGAGGAGACCAGCAGCGAGGGGGCGAGCTGGTTCAGCTGGCGGATGTCGTTGGCGCCGGAATTCTGCAGCGACTGGCCGGACACCGCCGAGACGGCGAGCGGGACGTCCTGCAGGATCTGGCGGCGGCCCTGGGCGGTGACGACGATGTCCGGCGCGCCGTCATTGCCGGTCTCGCCTTCCTGGACCGCGGCCTGCTCGGTGGGGCTGTCGGTCGGGGCCGGCTGCTGGTCGGGCTGCGCCGGCGTCGGCTGGGCGTAAGCGGGCGTCGCGATTGCGAACATGCCGGCGGACAGCAGCCACGTATATTTGGACATCTAACCCTCCCCATTTATCTGTTTGGGCAAGAGCTAGCCAAAAGCGCCCCCTCTCGCCAGCGCAAAAGGGCGGTTTTCCGCGGCGCGCGGCCGATTATTGCATTTGCGCAACTATTCGGTTGCAGAACGCAACCAAGCCGTTTCCACGGGGTGGGCGTCTTCCGCTACGGAATGCTCGATTTAGCTCATGTAGAAGCGCCAAGCGCGAGCGCGCGTGCTATTTCGGGGACAGCACCATCAGCATCTGGCGGCCTTCCATGCGCGGATGCTGCTCGACCTTGGCGGTCTCCGCGACATCGCCCTGGACACGCTGGAGGAGACGCATGCCGAGCTCGCCATGGGCCAGCTCGCGGCCGCGGAAGCGCAGCGTCACCTTGACCTTGTCGCCCTCGCCGATGAAGTCCCTGACCTTGCGCATCTTCACGTCGTAATCGTGATCGTCGATGTTCGGACGCATCTTGATCTCCTTGATCTCCTGCGTCTTCTGGGTCTTGCGGGCGAGGTTGGCCTTTTTCTGGGCCTCGTATTTGAACTTGCCGACATCGAGGAACTTGCAGACCGGGGGATCGGCGTTCGGCGACACCTCGACCAGGTCGAGTCCGACTTCGGCGGCCTGTTCGATCGCTTCGGGGGTCAGCATCACCCCCAGATTCTCGCCATTCTCATCGATCACGCGCACCTTGGGCACGGAGATGAATTCGTTGAAGCGAGGGCCGTGCAGCGGCGGCGCCTGCGGGCGCCGGATCATGGGCGGACGTATAGCAGTTTCTCCATCAAGGCATTCGGGACGAGGAGAGTTAGTCTCTCCGCGTAGGGAATGAAAGGCGCGCGCAACGCAGGCGCGACTTTTCCGCCACGCCTGTTGCCGTTCGGTCGCGTGGATGCAACCCGATCTCGATTTCAGGCCCGATCAGGCGGCAGAGCCTCGAGGCGCAGCCGCTCGACCACCACGTCCAGCGGCAGCACTTCCTGCCGGGCATCGGTGCCGAGCGGGCGCAGCGCTACGGTGCGCTCCTCGGCCTCGCGCTTGCCGAGGACCAGCAGGTTGGGGACCTTCCTCAAGCTGTGCTCGCGGACCTTGTAGTTGATCTTCTCGTTGCGGAGGTCCGCCTCGACGCGGAGGCCCACAGCCGCCAGCGCGGCGACGACTTCCCGCGCATAATCGTCCGCGTCGGAAACGATCGTCGCCACCACCGCCTGGACCGGCGCGAGCCAGGCGGGGAAGCGACCGGCATGGTGCTCGATCAAGATGCCGATGAAGCGCTCGAACGTGCCGAGGATGGCGCGGTGGAGCATCACCGGGCGGTGGCGCTGGCCGTCCTCGCCCACGTAGGAAGCGTCGAGCCGCTCCGGCAGCACGGTGTCGGCCTGCACGGTGCCGACCTGCCAGGTGCGGCCGATCGCGTCGGTGAGATGGAATTCCAGCTTGGGCGCGTAGAAGGCGCCTTCGCCGGGCAGCTCTTCCCAGCCATATTCGCTCGTATCGCGGCCGGCCGCGCGGACCGCATAGCGCAGCTCCTGCTCCGCATGGTCCCATTCCTCGTCCGAGCCGAAGCGCTGGTCGGGCCGGAGCGCGAGCTTGATCGCATAGCTTTCGAAGCCGAGCTCGCGGTAGATCTCATCGAGCAGGTCGCAGAAGATCCGCACCTCCTCGATCACCTGGTCGGCGCGGCAGAAGATGTGGGCGTCGTCCTGGGTGAACTGGCGCACGCGAAGGATGCCATGGAGCGCGCCGTGCGGCTCGTTCCGGTGGCAGGTGCCCATCTCGGCGAGGCGGAGCGGCAGGTCGCGGTACGACTTGATGCCCTGCTTGAAGATGAGGACGTGGGCCGGACAGTTCATCGGCTTGAGCGCCATCAGGTCGCCTTCGCCGGAGAGGACCGGCCCCTCCTCCTCGACATTGGGCACCTCGTCCGGGACGACGAACATGTTCTCGCGATATTTGCCCCAGTGGCCGGACTGTTCCCACTGGCGCGCGTCCATCAGCTGCGGGGTCTTGACCTCCTGATAGCCGGCCGCGTCGAGCTTCCGCCGCAGATAGGCTTCCAGCGCGCGCCACACGACGAAGCCGTTGGGGTGCCAGAAGACCGAGCCCTGCGCCTCCGCCTGGAGGTGGAACAGGTCCATGTCCTGGCCGATCTTGCGGTGGTCGCGCTTGGCGGCCTCCTCGATCCGGACGAGATGCGCCTCGAGCTGCTTCCTGTTGAGCCAGCCGGTGCCGTAGATGCGCGACAGCATCGGGTTCTTCTGGTCGCCGCGCCAGTAAGCGCCGGAAACCCGGGTGAGCTTGAACGCCTGCGGATCGAGCTTGCCCGTCGAGGCCAGATGCGGGCCGCGGCAGAGGTCGAGCCAGCCGCCCGAGCGATACATGGTGATGGTCTCGTCGGCCGGAAGCTCCATCACCCATTCGGCCTTGAACGCCTCGCCCTGCCTCTCGAAGAAGGCGCGGACGTCGTCGCGGCTCCAGACCTCGCGCACCAGCGGCTCGTCGCGGGCGATGACGCGGCGCATCTCCTCCTCGATCGCCGGCAGGTCCTCGTCGGTGAACGGACCCCGGCCGGGAGCCGGCGCGAAATCGTAATAGAAGCCGTCCTCGGTCGCCGGGCCGAAGGTGATCTGGGTGCCGGGGAACAGGTTCTGCACCGCCTCGGCGAGGACGTGCGCATAATCGTGGCGGACGAGCTCGAGCGCGTCCTTTTCGTCGCGGGCCGTGATCAGGGCCAGCTCGGCATCGCCCTCGAACGGGCGCATGATGTCGCGCACCTCACCATTGACGCGCGCCGCCATCGCCGCCTTGGCGAGGCCCGGCCCGATCGCCGCGGCCACGTCGGCCGGCGTGGTCCCCGGCTCGACCTCGCGAACGGAACCGTCGGGGAGGCGGATCGAGAACATTTCCGACATTTTGGGGTACCAGGCTCCGGCTTGCGATGGGCGGCGCTTCTTAGGGGAGCGGCGGTTCGCGTTCAAGCAACGGCGCCCCCGCACAAGCCGCTTGCCCTGCCTGACGCGGCGTTGCACGTTCGGCGCGGGAAGAGGGGCTTTATCGATGGATGCTACGACGACCCGGCCGGCGGAGGGCGCGCACCACCGCGCCTTCGCCTTCACCGGCACCTGGCAGGAATTCCTGCCGATCGCGCTCACCAACCTGCTGCTGACGATCGTGACGCTCGGCATCTACCGCTTCTGGGCGAAGGCGCGGGAGCGGCAATATTTCTGGAGCCGGACGCGGCTCGTCGACGACCATCTCGAATGGACCGGCACCGGCAAGGAGATGTTCCTCGGCTTCCTGATGGTCTTCGCCGCCCTGATCCCGATCGTGCTCCTCCTGATCTTCGCGGCGCGGCTGGTGACCGAGGGCAACGATCTCGGCAAGGCGGTCGGCATCGCCCTGTTCCTGCTGATCTACGGCGGCTTCTTCTACATGACGGGAGTCGCCGCTTTGCGGGCGCTGCGCTACCGGCTGAGCCGCACCTACTGGCACGGCATCCGCGGCGGCAGCGACGACGGCGGCTGGGGCTACGGCGTCCAATATATGTGGCGGACCTGGGTGACCGCGCTCGCCCTGTTCGTGCCTCTGCCCTGGGCGCAGACGCGACTGTGGAACGCGCGCTTCAACAAGATGAGCTTCGGCCAGCACCGCTTCCACGCCGATGCCACCGCGGAGGGCCTCTTCAAGCGCTGGCTGCTCCTCTACGCGGTGATCGGCGTGGTCATCGCGATCTTCGTCCTCATCGCGCTCGCCATGCCGAAGGCCGGGGCCCGGCCGGATATGAACGACATCATGAACTTCGGCATGGGCATGATGATCGCGGTGCTCGTCCTCTACATCGGCCTGCCGATCGCGGCGCTCGCTTATTACGCGGCTTATTACCGGCGCGTCGCAGGGGCGACGACGATCGCGGGCCTCCGTTTCCGCTTCACCGCGGGCACCGCCGACTGGCTGCTGCTCTTCCTCGGCCATATCGGCCTGGTGATGGCGACGCTCGGCTTCGGGCTGCTCTTCATCAGCTACCGCAACTACAGGTTCGCGGTCCGGCATCTCGACCTGGACGGCGAGATCGACGTGGCCGCCCTGGCCCAATCCTCGACTCGCTCGCCGACCGACGCGGAGGGCCTCGCCGACGCGTTCGACATCGGCGCGATCTGAATGGAGCGGGGCTGGCTCTACGACGGCGCCACCGCCGTCCGCCACGAGGTCGAGGTGGCAGGAGAAAGCGAGGCGATCGCCGTCCGCTACGCCGATGGCGAGACGAGCAAGGTGCCGCGGACGAAGCTCTTCCACATCGACACGCGCGGCGAATGGGAGGTGTACGGTCACTGCGAGGTGGACGGCTGGCGGCTTGGGGTACCCGCCGCGGCGGCGGCCGGGCTCGGCCCGCTGCTGCCGCGTCGCCGCCGCTACGGACGCTGGATCGACCGGATCGGCCTTGCCCGCGCTGTGGTCGCGGCCGTGGCCGTCTCCGCCCTCGTCATATTCCTCGCCACCCGCTTCCCGAGCTGGGTCGCGCCTTATGTGCCGAGATCGTGGGAGGAGAATGTCGGCGGCCCGGTCATGGCCAGCCTCAACGGGCGCTATTGCCACGGCGCCGGCGGCGACGCGGCGCTGCGCAAGCTGGCTGCCGCGATCGCTCCCGCTGCCGGCGACCTCGACATCCGCGTCGTCGACATCGGCATCGTCAACGCCGCCGCTCTGCCGGGCGGCCATATCCTGATCTTCGAGCCGCTGCTCATCGAAGCGGGCGGTCCGGAGGAGGTCGCGGGCGTGCTCGCCCATGAGATCGCCCATGTCGAACGGCGCCACGTCACCGCGGCGATGATCCGCCAGCTCAGCTTCGGCCTGTTCGTGACAATGGTCGGCGGCGGCACCGGCGCGAACCTCGAGACCTTCCTCAGCGCGCGCTACAGCCGCGGCGCCGAAGCCGAGGCCGATGCCGACGCGATCGCGGCGCTCGAGCGCGCGCGGATCTCGCCCGGCGGCGCGGCCGTCTTCTTCGACCGCGTCGCCCGCCGCGAGCGCCGGCTGGGCCCGATCGGCGCCGGCCTCTCCTACATTTCGACCCACCCGGACCCCGGCGTGCGCGCCCGCCGCTTCCTCGCCAGCGCCGGCCGGAGGAGCGACTGGAAGTCGCCGCTCAGCCCGGAAGAATGGCAGGCGCTGGTCGACATCTGCCGCAACGATCCCGCGCGGCGATGACCTCGACGGAGACGCTGGAGCACGGCGCCGGCCGGCGGATCGCCATCCGGCGGCGCTCGGGGCGGGGGCCGACCCTGATCTTCCTCCCCGGCTACATGTCGGACATGGAAGGTGGCAAGGCCACCGCGCTGGACGCCTGGGCGGCTGGGGAAAAGCGGGCGATGGTCCGCTTCGATTATGGCGGCTGCGGCGCGAGCGGCGGCGAGTTCGAGGCGCAGAGCCTGGACGATTGGGTGGGGGACGCGCTCGCGGTCGTCGAGGGCATCGACGGTCCGGTGGTGCTCGTCGGCTCCTCGATGGGCGGCTGGCTGATGCTGCTCGCGGCGCTCGCACGGCCGGAGCGGATCGCCGGCCTGGTCGGGATCGCCGCTGCGCCCGACTTCACGGACTGGGGCTATAGCGAAGACGAGAAGAGCCGCATCCGCGAGGAGGGGCGGATCGAGCAGCCTTCGCCTTATGGCGACGCGCCGACGGTAACCAGCCGCGCCTTCTGGGAGAGCGGCCAGCGCCGCCTGCTGCTCGGCGGCGAGATCGCGATCGATTGCCCGGTGCGCCTGCTCCACGGCCAGGCGGACGCGGACGTGCCGTGGCGGATCGCCCTCTCCCTCGCTGAGGGCCTTCGTTCAGCCGACGTGCAGACGATCCTGATCAAGGACGGCGACCACCGCCTGTCGCGCGAACGGGACATTTCGCTCCTGATCGCGACGGTGCGGGCCCTAGTGGAGAAGATGTGACTCCGATCCAGATCGCCTTCGCCCTCGTCCAGGCGGCCGCCACTCCGCCGCCCGTGACGCCGGCACCCACACAGACACCGACACCGACGCTGGCGCAGAGCCGCTTCCGCGCCTGCGCGGAGCAGACGCGGGTAGCGCCGGAGCGGGCGGTCGAGACCGCCAATGCCTGGCGGGTCGAGGGCGGCGGGCTCGATGCGCGCCAGTGCCTCGGCCTCGCTTATGTCGAGCTGGGCCGGTGGCGCGCGGCCGCGACGGTCTACGAGCAGGCGGCGCGCGAGGCGGCGACGGCGCAGGATCCGCGCGGCACGATGTTCTGGGTGCAGTCGGGCAATGCCTGGCTCGCCGCCGACGAGGGCACCAAGGCGATCGAGGCCTTCGATTCGGCCCTGGCCAATCCACAGCTCACCGACGAGCTGAGGGGCGAGGTCCATCTCGACCGCGCCCGCGCGCTCGTCGCCCTTGCCAATCCGGCCGGCGCGCGGACAGACATCGACCGCGCACTGCAGCTGGTCCCGTCAGACCCGATGGCCTGGTATCTGTCGGCGGCTCTCGCTGCGCGGCAGGACCAGCTCCCCCGCGCCGCGACCGACATCGCCCGCGCCCGCCAGCTCGCCGCCAACGATCCCGACGTCCTGCTCCTCGCCGGCACGATCGCCGGACTGCAGGGCAACGGCGCCGAGGCCGAGCGGCTCTACCGCCAGGTCGCGGCGGCCGCGCCCGATACCGACGCCGGCCGCCGCGCCGCCGCCGCGCTCGGATCGGCCCGCGACGGCCCGGCCGGGACTGCGCGTGTGCCGGCGACCACCTCGCCGCCGCCGCCAACGCGCCCCGCGCAGGGCCGCTGATCCGCCGACTTTATTCGCCGCCGCGCAGCAATGCAGTACGGTGCCGTGTCAGCCAGGCGGCGACGCTGTCGCGCGGCAGGCGCGGAGATTTGACCGCCGCGAAAGCGACGAACGCATCGCGGTAGCGCAGCCAGGCGCGCTGCGCGTCGCGGATTCCGACGGCCGTGACGGTGCCGGTGGGCTCGCCCTGCACCGCGCGCAGGGACTCGCGATAGGCAAGGTTCAGATCCGCGTCGGCGGCGCGGTATTGCGCTGCGCTCGAAACCGGCGCGGTCCGCGCCTCGAGATGCCGAAGCATGGCGATGAACTCGGTCCGCAGCGCCTCCTGCGCACTGACATACAGCGCGTTGCGAAGGGTCCCGCTCATGTCCACCTCGCCCTCGGCATGCGCCTCCACATAGGCTTCGAACGCCTGCCGGAGCGGCGCGAAGGCTTCGCGCTCGGCCGCGGTCCAGCCGGAAAGGAGTCGCGCGAGCTCCGCGTCGCGGCGGGCGCCGTCGATCTGCGCGCGGTGTCCCGCGCAAACGCCCCCCGAAATGCCGCTGGTGATGTCGTCGCAATAATGGAAGTCGGAACCGGACCAGCCCTGCGCCCGCAATTCGGCAAGGTGAGAGACCCGGCCGTGCGATTCGGCCGGCGCTCCGTCCAGGCCGCAGGCGAGGTGGATCGCCACCTCCAGATCCCGCCGCGCGCCGACGCCGTTGGCGTAGATCGTCATCAGCATCGCCCGGCCCGCGAAGGGATGGTCGGCGCCCTCCGCCGCTTCGGTGAAGGCGCAGAGCCTCGCCTGCTCGGGATCGGCGGGCCGACCGATGCCGTAATAGAGCGCTTCGGAGCTGCAACCCGCGAGCGACCGGGCTTGCGCCGGGGCCGGCCGGTCCGCCGGCGGCGCCTCGCGGCCGCGCAGTTGCCGACAGAGCGCCTTGCTCGTCTCATATTCCGGCGAGTTGGCCCATTCGGCATCGAAATCGGCCCAGTCCTGCGGTTGAACGGCCGCGACGAGAATGGCGGCGAGCGCGGCGACGAGGAGCCTGGTTTTCATGCCCGCGAGCCTAGCCCCATAACGGCGCCGAGAGTAGAAGGCCGGCCATGAAATATCTCCACACGATGCTCCGCGTCTCCGACCCGGACGAGACGATCCGCTTCTTCGCGCTGCTCGGCCTTCGCGAGGTGCGGCGGATGGACAATGAGAAGGGGCGGTTCAGCCTGATCTTCCTGGCCGCGCCGGGCGACGAGCAGGCGCAGATCGAGCTCACCCACAATTGGGACGAGAAGGGATATGGCGAAGGCCGCAATTTCGGCCACGTCGCCTACCGGGTCGACGACATTTACGAGACCTGCCGGCGTTTGATGACCGCGGGCGTCACCATCAACAGGCCGCCGCGCGACGGGCACATGGCCTTCGTGCGCTCGCCCGACAATGTCTCGATCGAGCTGCTCCAGGCCGGCGAAGCGCTGCCGCCGCAGGAGCCTTGGGCGTCGATGGCGAATACAGGGCATTGGTGAGCGGCTGGCCCGGCACGCGCTTCGCCGCGCTCGTCGGATCGCGCCACCCAATCCTGCTCGCTCCTATGGCCGGCGCCGGCGGAGTGGAGCTGTGCGTCGGCGCAGCCGAGGGCGGCGCCCTGGGCGCGCTCCCCTGCGGCATGTCCAGTCCCGATCAGGTCCGTGAGCAGAGCGCGGCCGTGCGGCGGCGCGCGACCGGCCCGCTCAATCTCAATTTCTTCTGCCACGCCGCGCCGGGCCCGGTCGACGATACGGCCTGGCGGGCTCTGCTCGATCCCTATCGCCGTGCGTTCGGAGCCCGACCCGGTACCCCGGCCGCCCTGCGGCGGCCGTTCGATGCCGCGATGTGCGAGACCGTGGAGGCGCTTCGCCCCGAAGTCGTCAGCTTCCATTTCGGCTTGCCGGACGAGCCTCTGCTGGCGCGGGTGAAGAGCAGCGGAGCCATCGTGGTCGGCAATGCCACGACGGTCGCCGAAGCGCGGTGGCTGGTGGAGCGGGGGGCCGATGCGGTGATCGCGCAGGGCTGGGAAGCGGGCGGCCATAGCGGCCGCTTCCTCGGCTCCGATCCCGCCGAAGCCATGGGCCTGTTCGCGCTGGTGCCGCAGGTCGCCGACGCCGTCGACGTGCCAGTGATCGCCGCCGGGGGAATCGGCGACGCGCGCGGCATCGCCGCCGCGCTCAGCCTAGGCGCCGCCGCCGTCCAGCTCGGCACCGCCTATCTCCACTGTCCCGAAAGCCTGATCTCGCCTGCGCATCGGGCGAAGCTGGCGAGCGCTCCGACGCGCTTCACCAACCTCTTTACCGGCGGTCTCGCGCGCGGCATCGCCGGCCGCCTGATGCACGAGCTCGGCGCCATCCGCGAGGAAGCGCCGCCTTATCCCTTGGCCGCCGAGGCGCTGGCGCCGATCCGGGCCGAAGCCGAGAAATGCGGCGAGTTCGGCTTCGGCCCGATGTGGGCGGGCCAGGCCGCACCGCTCGGCCGAGCGCTTCCGGCCGAGCAGCTCACCCGCGCCCTCGCCGCAGAAGCGATGGCGATGGCCGGCGGGCGGGCGTAGAAGGGACGCCATGGAGATCGTCCCCGTCCCCGTCCTTTCGGACAATTACGTCTGGCTGGTCCACGAGCCCGAATCAGGCGAAACGGTCGCAGTCGATCCTTCCGTGGCGGAGCCGGTGCTGGCGGCGGCGGCGGCGCGCGGCTGGCGCATCACGCAGGTCTGGAACACCCACTGGCACCCGGACCATACCGGCGGCAACGACGCGATCCGCGTCGCGACCGGCTGCACGGTGACGGGGCCCGGCGAGGCGGAGCGGGTCTCCAAGATGGACCGCATCGTCGCCGGCGGCGACCGCGCGCGGATCGGTGCGTTCGAAGCGGAGGTGATCGACACACCGGCGCACACCGCCGGCCACATCGCCTTCCATCTGCCCGAGGCCCACGCAGCCTTCGTCGGCGACACCTTGTTTGCGATGGGCTGTGGGCGGCTGTTCGAAGGGACGGCCGAGCAGATGCACGCCAGTCTCCAGCGCCTCGCCGCCTTGCCGGGAGAGACGCGCATCTATTGCGGGCACGAATATACGCTGGCCAACGGCGTCTTCGCGCGCGCCGCCGAGCCGGACAACGAGGCCGTCGTCCGCCGCCTGGCGGAGGTGCGGGAGGCGCGGGAACGCGGCGAGGTCACGCTGCCGACGTCGATCGCGCTCGAGCTGGAGACCAACCCGTTCATGCGCGCCGCTTCGGCCGCCGAGCTCGCCGAACGGCGGGCCTGGAAGGACAATTTCCGCGCCTGACCGTGCTCAGCGGCGGTAGAGCGCGTCCAGCCGCTCGCCATAGGCCGCCTTGATGACGTGGCGGCGGATCTTGATCGAGGGGGTGAGCTGCTCGTTGTCGGTCGTGAACGGCGCGTCGGCGAGGATGAAGCGGCGGACCTTCTCGATCACCGAGAGGCCGGCATTGACCCGGTCGACCGCGGTGCCGAGCGCCTTCAGATAATCGGGGTCGTCGCGAAGGGCCGCCGGAGTCGCCGCCGCCTTCCCGTTCGCCTGCGCCCATTCCTTCGTCCAGTCCGGGTCGGGAACGAGCAGGCCGACGATGTACGGCCTCTTGTCGCCGGTCACCATCGCCTGGAGGATCTCGGGCTGCAGCGTCAGCATGCCCTCGATCCGCTGCGGCGCGACATTGTCGCCTTTGTCGAGGACGATGAGGTCCTTCTTGCGGTCGGTGATCACGATCCGCCCGGCCTCGTCGAGATGGCCGATGTCGCCGGTGTGGAGCCAGCCGTCGACGACGGTGCGCTCGCTCAGCGCCGGATTGCGCCAATAGCCGTGCATGACGTTCTCGCCGCGCGCCAGGATCTCGCCGTCCTCGGCGATCCGGACCTCGGTGTTGCGCAGCGGCGGGCCGACCGTGTCCATGCGGATCCCGGCCCGGGGGCGGTTGCAGCTGATCACCGGCGCCGATTCGGTCTGGCCGTAGCCCTGCAGGACGGTGAGGCGGAGCGAATGGAAGAAGATGCCGACCTCGGGATTGAGCGGCGCGCCGCCGGCGACCATCGCCTTCAGCCGGCCGCCGAAGCGGGCGCCGACCTTGCGCCGCAGGGTGCGGTCGAGGATCAGGTCCATCGGCTTGTCCCAGGGGGGCACGCGGCCGGTGGCGGACTTGCCGCCGATGTCGAGCGCGCGCTTCATCAGGTAGCGGCCGACCTTCCCCTGCTTCTCGACCTGCTTCAGGATGCGCTGGCGCAGCACCTCGAACAGACGCGGCACCACCACCATGATCGTCGGCCTCACCTCCTCGATGTTCGAGGCGAGCTTCTCGATCCCTTCGGAATAATAGATTTGCGCGCCGAGGCCGACCGGGAACATCTGGCCCCCGCTATGCTCGTAGGCGTGGCTGGCGGGAAGGAAGGAGAGGAAGACCTCCTCTTCCCAGCCGAAATCCTCGGAGATGATCGCTGTGCAGCCTTCGACATTGTGGAGGATGGCGCCATGGTGCTGCATGACGCCACGCGGCGCGCCCCCGGTCCCGGAGGTGTAGATGATGCAGGCCAGGTCCTCGCGGCGGAAGCGCGCTGCCGCGGCGGCGCAGGCCTCGACGTCGGCCGGCTCCGCGTCGATCAGCGCGCGCCACTCGTGCGCCTGGACGCCGCTCGCCTGGCCGATGCCGCTGCGCGCCGCGTCGATTGCGATCACATGCTCGCAGGCCGAGCTGCGGTGCGCGGCGGGAAGCAGCGGGCGCGCCAGCTTCTGGCTCGAGACGATGACGGCGCGGGCGCCGCTGTCGTCGAGGATGTGCTGGTGGTCGCGCTCCGTATTGGTCGTGTAGGCGGGAACGGTGACGCAGCCGGCGGCCATGATTCCGAGGTCGGCGATCAGCCATTCCGGCCGGTTTTCGGAAACCAGCATCACCCGGTCGCCCGCCCCGAGGCCGAGCCGCTTCAGGGCCGCCGCCAGCCGGGCCACCTCCTCCGCCGCTCCCCGCCAGCTCATCGGCTGCCAGGCACCGTCCTTCTTGGCCCACAGAAAGGGCGCATCGCCCTTTTCGCGGGCACGGGCGAAGAACATGGTGACGAGGTTCGGGAAATATTCGAGCTGCCGCATCTGCCTCCCCAGTCCGGCGCCTTTTGGCGCTCGGGAAGGCGCTTCTTAGCCGATCCGGGACGCCGCGCCATGCCCGATCGGGCCGTGGACGGGCCGAGGCGCGTTGGCTACGGGCAAAAGATCAAGATGAGGCGTCCGGGCATGATCCTCCGTTACCTCTGGCCGGTCGTGGCCGCCCTTCTCGCGGGATGCGCCACCGCGCCGCGCGAAACGACCGCGCCTGCCCCGGCCCCGCAGCCGCAGATGTTCGTCACCGCCGCCAATCCGCTCGCCGCGGAGGCGGGGATGGCGGTGCTGAGGCGCGGTGGCAGCGCGATCGACGCGGCGATAGCGGTCGAGGCGATGCTGTCGCTGGTCGAGCCGCAGAGCTCCGGCCTCGGCGGCGGCGCCTTCCTGACCCATTACGACGCGCGGACTCGAAACGTCGCCGTCTATGACGGGCGCGAGACGGCGCCGGCGGGCGCGACCCCCGACATGTTCCTCGACGACAATGGCGATGCCCTGCCCTTCGCGCAGGCGGTCCTCAGCGGGCGCGCCACCGGCGTCCCCGGCGTGGTGCGCGCGTTCGAGCTCGCCCACCGCGAGCACGGCAGGCAGGCCTGGAGCAGCCTGTTCGCCGATGCGGAGCGGACGGCGCGAGACGGGTTCGTCGTCAGCCCGCGCCTTGGGCGGATGATCGCCGGCAACTACCCTCAGAATGGCGCCCCCGACGTGCGCTCCTATTTCTCGCGGCCCGACGGCACCTTGCTCCGGGCCGGCGACCGTTTGCGCAATCTTCCTTATGCCGCGTTCCTGCGGCGCCTCGCCGCCCGCGGCGCAGACGCTCTGTATCGGGGCGCGACCGCCGAACGGATCGTCGCCCGCGTCCGCACCGGGCCGCTGCCCGGAGCGATGAGCCTCGACGACCTCGCCGGGTACCGCGCCGTCAAGCGCGAGCCCATCTGCCGGACCTACCGGGTGACCATGATCTGCGTGCCGCCGCCGCCGTCCAGCGGGGTCGGCCTGCTCCAGCTGCTGGCGATCCTCGAGCGCACCGACATCGCCGCGCGCGGGCCCGGCGGTGCCCAGGCCTGGTTCCTGTTCGCCGAGGCGAGCCGGCTGATGTACGCCGACCGCGACCGTTATGTCGGCGACCCCGCCTTCGTCACCGTGCCGATCGCCGGCCTGCTGGACCCCGCTTATGTCGCCTCCCGGGCGCGCCTCATCGGCGCCACGGCCGGGTCGCCTCCGACGGCCGGCTCTCCCCCCGGTGCGCCGACGGCGGCCCGCGACGCAACGCTCGAGCCGGCCGGCACCACCCATTTCGTCGTGGGCGACGCGCGGGGCAACGTCGTCTCGGTCACGGCGACCGTCGAGTCGATTTTCGGCTCGGCGCGGATGGTCGACGGCTTCTTCCTCAACAACCAGATGACCGATTTCTCCTTCCAGCCGCGCGACGCGCAGGGGCGACCCGCGGCGAACGCGGTCGCACCCGGCAAGAGGCCGCGCTCGTCGATGACTCCCCTGATCATGCTGGGCGCGGACGGGCGCTTCGCCGGCGCGGTCGGCTCGCCCGGCGGCAATGCGATCCTCGCCTACGTCGCCAAGACCGTGGTGGGCGTGCTCGACTGGGGCCTGCCGATGCAGGACGCGATCGCGCTCCCGAACCTCGTGGCCCGCGGCACCACCTTCACCGCCGAGATCGACCGACTCCCGCCTGCTTTGGTGGAGGCGCTGCGCGGCCGCGGCATCGCCGTCCAGGCGGGCGCAGGCGAGGCTTCCGGACTGCACGGAGTCTATCTCGGCCGAGGTCGCTTTGAGGGCGGGGCCGACCCGCGGCGCGAAGGCGTAGTGCTAGTGCGCTAGGCGTCGCCGGCCGAACAGCCGCAAGCGCCCGTTCCAGGCCTTTTCGTGGAAGAAGAAGGCGATGGCGTTGCAGCTGGGCTCGATCAGCGCGAAGCCGCCGGCGATCGAGACCGAGCCGGTGAGGAGATAGCCGACGGTGAAAGCGACCGTCAGGTGCACGGCGAGATAGGTGAAGGTCTTGATCAGGTCTCTCGACATCGCGCGTCTCCGCGGGCGAGAAAGGCTGCGGCTGCAATAGGTTCCGCTCAGCGGCCCTCGCTGCCGACCGCCTCGGCCACCGTCGCGAAACCTTCGATTGCCGCGAGCCGCTTCAGCTCCGCGGCAATCCGCCCAGCCAGGCCCGGCCCCTCATAGACCAAAGCCGTATAGAGCTGGACCAGGCTCGCCCCGGCGCGGATGCGCTGCCAGGCGTCGACCCCATTCTCGATCCCGCCGGCCGCGATCAGCGGCAGCCCGCCGCCGGTTGCACTTCGGAAGTCGCGCAATCGCTGGAGCGCGAGGGCCTTGAGCGGGGCTCCCGAAAGTCCTCCCGACTCGCCGCGGTGGCGCGAGACCAGGCGGGGACGGGCGAGAGTGGTGTTGCCGACGATCAGCCCGTCCACCCCCCGGTCGAGGCAAATGCGCGCGATTGCTTCCACTTCTTCCAGTTCGAGGTCGGGCGCGACCTTGAGGAAGACCGGCGGGCCCCCTGCCGGCCGGGCCCCGAAGACCGCGGCGAGCAGCTCGTCCAGCGCGGCGGGGTCCTGGAGCCCGCGCAGGCCCGGCGTGTTCGGGGAGGAGACGTTGATCGCGAGATAGTCGGCGAGCGGCGCCATCGCCGCCACTCCCGCCGCATAGTCCGCGATCCGGTCGGCGCTGTCCCTGTTCGCGCCGACATTGACGCCGACCATCCCGTGCCGCCTGCGTTTGGCGAGGCGCGCGGCCGCTGCCGCGAGCCCGGCATTGTTGAAGCCCATCCGGTTGATCACGCCCCGGTCTTCTTTGAGCCGGAACAGGCGCGGGCGGGGGTTGCCCGACTGCGGTCGCGGCGTGAGGCTGCCGACCTCGACGAAGCCGAAGCCGAAGCCGAGCATCTGCGCGAACACCTCCGCATCCTTGTCGAAACCGGCCGCGAGCCCCACCGGATTGGGGAAATCGAGCCCGGCGACGCGGACGGCGAGGACCGGATCCGGATCCGCTGGGAGGCCTGGCGGAAGCAGCTTCAGCGCGCGGATGGTCAGCCGGTGCGCCCGCTCGGCGTCGAGCGCGAAGGCAAGCGGACGGACGAGCGGGTAAAGGGCCATCGGAGGGCGGCTATGGCACCGGAAGTTGCGCCAGCCAACTTTGACCGCGCGCGCGGTCGTAAGCCGCCGTTAACCTCGATTGCTTCTTCTTGTCGCCATGACTCGCGCGCCCTATCGGTAGCGGCCCATGGCCAGCACCGCCCCGTCCCCCGTCCGGCGCTATCTCGTCACCGGCTTCAAGGTGGCGGTCTATACCCTGCTTGCGGCGACGGTGGCGCTGGTGGTCGCGGTCGCGGTCGCGGTCAGCCAGCTTCCCTCCTACCAGGAGCTGGTCCGGCGCGACGATCTCGGCCAGATGATCCGGGTGCGCGCCGCCGACAATTCGGTGATCATGGCGATGGGGCCGAGCTTCGGCGAATGGCTCCCCTACGATCGCATTCCGCCGATCATGCGCGAGGCGATGATCGCGGTGGAGGACCGGCGTTTCCGCTCGCATCCGGGCATCGACCCGCTCGGCATGGCCCGCGCCGCCACCGTCCGCGCCTCGAGCGGCCGCTGGACCCAGGGCGGCTCGACCATCACCCAGCAACTCGCGCGCAACATCTTCCTCGACAATTCGCGGACCTGGGGCCGCAAGATCCGCGAGGGGATCCTGGCGCTGGCGCTGGAATGGAGCTTCTCGAAGGACCAGCTCCTCGAGCTCTACCTCAACCGGGTCTATTTCGGCGGCGGCGCCTACGGCATCGACGCCGCCTCGCGCCGCTTCTTCGGCCATCCCGCGAGCCAGCTCAGCATCGCGGAAGCGGCGATCATCGCCGGCCTGGTCAAGGCCCCCTCAAACTATTCGCCCACCGCGGACGCCGAGGCGGCCCGGTCGCGCGCGGGCGTCGTCATCACCCTCATGCTGGAGAATGGAACGATCACCCCGGCGCAGGCGGCGTCGGCCGATCCGCGCCAGGTCCGGCTCGTCCCCAATCCCGAGCGCCAGGACATCGCCCGCTACTTCACCGACTGGGCCCTGCCGCAGCTCGACATGCTGATCGACGAGACGGTGCAGCCGATCGACGTCTGGACGACGCTCGACCCGAACCTGCAGCGCGCCGGCCATGCCGCGATCAACGCCAACGCGCCGCGCGGCGCCCAGGGCGCCCTCGTCTCCCTCGACCGCGACGGCGCGGTGCGGGCGCTGATCGGCGGCCGTGACTATTCGAGCTCCAGCTACAATCGCGCGACGCAGGCCAATCGGCAGCCGGGATCCTCGTTCAAGCTGTTCGTCTACCTGGCGGCGCTGGAATCGGGCTACACACCCGCCTCGACCGTCCAGGACGCGCCATTGACCATCGCCGGCTGGAGCCCGCGCAACGACAGCGGCCGCTATTCGGGCGCGGTCAACCTCAGGCAGGCGCTCGCTTTCTCGATCAACACCGTGGCCGTGCGCCTCGCCCAGGACGTCGGAACCCGCACCGTCGCGGATATGGCCCAGCGCTTCGGGATTACGACGCGGGTCAACACCAACCCGTCGATGGCGCTCGGCACGTCCGAGGTCCGGCTGATCGACATGACCCGCGCCTACGCCTCGGTCGCGTCGGGCGGAACGGCGGTGATGCCCTACGGCATCCGCCGCGTCACGACCGCCGACGGGACCCTGCTCTACCAGCACCAGAACGACCAGAACCGGGTGCTGGTCGCGCCCTGGGTGGCGGCCCAGATGACCGACCTGCTCCAGGGCGTCGTGCTTCACGGTACCGGTCGCAACGCCAATCTCGGCCGGCCGACGGCCGGGAAGACTGGCACCACCACCTCCAACAAGGACGGCTGGTTCCTCGGATTCTCGAGCGGGATCACCACGGGGGTCTGGATGGGCCGCGACGATAGCCGGCCGGTGGCGGGCCTCGCCGGCGGCCGTGCCCCTGCCCAGGCCTTCCATGACTTCATGGTGCGCGCCGTCGCCCGCCGGCCCGTCGAGAACCTCGTCACCAACGTGGCCGCACCCGACTGGCAGCAGGAGCCGGACAATGCCCAATGGTCGCCGGTGCTTCCCGGAGACGAGCCCCTGGTCGATGCCGAGGGCAATCCGATCGAGCCGGGCGGACCGGGTCCAGTCGAGGAGCCGCAGCGCGACGACGCCGACCGGCCGCGGCCGCAGCCCACCGAGGACGAATTGGACCGTCAGTGGCTCGACCGCGCGCTCGACCGCCGCGGCGCACCGCCCGAGCGCGACCCGCCGCCTCCGCCCCCACCGGACATCGACAAACCCGAGGGCTAGCTCCGTCCGATCCTGTGCAGGCCCGCCCCTTCGCGCCGCAGCCACAGCCGGGCCGGACGCGGATCCTCGCCGAGCAGCTCCGCCACCAGAGCGTGGAAGGCGGGGGCGTGGTTCATGTGGACCAGATGGGCGACTTCGTGGGCCACCGTAGCGCGGCGGACGAATTCGGGGGCCAGGATCAGGCGCCAGCTGTAGCGGATCGCGCCCGATGCGGAGCAGCTCCCCCAGCGCGACAGCGGGTCCCCGACCGCGATCCGGCCCGGCGCCTTGCCGGCGCGCGCGGCGAAGAAGCGCGTCTCCTCGGCGAGCAGCTCGCGCGCATGGGCCTTCAGCCAGCGCAGGATACGCGCCTCCAGCCCCGCGGCGGGGCCGCCGACGATCAGGCGCCCTTCCTGCACCTCGACGCGGCGGGGCCGCTTCGGGTCCCAGTCGACGAGATGGGGTCGGCCGTAGAGGGGCAGCGAGGCGCCAGGCCCGACGCCGACGGGGGGCCGCACCTCGGCGAGCGCCCGCTCGATCCACTGGCGCTGCCCGGCGGCCCAGTCGAGCGCGCGTCGCTCCGAGCAGCGGCGCGGGATGGTGAGCAGGAGCGTGCCGGTGCGCTGGTCGACGCGCAGCCGCATGGACTTGGCGCGAGGACTCGTCCTCAGCGTCAGCGGCGTGCCGCAGGGCAGGCGAAGCTCAGAGCTCACGGTCGACCAGATGATGTTCCAGATCGCCGGCCTGGTCCTCCGAGACGGTCCAGCCGCGCACCGACATTCCCGCCTTGTGGACCGACTCCGGATCGCCGGTGCGCAGGGGATGCCATTTGGGAAGCGGCTTTCCCTCGGCGCGCAGGCGATAGGCGCATGTTCCGGGCAGCCATTGATAGCGGTCGACGGTGCCGGCGGTAAGGCGGACGCAGTCCGGGACGAAGGCGCGGCGCGTGCGATAGCTCGAGCAGCGACAGCTCACGCGGTCGAGCAGGCGGCAGGCGACGTTGGTCGGATGGATCTCCCCCGTGACCTCGTCCTCGATCTTGTGCAGACAGCATTTGCCGCAGCCGTCGCACAAAGCCTCCCACTCGCCGCGGTCGAGCGCCTCGAGCGGCTTCTCCCAGAAAGGCGTCTCGTCGTTCATCGCACCCAGCGCTCCAGGGCGGCGAGCACGCCGGCCGGCCCCTGGTCGTGCGGCAGGATGACGATCGGCTGGCCCTCCGGCCCGTAGAGGACGGCGATGCGGTTGTGGTCGACGAGATAATCGCGGCTGCCCGGCTGCGGGTCGCGCGCGTCGTAATAAACGCCGTGGGCGCGGGCGACGCGGCCGATCTCCTCGGGCGAGCCGGTGAGGGCGATCAGGCGCGGGTGAAAGGCGCTTGCGAAGCGGCGCAGCACCTCGGGCGTGTCGCGTGCCGGATCGGTGGTGATGAAGACCGGCTGGACCCGCGCCGCGCGCGCGGGGTCGCTCTGCTCGAACTGGCGCAAGGCGGCGGTGATCAGCTGCAGGTCGACCGGGCAGACGTCCGGGCAGAAGGTGTAGCCGAAATAGACGATGCGATACTTGCCGGCGAGCTGCCCGCTGCTCACCCGCCGCCCGTTCTGGTCGGTGAGCGCGAACGGGCCGCCCATGCGGGCGCCATCGAGCGGCGGCGGCTCCTGCCGGCACGCGGCGAGGCCGAGGGAGGCGAGAAGGGCGAAGCAAAGCGTAAGGAAGCGCCGATCGTTCATGGCGCGGCCAGCCTTGCTTTGCTAAGGGGCTGCGATCAAGCCGAATAGCGGGGTGACAAGTGGATAGGACGAAGCGGCGCATTTTGCTCGCGGCATTGCTCGCCGTGATAGCGGTGCCGGCACTCGCGCAATATTCCGAGAGCTACAATTTCCTGAAGGCGATTCGCGAGCGCGACGGCAACAAGGTGACGGAGATCGTCTCCAACCCGTCCTCGACCGCGATCAACAGCCGCGACCGGAGCAGCGGCGAAGGGGCGCTGCACATTCTCGCGCGCGGCCGCGACCATGTCTGGCTGAACTTCCTGCTCGCCAACGGCGCCCGCGTGGACCTTCAGGACAATCAGGGCAACACCGCTTTGATGGCCGCCGCCCAGATCGGCTGGATCGACGGCGCCGAACTGCTCCTCAACCGCGGCGCCGGCGTCAACCAGCAGAACAATCGCGGCGAGACTCCCCTGATCCTCGCCGTCCAGCGGCGCGACATCGCCATGGTCAGGCTGTTGCTCGGGCGCGGCGCCGATCCCAATCACACCGACAGCGCCGCCGGCTATTCGGCCCTCGATTACGCCCGCCGCGACCACCGGGCCGCTCCCATCCTGCGCCTGCTCCAGGCACCGCGCCAGGCGCAGCCGACCTACGGGCCGGCCCGCTAGGGTCCGTACTCAATACCGGCAATGGTCGGGATTGTCCGGAGGGGCGGGCGGCTTTTGCCGATATTGAGTACGGACCCTAGGCGAAGCCCGCCAGGCTGGGATCGAGATCGCCGACCAGCCGTCGCGCGGCGCGGCGGGCGAAGCGCAGCGTCTCGGCCTTCCGCCGCGCCGGAGCGAGGCTGCGCAGCGGCGCCTCGCGGACGACCGCGGCATCGTAGCGGTCGGCGACGATCAGCCCGCAATGATCGGCGCCGCGCTCCCCGCCCTCGAAATGGTCCAGGGGGAAGCCGGCGGGCACCGCCCAATAGAAGCGGTCGCAATAGCCGAGATAGTCCGGCCACTTGTGATCGCCGAGCAGATCGGCGCGGGAGACCTTGATCTCGACGATGGTGAGCATGCCCTTGGGGCAGATCGCGACCATGTCGGCCCGCCGCCCGTTCGGCAAAGGCACCTCGCAGAGGGCGAACAGGTCTTGCCGGAAGAACAGCCGGGTGACCCCGCGCGTGACGTCTTGCGCGAGCAGCGGCGAATCGGAGAAGCAGGCGGGCGAGTCGCTGAGCGTGGCCATCCGGCCAGACTAGAACGGGTCGGGAACGGGGGGCAAGGCCGCGACTCGCGGAAATTCGTCGCTATCGGCGCACTTCGCGTCGTCCCGGCGAAGGCGGGGGACCTCAGGACCAGACGCGGACGCAAGTGCCGCGCTCCAATTGAGCGGAGCTAGTTCTCGCTGAGATCCCGGCCTTCGCCGGGATGACGGTTTGGGTCGATGCGCCTTGCCTACCGATAGAAGACGTGGTTGCCGACGGCGGCGAGGCGCTGGAGGCGCCAGCGCGGCGAGACGTAACGCGCGTGGAAGAACAAAGCGGTCGAAACCGGGCTGTCGGCGACGTCGTCGAGCGCGATATGGGCGATGGCGACGGCGTTGCGCCAGCCCTGGCTCGATTGCGGCGGTGTCGGGATGCGGCCGCCGCGGACGAAAGAGAATTGGCTGCGCTGGGTGATCACGCCGCACAGGGTCGAGGCGAAGCGTCCCGAGCGGGCGCGGTTGATGATCACTTCGGCGACCGCGAGCTGGCCGGCGAGCGGCTCGCCGTTCGATTCCCAATAGACGGCGCTGGCGAGGCATTCGGCCTGGCGGTCGCGCGGCGCGACGCCGGAATATTCGCCGACGAGCTGGTCGAGGGGGCGGCTGCGGTCGGCGAGCGGCGCCGGGGTCTCGTCCTTGAGGGTTTCGGGAAGGACCGTCTCGGGAACGATCATACCGCCACCGGGGGCGCGGAGGATCTCGGCGGCAGCCGGCTCGGCGATGGCGCGGCTGACCACATCCTCGAGACTCTCCATGCCGGGAGCGGCCCCGGTTTCCGCGCCGAGCGCTGGGCCGGCGGCTGCGGCTGCGAGGATCAAGGCGAGCGCGGCCCTGCGGGCGGCGCGGACGAATTCGGTCATCTAAACTCTAATCATGGCGGTCGGCTCTCGAGGTGCACCCGAAAGCGCCCTCGATTCGCCGCCCGACTTGCGCGGCCGCATTCAGATTTTCGGCGGCCCCCCGCTCTTGCAGAAAACTCGTGGCACCGGGCTAGGGGCCGGTCCGGTTAACGGTCAACTAAGGCCGGCCATTTCGTCGGCGAACCGTTCGGCTGACGGGACGTCCAGTTCGATCAGCCAGAGATCGGGGTCGAAATGCCGCCGCCTTTCCAGGAACTTTTCGAACTCTGCGTCGTTGCCGGCCGCCCGATTCCCGACCTCCTGCCAGCGATACCGTCCGTCGCCCTGAACGGCCCGCTCGAGGATCTTCCTGCGCGCGCCGCGCTCGATCAGGACCACGGTGACGGCGCCGGCATTGTCGTCGCCTTTGGCGAGCACCGCGCCGAAGCCGCCGTCGCGCTGGGCCAGCCGCAACAGAGCGTGGACCAGCACCGAGCTGGCGAGCCGGGCCTCCATCAGCCGGCGGAATATCCGGCGAGGCTGGCGAGCGGGATGTGCGAGCGCATGAAGGTGCCGGTGCCGCGCGCTGCTTCCTCGCCCGCCGCGTCGATCAGGCGCGCTTCGCCGACGAACACTCGCCGGCGTCCGCTCACCCACCGGCCCTCCGCCGTGACCGGCCCGGCCTTGAGCGGACGAGTGAAGTTGAGGTTGAAGGCGGTGGTGAGAAGGAAGCGGTCCGAGACCATCGCGTTGCAGGCGTAGAATGCCGCATCGTCCATCATCTTGAAATAGAGCGTGCCGTGGGCCGCGCCGGCGGCGTGATAGTGACTCTCCTCGACCTCGAAGCGGATCCGCGCGAAGCCCTGCTTGGGAATCTCGATGGTCGAGCGGAACAGCCCGTTGATCGCGGCCGCCCGATAGAGCGATTCGAGGGCCCGCAGATGCGCGCCGACACCCCCGCCGGCCTGCGACTCAGGCGGCATTGCGGGCATCGATCCCGGCGATCAATGCGTAGATTGCGTCCTTGGAGCGCGCGCCGCGCAGCTTGGCGACCGCCTGGCGGTCGCGCAGCATCCGGCTGACGCCGGCGAGTGCCTTGAGATGGTCGGCGCCAGCATCGGGCGGCGAGAGCAGGAGCACGACCATATCTACCGGCATCCCGTCCACCGCCTGATAGTCGATCGGCGTCGCCAGGCGGGCGAAATAGCCGAACACCCCATCGAGGCCCTCGATCTTGCTGTGCGGAATTGCGACGCCGCCGCCGAAGCCGGTCGAGCCGGTCTTCTCGCGCTCCGCCAGCGCGCTCGCGATCGCCTTGGCCGGAAGCCCGGTGCGCCGCGCGGCGGCGGCAGCCAGCGCGTGAAACAAGGCCTTCTTGTTCGCGACCTGGAGCCCCGCATCGACCGCGTCCGCCGCAATCAGTTCCGAAAGATCGTTCATCATGCACCTGGCGGAAAAAGCGTCCGCCCTCGAGGGAAAAGGATGGGTGGGTGGAAGCCGGCCCCCCTGCGGACCGCTCAGTCCCGCTTCGGCTCGACCCAGCCGATGGTCCCGTCTTGTCGTCGATAGACCATGTTGAACCTGGCGGTCGCGCTGTTGCGGAACAGCAAGGCGTTGGTGTTCCTGAGATCGAGCAGCATCACGGCATCGGACACGCTGGCGTCGGGGATGTCGACGCTGGTCTCGGCGACGATCGGAGGATTGTCGCCGGGCTCCTCCTCCTCCGAAGGCGGAGCGAAAACGGTGTAGGAGGCCTCGCCGTCGACCAGCGCCAGCCCGTCGCCAACGGACGTCGCCTGGCGGTCCTTGAGCCGTCGCATGTAGCGGCGGAGCTGCTTCTCGATCCGCTCGGCGGCCTGGTCGAAGGCCGGGTGGGCCTCCTGCGCGCGGCCCGAGCCCTTGAGGATCACCCCCTGCATGACGTGCGCGACGATGTCGCAGGTGAAGGCGTGGTCGTGCGGACCCTTGCCGAAGGTGACATGGGCGGAAAGCGCACGCTCGAAAGATTTGTCCGCCATGGCGGCGAGTCGATCCTCGACATGCTGGCGAAGGGCCTCGCCGGTCTCGACCTGGTGCCCGGAAACCCGGATCTCCATTGCGCTCTCCACTGCCCGCCGCGCCGCTTAGGCGCCGTCGCGGCTTTCCGTCAACCGATGCCATATGGGATCGGCGAGGCCGCTCAGGAAGGCTGCGTGGCGGAGCAGCTCGTCTTCGCTCGGCGCGTGCGGCCGCGGGGGCCTGACGGTGATCGCGACCGGGGCCGCGGCGGCGAGCTCCGCGGCATCCAGCGCCAGATCGGGCGCTTCCTCGCCGGCGCCGAGCGACAGCCCGATCTGCCGGCCGCCGGTCAGCTCGACATAGACCTGGGCCAGCAATTGCGCGTCGATCAGGGCGCCGTGCTTGACGCGCAGGCTGCGGTCGACCCCGAAGCGGGTACAAAGAGCGTCGAGGCTGTGCTTGGCTCCGGGATGGCGCTGGCGGGCGATCGAGAGCGTGTCGACCATGCGGCTGGTGCAGATCAGCGGCCGGCCGCAATTGTTGAGCTCGTGGTTGATGAAGGCGAAATCGAAGCCGGCATTGTGCGCGATCAGCGGCGCATCTTCTCCGATGAAGGCGAGCAGCTCGCCGACCTTCTCGTGGAAGCGCGGCTTGTCGGACAGGAAGCGATCGGAGAGGCCGTGGACCGCCTCGGCGCCGCTCGGCATCGGCCGGTCCGGATTGAAGTAAGCGTGCCAGGTGCGGCCGGTCTCGCAGCGGTTGACCAGCTCTACGCAGCCGATCTCGACCATGCGGTCGCCGGCGAGCGGGCTGAGGCCCGTGGTTTCCGTGTCGAAGACGATTTCCCGCATCTCGCGAACGTTATGAATCGGCGACGCCGGTCAGACAAGCGACGATGCGGCGAACCGCTCGTCGCGTTTCGTCGAGCGGGCCGCTGGTGTCGATGACGAAATCGGCGCGGGCGCGCTTCTCCCGGTCGGGCAGCTGCCGGGCGAGGATCGAGTCGAGCTTCGCAGGAGTCATTCCCAGCCGGCGAAGGACGCGCGCGCGCTGGATCTCTTCAGGCGCCGAGACCACCACGACCTTGTCGACGTCCTTCCAGCCGCCCGCCTCGAACAGCAGGGGGATGTCGAGCAGGACGAGCGGCGCCCCGGCATGCGCCGCTAGGAAGGCCTCGCGCTCGCGCGCAACGGCAGGGTGGACGAGCTCCTCGAGCCTGCGCAGCTTGGCCGGCTCCCCGAGCACCCGCTCGGCAAGCGCGCCCCGATTCACGCCCCCGGCGCCGGTGGTGCCGGGGAAATGCGCCTCGATCTCGGCGACCAGCGCCCCCTCCGGCCCCTGCAGCCGGTGGACGGCAGCATCGGCATCGAACACCGGCACGCCCTCCTCGGCGAACATCGCGGCGACAGTGGACTTTCCCATGCCGATCGAACCGGTGAGGCCGAGCCGTTTCATGACGTCAGCAATGCGCGAAGGTCCCGGTAATGCCGGTCGGGCGCTGCTGCTCCAAAGAACAGCCGGAATGCCTCCGCGGCTTGGCTAATCAGCATGTCGAGGCCGTCGCTAATGAGGAAATTCAGCTCGCCGGTGCGCCTGAGAAACGGCGTTTCCAGCGGGTGATAGACCATCTCGACGGCCGAAGCGTCCGGGTGGGCTTGGTCAAGAGCCTCGAGAACCGGCCGGGACAGCGGCGCGTGCCCGGCCATGCCCCCGCTGGAAGCCTGAACGATGATTTCAGCGCCCGTCATGGCAAGGGAAGCATCAGCCTCGCCGAAAATCGCGAGGCCACTCGACAGATTGCGCAGTCGATCGCGGGCCAGCTCGGGCCGGCGGACAATGATCCGGATGTCGTGAACGCTGTGCGAGGCCAGCGCGTAGATTGCCGAACGCGCTGCGCCCCCGGCGCCAATGATGCACGCGCGTCTCCCGCTGAGCGGCCCGGGCAGCAAAGCCACGACCCCGTCGACGTCGGTATTGCCGCCGACCAATCCGCTTTGAGTTGGTGTGATGACGTTCACCGCCCCGGTGCCGGCTGCGGCGGAGCTCATTCTTTCGACGAGGTGCGGCGCCGCTTCTTTCAGAGGCATCGTGACATTGCAGCCCCGCCAATCCGGATCGCCTCGACGGCCGTCGAGGAAGGTGGGCAACTCGTCCGCGCTGAGGCGCGTGAGCCGGTATTCGCCCTTGATGCCCAGGCGATTCAGCCACAAATTGTGGATCTGGGGCGACTTGGAATGGGCGATCGGATCGCCGATCACTTCGGCATAAGGGACGCTCATCAGCTCGACAGCAGGCCGCGCTCGCGGAAGAAGGCGAGCAGGGGAAGGAGCGGCAGGCCGAGCACGGCGAAGTGGCTACCCGCGATGCGCTCGAACAGCTGCACGCCGGGGCCTTCGATCCGGTAGCCGCCCACGCTCCAGCGGATCGCTTCGTATTCCCGGTCGAGATAGCCCTCGATGAAGCGATCGGTGAGCGTTCGCATCGTCAGTTCGACCGTCTCGCTCTGCCAGAACACGGTCTCGCCATCCTCGACGACGACCGCGGCAGCATGGAGTGCATGGCTGCGGCCGCTGAGTGCGCGGAGTTGGTCGAAGGCGTCACCGCGCGAGCCCGGCTTGGAGAGGATGGCGCCGTCTTCGAGCTCGAGCGTCTGGTCGGCACCGAGCACCAGCGTCCCCGGCCCCGCCTCCACGGACAGCGCCTTCAGCTGCGCCAGCTCCTCGGCGACTCCGCGGGCGTCGAACCCGGCCGCTTCGAGCCCCGCCTTGGCCGCCGCCTCGTCGAGCTCGGCCTCGACCGTCTCGAACGCAACGCCGGCCGCTTCGAGCATGCGACGGCGCGCTTCGCTCTTCGAGGCGAGGAGAAGCTTCACGTCCCGTTGGCCGCTTCGTAGCGCTCGGTGCAGAGTTTGACGATCGCCAGCGCGGTCTCCTCGATCGAGCGGCGGGTGACGTCGATCACCGGCCAGCCATTGTCGGAGAAGATACGCCGCGCGAAGGCAAGCTCGGCGCTGACCGATTCGTGGTCGACATAGTCGGTCTCGGGCGCCTGGTTGAGCGACAGCAGCCGGTTGCGGCGGATCTGGATAAGCCGGTCGGGATTGGTGGTGAGGCCGACGACGAGGGGGTGGCGGAGCGTGAACAGGGCCGGCGGCGGCGGCGCTTCGGGCACGAGAGGGATGTTGGCGACCTTGTAGCCGCGATTGGCGAGATAGATTGCGGTCGGAGTCTTCGAGGTGCGCGAGACTCCGGCGAGGATCATGTCGGCCTCCTCCCAATTCTCCGAGCCGATGCCGTCGTCATGGGCGATGGTGAACTGGATCGCGTCGACCCGCGCGAAATAAGCGGCGTCGAGCGCGTGCTGCCGGCCCGGCCGCCCGGCCGCCTGCTGGCCGAGCACCGCCGAGAGGGCGTGAACGACCGGATCGAGCACCGAGACGCAATGGATACCGCGGCGCCGGCTCTGCTGCTCGAGCTCGCGCCGGATGCTGTTATTGACCAACGTATAGAAGACCAGGCCCGGCCGCCGCTCGACGTCGTCGAGCACCCGCTCGAGATGTCCTTCCGAACGCACCATCGGCCAGAGATGGCGTTTGACCTCGACATTCTCGAACTGGGCGAGGCAGGCGTTGGCGATCACCTCCAGCGTCTCGCCGGTCGAATCGGAGAGCAGGTGGAGATGGAGCTCCATCACGCCGGGCCGCTGTGGAAAAGCATGAGGGCAAGCGCTAGCGAAACCGTGTGGACGGTTCCAGCACAAGGATTCGCCCCCGCCCTTCGCGATCGCTCCACAGCCCTGCGAACAGGGGGCGAAAGGTCTCCACAGCCTGTGAAAAACGGGAACAAACCGGGCGACTCGCGGGGATTGCAGCGCCTCGAGCGACCGCTGCCTGTTTGCAATTCCGTCACGAACCAATAAACCCCGGCTTCAGCGCGCCAACAGCTTACTACAATCCTCTTATATAAGACTCTTATAGAGAGAAGAGCGGAGCCCGAGCCCCCATGCCCGGCCAGACCAAGCCCTTGCTCGCCGTCCTCACGGGCGAGACTGCCCCGAAGCCTCCGCTCTGGCTGATGCGTCAGGCGGGACGCTATTTGCCGGAATATCGGGCGCTGAGGGCCGAGAAAGGCGGGTTTCTCGCTTTGGTCTATGATAGCGCGGCGGCTGCCGAAATCACGCTGCAGCCGATCCGCCGCTTCGGCTTCGATGGCGCGATCCTGTTCTCGGACATCTTGATCGTCCCGCACGCGCTCGGCCAGGACCTCGTCTTCGAGGCCGGCGAGGGCCCGCGCCTGTCGCCGACGATGATCGAAGCAAGGCTCGATCAGCTGGAGCCGGCGCTTTCGCGACTCCGCCCGATCTATGAGACCGTGGCGAAGGTAAAGGCCGCGCTGCCGGAGGAGACCACCCTGCTCGGCTTCGCGGGCAGCTCCTGGACGGTGGCGACCTACATGGTCGCCGGCCGCGGCTCGAAGGAGCAGGCCGAGGCGCGTCGCCTGGCTTATTCGGATCCGCAGCGCTTCGGCGAAATCATCGACGCCGTGACGTCAACCACCGTCGAGTATCTCTCCGGCCAGATCGATGCCGGAGTAGAGGCGGTGCAATTGTTCGACAGCTGGGCCGGCAGCCTCTCCCCTGCGCAGTTCGAGCGTTGGGTGATCGCGCCGACCGCGGCGATCGTGGCGGCATTGAAGACGCGCCATCCCGACGTGCCGGTAATCGGTTTCCCGAAGGGCGCGGGCGGTAAACTCCCAGCTTATGCGCGCGAGACGGGGGTCGATGCGATCGGTTTGGACGAGACTGTGGACCCCGTCTGGGCTGCCGCCGCCCTGCCGCCGGGTCTTCCCGTCCAGGGCAATCTCGACCCGCTCGCCTTGATCGCTGGCGGCGAGGCGCTTGAACATGGGGTGCGGCGCATCATATCGGCGCTGGAGGGGAGGCCGCACGTGTTCAACCTCGGCCATGGCATCCTTCCCGACACTCCGATCCCGCACGTCGAGCGCCTGCTGGAGCTCGTTCGCCGGTGATGTTCGACTACGATCTCAACACGGCACTCATCGTGACCTATCAGTGGATCAAGGCGGCGCACGTCATCTTCGTGGTCTTCTGGATCGCGGGCCTGTTCATGCTGCCGCGTTACTATGTCTACCATCAGGAGGCGGCGGCAGGTTCGGCCGAGGAGCAGAGGTGGATCGAGCGCGAGCGCAAGCTCCGCAACATCATCATCACGCCGGCGATGCTGATGGTCTGGGCGCTCGGCCTCACCCTCGCTTATTCGAGCGGCGCCTGGAACCAGACCTGGCTGCAGCTGAAGCTCCTGCTTGTCCTCGGCCTGTCCGCCTATCACGGCTGGATGATCGGCTACGGGCGCAGGCTCGCGCGCGGGGAGCGGCCGGTCAGCGGGCGCAGCCTCCGGCTCATGAACGAGATCCCCGGTGTCGCGACCGCTCTGATCGTCATCCTGGTCATCGTGAAGCCGTTCTGAGGCCATCGTACTCCATCCGACCGCAAACCCGGCAATTTCGTCGGCTTGACTTGGTTTAGGGCGGAGCCTAACCCGCTCTTCGTCGTTTGCCTGCCGTCCGCGCAAGCATCCATCCCGCCGCCCACATCCCCTGTTCGCCGGCGCCGTGAATCCAATCTCCCGAGTATTTCCCATGCATCTCAACGACCTGAAGCAGAAAACCCCCGCCGAGCTGGTGGCGATGGCCGAAGAGCTCGGCATCGAAGGCGCATCCACCCTGCGCAAGCAGGAGCTGATGTTCTCGATCCTCAAGGTCCGCGCCGAGCAGGGCGACGAGATCATGGGCATCGGTACGATCGAGGTGCTCCAGGACGGCTTCGGCTTCCTGCGCTCGCCCGATTCCAACTATCTCGCCGGTCCCGACGACATCTATGTCGCGCCGAACCAGGTCCGCAAATTCGGCCTCAGAACCGGCGACACGGTCGAGGGCGAGGTCCGCGGACCGAAGGATGGCGAGCGCTATTTCGCGCTGACGCGCCTCGCCAAGGTCAATTACGACGATCCCGACGCGGTCCGGCACCGGGTCAATTTCGACAACCTGACGCCACTTTATCCGGACGAGAAGCTCAGCCTCGATCCCGGCGACCCGACCGTCAAGGACAAGTCGGCACGGGTGATCGACATCATCTCGCCGCAGGGCAAGGGCCAGCGCGCGCTGATCGTGGCGCCGCCGCGGGTCGGCAAGACCGTGCTGCTCCAGAACATCGCCAAGGCGATCACCGACAACCACCCCGAAGTCTTCCTGATCGTGCTGCTGATCGACGAGCGGCCCGAGGAGGTGACCGACATGGAGCGTTCGGTGAAGGGCGAGGTCATCTCCTCGACCTTCGACGAGCCGGCCAGCCGCCACGTCCAGGTCGCGGAGATGGTGATCGAGAAGGCGAAGCGGCTGGTCGAGCATAAGAAGGATGTGGTCATTCTGCTCGACTCGATCACCCGCCTCGGTCGCGCCTACAACACGGTGGTGCCTTCGTCGGGCAAGGTGCTGACCGGCGGCGTCGACGCCAACGCCCTGCAGCGGCCCAAGCGCTTTTTCGGCGCCGCGCGCAACATCGAGGAAGGCGGCTCCTTGTCGATCATCGCCACCGCCCTCATCGACACCGGCTCGAAGATGGACGAGGTCATCTTCGAGGAGTTCAAGGGCACCGGCAATTCGGAGATCGTGCTCGACCGCAAGGTCGCCGACAAGCGCATCTTCCCGTCGCTCGACGTCGGCAAGTCCGGCACCCGCAAGGAGGAGCTGCTCGTCGACCAGGCGACGCTCTCCAAGATGTGGGTGCTGCGCCGCATCCTGATGCAGATGGGCACGGTCGACGCGATGCAGTTCCTGCTCGACAAGATGAAGGACTCGAAGACCAACGAGGACTTCTTCGCCTCGATGAACCAATAGCCCGTCAGGGCAGCAGCACGACCGAGCCGGTGGTTTTGCGCGACTCGAGCGCGCGGTGCGCATCGGCGGCTTCGCGGAGCGGGAAGCGGGCCCCGATCTTCACGGGAACGGCGCCGCCGACGATCATTTCGAAGAGCCGCGCGGCCGATGCGCGCATCTCGTCCGCAGTGGCCGCATAGTCGGCCAGCGTCGGCCGGGTCACGAACACGGAGCCGGCGCGGAGCAGGGCCAGCGCGCTGAACGGCGGCACCGGACCCGAGGCATTGCCGTAGCTGACGATCAGCCCGCGCCGCGCCACCGCGCCGAGTGATGCCGCCCAGCTCGCGGCGCCGACGCCGTCGAGCACGATCGGGACGCCGGCGCCGCCGGTCAGCGCGGCTACTTCTCCGGCGAGCGCTTCCATGGGGCAGCAGAGGCTGTGATCGGCGCCGGCGTCAGTCGCCATCGCCGCCTTCTCCGCGGAGCCCGAATGGGCGATGACGGTGGCGCCGATCGCCTTCAGCCAGGGCACCAGGATCGACCCGACCCCGCCCGCGGCGGCGTGGACCAGCACCGCCTGCCCCGCCTCGATCCGGGCGCAGCGCTCGATCAGATATTCCGCGGTGCAGCCCTTCAGCATCGCCGCGGCGGCTTGCTCCGCCGAGATCCCCTCGGGCAGCTTCACCAGCCGCTCCGCCGAGACGGCGCGATGGCTCGCATAGGCGCCGAGCGGCCCGGTGAAGTAGCCGACCCGGCCTCCCCGATCGAAGCCGCTGACGCCTTCGCCAACCGCTTCGACGATTCCCGCAGCCTCGCCGCCGAGGCCGGAGGGCAAGGTCAGGGGATAGAGGCCCGAGCGGTGATAGGTGTCGATGAAGTTCAGCCCCACCGCCTCGTGCCGCACCAGCACCTCGCCCGGGCCGGGCCGCGGCATCGCGATCTCCCGCACCTCGAGCACCTCCGGCCCCCCGGTGCGCTCGATGAGGATCGCGTAGGCGCTCACCCGATATGCTCGGCGAAGAACGCCTCCGTCCGCCCGTCCGCGAGCTGGGCCGCTTCCTCACTCCGCCGCTTGCCCATTTCGGCGGCGAAACCGTGGTCCTCGCCGGGATAATCGTGGAGAGTGACGCGGGGGTGGTGGTCGAGCGCTTCGTGCATCTTGCGCTGGACCTCGGGGGAGACGAAGCCGTCGGCGCCGGCGATGTGGAGCATCAGCGGCCGCGCGATCGCGTTCTTCTCGCCAAGGATGTTGTCGAGCCCGACCGCATAATAGCCGACGCTCGCGTCGACGTCGGTCCGCGCCGCCGTCATGTAAGCGAGGCGGCCGCCGAGGCAGTAGCCGACGCAGCCGACCCTGCCGCCGTCCGAAAGCCGCGACCGCGCCGCGCGGATCGCAGCCTCGATGTCCTTTATCCCCTGGTCCTGATCGAAGCGGCCCATGAGGTCGAGCGCCTGCTCGAACTGGTCGGCGACGTCCGGGTCGAGCTCGACGCCCGCCTGGAGCCGCCAGAACAGGTCCGGCGCGATCGCGAGATAGCCGAGCTCCGCCCAGCGGTCGCATTTGCGGCGGATGCCTTCGTTGACGCCGAATATCTCCTGGATGACGACGATGGCGCCGCGCGGCGTCCCCTCCGGCTCGGCCAGATAGGCGCCGAAGCGCTCGCCGCCGTCCAGCGTCTGGATCTCGATCATCCCGGTTCTCCTTTGCTGCGCAGCGCGCCTATAGAGCGGGGCGAAGGGAGACGCCATGAAAGTCACCATCGACATCGACTGCACGCCCGAGGAGGCGCGCCGCTTCATGGGCCTGCCGGACCTGACCCCCGTCCACGAGGCCTATGTCGACAAGCTCGCGAGCGCCGTGGCAGACGGGCCGACGCCGGAGCTCGTGGCGGACATGATGAAGAGCTGGGGCCCGATGAGCGAGGCCGGCCTCTCGATGTGGCGGCAGATGCTCGAGGGGATGAAGACGGGGCCGCGGTGAGCGACACCATCTATGCTCTCTCCTCGGGCGGCCCTCCGGCCGCCATCGCCGTGATCCGGATCAGCGGACCCGGAGCGGAGGCCGCCGTCAAAGCGCTGACCGGGACGCTGCCGCAGCCGCGGCGGGCGACCCTGGTGAAGGTCCGGCACGACGGCGAGGAGATCGACCGCGCCCTTGCCTTGCGCTTTCCGGGCCCGGAGAGCGCCACTGGAGAGGATATCGCCGAGCTCCACCTCCATGGCGGCCGCGCGGTCGTTCGGGCCGTGCTGAGCGCCCTGGGCGCCGTGGAGGGGCTGCGCGAGGCGGAACCGGGCGAGTTCACCCGCCGCGCCTTCCTGAACGGCCGTATCGACCTCGCCGAGGCCGAGGGCCTGGCCGACCTGCTCAGCGCCGAGACCGAGGCCCAGCGCCGCGCCGCGCATGCGATGGCCGGCGGCGCGCTCAGCCGGCAGATCGACGCCTGGCGCGAAGCGATCCTGAGCCTGGCGGCCGACGTGGAGGCGATGCTCGACTTCGCGGACGAGGCTGATGTTGGCGAAGGTGCCGCAGAACGCTGGCCCGGCCGCGCCCGGGGTTTGGCGGCGGAGATGGCGGAGATGCTGGAGCGGCCGCCCGCCGAGCGCCTCCGCGACGGTGTCAGGGTCGCGATCGCCGGTCCACCAAATGCAGGAAAATCCAGCCTTCTTAATGCGATAGCGCAGCGGGAGGCGGCGATCACATCGCCCGTACCGGGTACGACACGCGACCTCATCGAAGCGCCCGTCGCGATCGCCGGGATTCCCTTCCTGCTGACCGACACCGCGGGTCTGCGCGAAAGCCCCGATGCGATCGAACGAGTCGGCATTGCGCGCGCGCGCGCCGCCATGGATGCCGCAGATATCATATTGTGGCTCGGCATGCCCGCCGATGCACCCCCCGGCGCCATGCGCATTCATCCCAAGTCCGATCTCGCCCTGCCCCGGGCCGGCGCCGATTTCGCCGTTTCGGCGGTAACGGGGGAGGGCCTTGCCGATCTCGCGCGGCTCCTCGTGGACCGGGCGCGCGCCCTGCTCCCGCGAGAGGGAGAGGTGGCGCTGCACAGCCGGCATCGAACGCTGGTGGCGGCTTGCAAAGACGCCCTGCAGGAAGCGGCCAGCGCCCAGGACGCTCTCATCGCTGCGGAAGCACTCCGTTCCGCCCGGATGGCGCTGGACCGGGTAACCGGGCGGGCCGGCGTCGAGGAAATGCTCGACGCGCTGTTCGGCCGCTTTTGCATCGGCAAGTAAGTTGTTCCACGTGGAACAAAGCCATAGATATGGGGCCGGTGACCGACAGCTTCGACATCATCGTGATCGGCGGCGGCCATGCCGGGGTTGAGGCCGCGGCCGCCGCAGCCCGGATGGGCGCGTCGGTGGCACTCGTCACCTTTGATCGCAGACAGATCGGCGCGATGTCGTGCAACCCGGCGATCGGCGGTCTCGGCAAAGGACACCTGGTCCGGGAGGTCGACGCCTTCGACGGTATTATCGCTCGCGCCGCGGACTGGGCCGCGGTCCACTACCGGATGCTCAACGCGAGCAAGGGGGCGGCGGTACGTGGGCCCCGCGTCCAGGCGGATCGGAAGAGGTTCAAGGCCGCCGTCCAGGAGAGGGTCGCCGCGCAGCGCGGCTTGCAGGTGATCGAAGGCGAGGCCGCGTCGCTCATCCTCGAGCGCCGCCAGGTAACGGGCGTCGAGGCTAGCGGCCGGCGGTTGGCGGCCAAGGCTGTCGTGCTGGCCACCGGGACCTTCCTCGGCGGCAAGCTTCATTTCGGGATGACGAGCCGCGCCGGCGGCCGGATCGGCGAGCGCGCGGCGACAAGGCTCGCCGGGCAACTCCGCGGCCTCGGCCTGCCGCTGGCGCGGCTCAAGACCGGGACGCCGCCGCGGCTGGATGGCCGCACGATCGACTGGGCCGCGCTGGAGCGGCAGGAGTCGGACGGAGAGGGCTGGATGATGTCGCCGATGAGCGACGACCGGCCGGCCCCTCAGCTTTTTTGCGGGATCACGCGGACCAACATCCGCACGCATGCGATCATCCGCGCCGCCCTCCACCGCTCACCCCTTTTCGCGGGAGATATTAGCGGAGTCGGGCCGCGTTATTGTCCTTCCATCGAGGACAAGGTCCACCGCTTCGGGGACCGCGACGGGCACCAAGTCTTCCTCGAGCCGGAAGGTCTCGACGATGCAGCGGTCTATCCGAACGGCATCTCCACCTCGCTCCCCGAGGACGTCCAGCTCGCCATGGTGCGCTCGATGCCGGGCCTGGAGCGAGCCGAGATCCTGCAGCCGGGCTATGCCGTCGAATACGACCATGTCGATCCGCGCATCCTCGATGCGACGCTCGCGGTGCGCGACGTCGGGGGCCTCTATCTCGCCGGGCAGATCAACGGCACGACCGGCTATGAGGAGGCCGCCGCGCAGGGCCTCGTTGCGGGCATCAACGCGGCCGCCCGGGCCGCCGCAAAGCCGCCGCTCATTCTTGACCGCGCGGATTCCTATATCGGCGTGATGGTCGACGACCTCGTCCTGCAGGGCGTCACCGAGCCCTACCGGATGCTGACAGCCCGCGCAGAATATCGGCTTCGCCTGCGCGCCGACAACGCCGAGCGGCGGCTTACGCCGCGCGCGATCGTGATCGGCTGCATATCGGAGGAGCGGCGCCGGCATTTCGCGGCGGACGAGGCGGAGCGCGTGCTGATCGAGGCCGCCCTCGCCGTGCCTCACGCCCCGCAGCAGCTCCGGGAAGCGGCGGTGCGGGTTCGCGACGAGGGGGCGCCGCGGACGCTTGCCGAGTGGCTTCGCTTCCCGGAACTCGACAGCGACGGGCTCTGCCGCCTCGTCCCGGAACTTGGTGGATGCCCGCGGCGCATCCTCGATGAGGCCGTTCAGGACCATCGCTACGCCCCTTATGTCGAGCGGCAGCGGGCCGAGCTTACGCGGCTGCGGTCGGACGACGCCGTCCACATTCCCCAAGATCTGAATTTCGCCGCCATCCCCGGTCTTTCCACGGAAATGGTCGAGCGGCTGTCGGGCGCCAGGCCCGCGACCCTCGGCGAGGCGTCGCGTATCCGCGGCATCACCCCCGCTGCGTTGAGCGCGATTCTTGTCCATGCGCGCAGACGAGTCGCCGCGTGAAGGACGAGTCCACGGCGCGCGAGTGGGTCCGGGCCAAATTCGATGTTCCACGTGAAACAATGGAGCGATTCGACACCTTCGAGATGATGCTCGGTGACGAGAATCAGCTTCAGAACCTGGTCTCACAAGGTAGCCTGAACGCATTCTGGGCTCGCCACATCGCCGATTCGGCGCAACTCGTCGCTCTCGCGCCGCCAAGCGCGAGCTGGATCGATCTGGGGACCGGAGCGGGCTTTCCGGGCTTGGTGGTCGCTGCGCTGCACAACGGGCCCGTCACTTTGGTCGAGGAGCGCAGGCTGCGGGTTGAATTCCTGCGCCGAGCGGCCCTGCTGCTCGACGTCGCGGACAAAGTCGAGGTGATCGGCGCCCGGGCGGAGCGGGTAGCACCCCGCCCCTTTGACGTGATCAGCGCCCGCGCCTTCGCGCCGCTGCCGACGCTCCTCGAACTAGGCACACGCTTTTCCACAGCAAAGACGCGCTGGATCCTCCCCAAGGGGCGAAACGCGCGCACGGAACTGGCATCCGTCGAATCGACGTGGCAGGGTGATTTCCGCATCGAGCCGAGCGTCACCGATCCCGCAGCCGGAATCATCGTGGCCGAAGGCGTCAAAAGGAAGCGCGCGTGATCCGGATCGCAGTCGCCAACCAGAAGGGCGGGGTCGGCAAGACCACGACGGCGATCAACCTCGCCACCGCGCTCGCCGCCACCGGTTGGAAGGTGCTGCTGCTCGACCTCGATCCGCAGGGAAACGCCTCGACCGGCCTCGGCGTCGGCCTCGCGCAGCGCCACCGATCGAGCTACGAGCTGCTCACCGGCCAATGCAGCCTGGATGAGGCGGTGGTGGCGACGCGGGTACCGCGGCTGGACATCGTTCCCGCCACCGTCGATCTCTCCGGTGCAGAGATCGAACTCATTGATTTTGAACGAAGAACCCACCTTCTCGACGATGCGCTCAATGCCGTTCCGCCCGGCCGCTGGGACATCTGTCTGACCGATTGCCCGCCCTCGCTGGGCCTGCTCACCGTCAACGCTTTGGTCGCCGCGCGCCAGATCCTGGTCCCCCTCCAGACCGAATTCTTCGCCCTCGAGGGACTCAGCCAGCTCCTCCAGACGATCGAGCGGATCCGGGTGCGCTTCAATCCGCAGCTCTCCATCCTCGGCGTGGCGCTCACCTTGTTCGACAAGCGCAACCGACTCTCGACCCAGGTTGCCGACGATGTTCGCGCCTGTCTGGGCAAGGTGGTGTTCGAGACGGTCATTCCGCGCAACGTGCGGCTGTCCGAGGCGCCGAGCCATGGCATCCCGGCTTTGATCTACGATCATCGCTGCCTCGGCTCGGAGGCCTATATGGCGCTGGCCCGCGAGCTGATCGGCCGGTTGCCGGCGCGGGCGGAGGCGGCATGAGCGACGAGGCGCCGCATCGCCGCCGCCCCTCGGGCCTCGGCCGCGGCCTTTCCTCCCTGCTCGGCGAAGTGGCGCAGGAGCAGCCGGTCGACGGCGCGCCGGGAAGCGCCTCCCAGCGGGGCGGCGTCCAGTCGATCCCGGTCGCCAGCATAGAGCCCAACCTCGCTCAGCCGCGGCGGACGTTCGACGAGGAGGCGCTGGCCGAGCTCGCCGAGTCGATCCGTGCCAGGGGCGTGATCCAGCCGATCATCGTCAGGCCCCACGACGGCCGGTTCCAGATCGTCGCCGGCGAGCGCCGCTGGCGCGCGGCGCAGAAGGCGCGGCTGCACGAGATTCCGGCCATCGTCCGCGACTTCGACGACGCCGAGACGCTCGAGGTCGCGCTGATCGAGAACATCCAGCGCCGCGACCTCAACGCCATCGAGGAGGCGCAGGGCTACAAGCGGCTGGTCGAGGATTATGGCCACACCCAGGAAGAACTGGGCAAGCTCGTCCACAAGTCGCGCAGCCACGTCGCTAACCTGTTGAGATTGCTCGATCTTCCGCAGGGCGTCCAGGATCTGGTCGGCTCGGGGCAGCTCAGCATGGGCCATGCCCGCGCCCTGATTCCCGCCAAGGATCCGGAGGCGCTGGCCGAAGAGGTCGTCAGGCGCGGCCTGTCGGTGCGCGAGACCGAGAAGCTCGTCCGCGGCGGCAAGCCGCGTCAGCTCCGGCTCGGTCCGATGGAATATAAGGGCGCCGACGCCGACGTCGCCGCGCTCGAGCGGCAATTGGGCGACATGCTCGGCCTCAAGGTCACGATCCGGCACGCGCCCGGCGGCGGCACCGTCGCGCTCGGCTATTCGACGCTCGACCAACTCGACATGATCTGCCAGCGCCTCAGCGGCGAGAAGATCTAGGGGGGGGATTCCTCCCCGCCGCGCAGCGGCGGGGAGGGGGACCAGCCGCAGGCTGGTGGAGGGGTAGAGGGCGCAGGAGTCGGAGCCAGTTACCCCTCCACCATGCTTCGCACGGTCCCCCTCCCCATGCGATGCATGGGGAGGAACTCTTACCGCAGCCGCGCGGCCTGGCGGCAGATGGCGAAGAGCTCCTCGTCGGCGGCCAGGGCGCTGAGGCCGCCGGAGGCCTTCACCTGCCGCTCCGCTTCGACCAGGCGGCTGACGGTGCGGGCGAGCAGGTCCGCGCGCCAGCGGCCGAGCTGCCCGGCGACGGCGTCTTTTTCCTTCCAGAAGATGGACTTGGCCGCCGGTGACGCCATGACGGCGCCCACCGCATTGCCGGCCTCGACCTCGCCGCGAAGCCTTGTCAGCAACAGCATCCGGCGAAGCACGGCGCGGATCAGCGGGATCCCTTCGATCCCCTCGCTCCTGAGGCGGAGCAATTCGGCCTGGAGCAAGGCGCTGTCGCCCGAGCCGACGCTGTCGACCAGCCGCGACAGGTCGCCTTCCTCGCTGGCCGCGCCCACTGCATCGAGCGCGTCATGGTCGAGCGGGCGCGGCGCCTCGGGCGACGCGTCGGCATAGAGGGCGAGCTTGCCCAGCTCCTGCGCGATCAGGGCGCGGTTGCCGGCGCAGCTCTCGGCGAGGCGGCGGGCGAGGTCGGGCCGGACGATCAGCCCCTCGGCGCGCGCCATGTCGGCGACCAGCCGGTCGGCGTCGCGACCCTCGGGCACGTAGCTGGCGAAAGCGAGCGCCGAGGGCTCCGCCAGAGCGAGCTTGAGCAGCTTCGAGGTCGGCCTCAGCGCGCCGGCGACCAGGGCGACCGGATTGCCCGCGCGCGGCGCCTCGATCAGCGCCTCGACCGCCGGCACGACCTCGTCCCCCGCCGGCTCGACGACGATGTAGCGCGCGCCGCCGAACAGCGAGAGGGACGCGGCCTCGTCGGCGAGCCGGGCCGGATCCTGGCGCAGGTCGGAACCGGCGAGGTCGACCCGCTCCGCGTCGCTCCCGGCGGCCGCCTTGAGCGCGCCGGCCAGCGCCCGGCTCCCCGATTCGTCCGGGCCGTGGAAGAGAAAGAAGCGCGTCTCTGCCGGCGATCTGAGGGCGCGGTCGAGCTGCGGCCGGTTCGCCTTCACCGCGTGCCGCCGGTCCGCGCGGCGTAGAGGGCGAGGCGGCTGACGATCTGGTCGGCTATGTCGCGGCTGAGGCGCTCGAGCGCCGTCTGCTCGGCGGCGACGGTGGCGTAATCGGAGCTCACCACGTCGATGCCGGCGTCGGAGCCGGCGGTGGCGTCGACAAGCACCGTGCCCAAGCTTGCGTCGACCAGCCGATAGCGCGCGCGCAGGGTCCGCCGTTCGCGCGTAATCGCATCGTCGGAGCGGATGCCGAAGCCGGTAATGCGGTCGTCGAGCTCGACTTCGAGCCGGTAACGCGGCGCCGCCCCTTCCGGGCGCCGCAGCCGGTCGATCAGAGCCGTCCGGACCAGCCAGCCGGCGCGCCCGCCGATCGGGCCGACCTCGACCGAACGCAGCGACTGCACCACCGGCCCGCGGCCGCCGCCCTGATAGAGCGGCCGCAGCCCGCAGGCGGAGACGGCCAGGGCGGCGGCAAGAAGCAGCACGATCCTCATGCGACCAGGTTCACCAGGCGGTCCGGGACGACGATGACCTTGCGCGGCGTCTTCCCCTCCAGCGAGCGCATGATCTTCTCCGAGGCGAGCGCCATCTCCTCCAGCGTCTCGCGCGGCGCGCCCTTGGGCGCGGTCAGCGTGTCGCGCAGCTTGCCGTTGATCTGGACCGCGATCGTCACCTCGTCGGCGACAAGCAATGCCGGGTCCGCCTCGGGCCAGGCCGCGTCGGCGACCAGCCCCTCGCCGCCGAGCGCCGCCCAGGCCTCCTCGGCGAGATGCGGCACCATCGGGGCGGAGAGGACGACCAGGGTGCGCACCGCCTTGCTCCGCGACGCCGAGGCCGGCGCCTTCTCGATCGCGGTGGCGAGCTCGTAGAGATTGGCGACCGCCTTGTTGAAGGCCAGCGACTCGATGTTGGCGCCGGCGGCGGCGATAGTCTGGTGGAGCTTGCGATCGAGCGCCCTCTCCTCGGCAGACCCCTCGCCGCCGCCGAGCCAGGTCGAGCCGCCGCGCTCCGCCTCCTCCGAAGCGAGCCGCCACAGCCGCTGCACGAAGCGCCAGCTGCCCTGAATGCCCGCCTCCGACCATTCGAGGTCGCGCTCGGGCGGGCTGTCCGAAAGCATGAACCAGCGCACCGCGTCGGCGCCGTACTGGTCGACGATCGGCTCGGGATCGACCGTGTTCTTCTTCGATTTGGACATTTTCTCGACCCGTCCGGTGCGGACCGCGCCCGGGTGCGAGGCGGCCTCGTCGGGGGTGAGCCAGCGGCCCTCCTCGTCCTGGAAGGTGAGGTGGGTGACCATGCCTTGGGTGAAGAGGCCCTTGAACGGCTCGGCGACGTCGAGCCGGCCGATCCGCTTCAGCGCGCGCGTCCAGAAGCGTGCGTAGAGGAGGTGCAGGATCGCATGCTCGACGCCGCCGATATACTGGTCGACCGGCAGCCAGCGCTCGGCCTCCTCTCTGTCGAACGGCGTATCGGCCGGCTGGCTGGCGAAGCGGATGAAGTACCAGCTGCTGTCGACGAAGGTGTCGAGCGTGTCGGTCTCGCGCCGCGCAGGACCCGCGCATTGCGGACAGGCGACGTCGCGCCAGCCCGAATGCCGCTCGAGCGGGTTGCCCGGAAGCGCGAAGCTCACGTCGTCGGGCAGCACCACCGGCAGCTGCTCGCGCGGCACCGCCACCGGCCCGCAGGCCTCGCAATGGACGATCGGGATCGGCGTCCCCCAGTAACGCTGGCGCGAGACGCCCCAATCGCGGAGGCGCCACACGATCGTGCCCTCGCCCCAGCCGTCGGCTTCCGCGCGGCGGATCACTTCGGCGATCGCCGCCTCGACGGCCATGCCGTCGAGGAAGCGCGAGTTCACGATGATGCCGGGGCCCGCATAGGCTTCGTCGCCGACCGGATCGGCGGCTTCCTCAAGCGTGGGCGCGACCACGCGCGGCACGGGCAGGCCGTATTTGCGGGCGAAGTCGAGGTCTCGCTGGTCCTGCCCGGGCGCGCCGAAGATGGCGCCCGTGCCGTAATCCATCAGCACGAAGTTCGCGACGTAGAGGGGGAGCGTCCACGCGGCGTCGAGCGGGTGGATCACTTTGGCGCCGGTATCGAAGCCCTTCTTCTCCGCCGTCTCGAGCTGGGCGGCGGTCGTCCCGCCCTGCTTGCACTCGGCGATGAACGCCGCGAGCGCTTCATTCTCCTCGGCCAGAGCGAGGGCGATCGGGTGATCGGCCGCGACGGCGGCGAAGCTCGCGCCGAAGATCGTGTCCGGCCGGGTGGTGAACACTTCGCAGGACTCATGCCCCGCGACCGGCTCCGCGAGCGCGAAGCGGAAGCGCAGGCCGCGGCTCTTGCCGATCCAGTTCTCCTGCATCAGCCGGACCTTGTCCGGCCAGCGGTCGAGCGTATCGAGGCCGTCGAGCAGCTCCGCAGCGAAATCGGTGATCCTGAGGAACCACTGGCTGAGCTTGCGCCGCTCGACCAGGGCGCCCGAGCGCCAGCCGCGGCCGTCGATCACCTGCTCGTTGGCGAGCACGGTCATGTCGACCGGGTCCCAGTTCACCTCGCTCTGCTTGCGGTAGACCAGCCCCGCTTCGTGGAGGTCGAGGAACAGGGCCTGCTCGTGGCCGTAATAGGATGGATCGCAGGTGGCGAGCTCGCGGCTCCAGTCGAGCGCGAAGCCGAGCCGCTTCAGCTGCGCCCGCATCGTGTCGATGTTCCGCCAGGTCCATTCGCCGGGATGGACCTTCTTCTCCATCGCCGCATTCTCGGCCGGCATTCCGAACGCGTCCCAGCCCATCGGATGGAGCACTTCGAAGCCGTTCATCCGCCGGTAGCGGGCGAGCACGTCGCCCATCGTATAGTTGCGGACGTGGCCCATATGGATGCGCCCGGAGGGATAGGGGAACATCTCGAGGATATAGGCCTTGGGCCGCCCGCCGGCGCACTCGTCCGAGACGCGGAACGTGCCGCGTTCCTCCCAGATTTTCTGCCAGTGCGCGTCGGCCGTCAGCGGGTTGAAGCGCATTTCGGGCCTTCAGGTAAGAGGGTCAGCGGATGCTGGCCGCCCGGCGCAGGTCGCGGGCGCGGGTGAGGATAATCTCCTCGAGCCGCTGGACGGTGGCGGCGGTGACCGGCGCTTCGAGCCAGTTGCCGTTCTGCAGCGTCTGGCGCGAGGCGGCGACGCGCAGGGCATCGGCGCGCAGGTCGGCGTCGAGGATCGTGACGGTCACCTTGACCCGCTCGTTGGGCGAGCTCGGATTGGCGTACCAGTCGGTGACGATGACGCCGCCGTTCGAATCGGCCTGGGTGAGCGGCGCGAAGGACAAGGTGTCCAGCGCCGCCTGCCACAGATAGGCGTTGACGCCGATCGTCGTGATCCGGCTCGCGGCGATGTCGGCCGCGCGGCCCCGATCTTCCGAACCGCCGCCGAGGGTTCGGCTGATGTCGTTCTGGATCCACTGGCAGCCGCCGAGCGCGACGGCGCCGGCGAGGGCGAGGGGTAGGAGGCGGGCCATGTCGATGTCCTTAGAAACTGAACGCTTCGTCCGCCGTTATAGAGGGAGCCGCGCGGGCGGCAAGCCGTCTCTCCCGACGGTTTCACGCGCGGCGGAGAGGGATCGGGGCATGCGGCCAACGGCGCATGTGGAAAAGATGCAACATGTCGGGACGATTCGCCCGCCCGCCGGCCCGGCTGCGCTAGGCAAGGCCGGGGGGGAGGTCTACATGCCGCTGGGTACGGGAGACGAGTCCGTGAAGAGGTTCGGGGGAATGGCGGCCTTTGGAGGCGCTGCGCTGGTCGCGGCGTCCCTGCTGCTATTGTCTCCCGCATCCGCCCAGTCCGATCGCGCCAAGGCCCAGCGGGGCGCTTCGCTTCGCGGCGGCCCGGCCGGCAGCTTCACCCCCGCGGTCGCCGATCCGCGTCTGGCGGCGGCGCTTGCGAGGCGCGGCAACGGCGCCGGCAGCTTCCGCATCACGCCCACCTCGGCCGCGGCCGGGCGACAGCCCCTCCGCGTCGCCGTCCGCGCGCGCCCCGCAACCCCGCAGCCCGGGACGGGCGTCCAGACCGCCTCCGGTACGCCGGTCACCGCGATCACGCCGACCTCCTACAATCTCGGGGCCTCGGTCGGCTGGCGCCGCTTCGCCATCTCCGGCGACGTCGCCGAGAGCCGGGACGGCATCATCTCCGGCCGCCGCGCCTCGGCCCAGGTGGGTGTGAGCTACCGTGCCGACCAGCGGATCACCGCCCGCATCCAGGCCTCGGCCGAGCAGACCGAAGGCCGCCAGCGCATCGTCACCGACGATCAGGCCTATGCGGTCGACGTCGGCGGATCCTACTCGATCGCCCGCAATCTCGACGTCACCGGCGGCGTCCGCTACCGGATCGCCCGCGACCGCATCGAGCCCCTCGCTGCCGACCAGCGCCGCGACAGCCAGGCCGTCTATATCGGCACCGCCTTCCGCTTCTGATCGATTGGAAAGCCGAAGCGTCACTCCCTCCCCCTTGAGGGGGGAGGGCTGGGGTGGGGGTAGACTCGTCATTTGGGAGGAGGAGGCGGTTCTTGCATCCAGCCCTCTCCGCTGACTCCACCCCACCCCAAACCCCTCCCCCTCAACGGGAGGGGCTTAGCTCGACAGCGCCTTCAGATTCTGACGTTCAGTTCCTCCCTGCGAGCGGAGCTCGTGGGGAGGGGGACCACACGAAGTGTGGTGGAGGGGTAGAAGATGCAGGCCGAGCCAGTTACCCCTCCACCATGCTGCGCATGGTCCCCCTCCCCATCTTACGATGGGGAGGAACTCCACGCATCGATGCCGGCCCAGCCATAGGCGCCTGTCAGCAGCACGTACCGCCCTTCATCCATCCCGCCGAGCGCGATCACGGGCAGCCTGGTCTGCGAGGCAAGCTCCGCGAAGCGCTCCGGCCCCAGCACCGGCGCCTCGGGATGACTGCGAGTCGCGAAGACCGGGGACAGGAACAGCGCCGCCGCACCGGCCCCCTCGGCCGCACGAATCTCGGCGAGATCGTGCGCCGGCGCGGTCCTGAGCCCCGCACCGGGCCCGCGGCCGTGGCTGCCGTCGGCGCCCCAGGCTTCGGCCTCTTCGGCAGGGCCGGCCAGGAGCAGCAGAATCCGCCGCTTCCGCGCCGCCTGTGCCACCCGCTCGAACAAAGCGCGCCTGTCGGCCGACCCGTAGTGCCGGAAGACGATGCCGCCATCCTCCGGCAGGCGCCCGATCGCTTCGAACAGGCGGTCGCCGAGCCGCTCGTCGGTCATCAGCCATCGGCGCGGGAGAGGCTGGCGGGGGATCATGGCGGTTCCTATAGCAGCCGCGATGAGCGACGCATCCCAGCGGCTGGAAGCGGTCCGTGTCGGCATTGCGCGGGCGACGGCACTCGCCCGGCGACGGCCCGCGGACGTGACGTTGATCGCGGTCTCCAAGACCCATGACGCAGATGCGATCCGGCCTCTGATCGCCGTCGGGCAGCGCGACTTCGGTGAGAACCGGGTCCAGGAAGCCGAGGGCAAATGGCCCGGGCTCAAGGCGCAGGCGCCCGGAATCCGGCTGCACCTGATCGGACGCCTCCAATCGAACAAGGCCGAAGACGCGGTCGCTCTGTTCGACGCAATCCACTCCGTGGACAGGCCGTCGCTGGTGGCCGCCCTGGCCGCGGCGATGGAGAAGTCCGGACACCGCCCCGATTGCTTCCTCCAGGTCAATCTCGGCGAAGAGCCGCAGAAGGGCGGCTGCGCAACCGCCGCGCTGCCCGCTCTGCTGGACGCCGCACGGGCCGCTGGGCTTCCGGTCGCCGGGCTGATGGCGATCCCGCCGGTCGATGTGGAGCCGGCCCCCTATTTCGCCCTCCTCGCCAAGCTTGCCCGGCAGCACGCCCTCGCCGGGCTCAGCATGGGCATGTCGGCCGACTATGAGACCGCGGTGACCATCGGCGCCACCCACGTCCGGGTCGGCACCGCTCTGTTCGGAGACCGGCGCTGAAGTTCGCCGGCCTGATCCTCGATTTCGACGGCGTCCTCCTCGAGAGCGAATATGCCGGCAATGCGCAGATCGCCGAATTCCTGACGGCCGCGGGGCACCCGACGACTCCCGAGCAGGCGATGGAGCATTTCATGGGCCTCAGCGGGCTGGCCTTCCTGGCGGCGATCGAGCGCTGGATCGCGCGGCCTCTCCCGGACCGCTTTCACGAGGCGCGGGCGGAGGAGGATGCCCGCGTGCTCGCCGAGGGGCTGGAAGCCGTCGCCGGCGCCGTCGCCTTCGTCGAGTCGCTGCCGCCCGAGCTGCCGCGCGCTGTCGCCTCGTCGAGCGCGCCCGAGTGGATCGAGCGCCATCTCGACCATCTCGGCATCCGCCGCCATTTCGGCGCGCTCGTCTTCAGCGGCGCTCACCATGTCGCGCGCGGCAAGCCCGCCCCCGACATCTACCATCACGCGGCTGAGGCGATGGGGGTTCCGATCGAGCAGGTGGCGATCGTCGAGGATTCTCCGGTCGGGGTGAGCGGCGCGCTCGCTTCGGGCGCGACCGTGATCGGCCTTTGTGCAGGGCGCCATTGCCTTCCGGGCCACGCGGAGCGGCTGCGTGCGCTGGGCGTGGAGCATGTCGTCGGCAGCTTCGAGGAGGTCGCCAATCTCCTCGGCCTGCCTGGCGACCCTATAGCTGGTGGCCGCTTCTGAGGCGCTTGGTCGCGAGATAGGGCTCGTTGTGCGGATTGGCCCCCGCCTTGAGCGGCACCCGCTCCACTACCTCGATTCCCTCCGCCTCCAGCCCGGCGAGCTTGCGCGGATTGTTGGTGAGCAGTCGCACGCGCTCCTGGGCCAGCTTCTCCAGCATCCGAGCGGCCACCGCATAATCGCGCTCGTCGTCGTCGAAGCCGATGCGAAGGTTCGCGTCGACGGTATCGTAGCCCTGGTCCTGCAAGGCGTAGGCGCGCAGCTTGTTGATCAGGCCGATGCCGCGCCCTTCCTGGCGCAGATAGAGCAATATGCCCCAGCCCGAGGCGACGATGGCCGCCAGCGCATCGTCGAGCTGCGGCCCGCAATCGCACTTCAGCGACCCGAATACGTCGCCGGTCAGGCATTCGCTGTGCAGCCGGACCAGCGGCGGCGCCCCCGCCGGCTGGCCGATCAGCAGGGCGACATGCTCCGCGCCGTCGCTCCCGGCGCGGAAGGCGACGACCTCCGCTTGCTCCGACCAGCGGTTGGGAAGCTTCGCCCGCGAGACGATGCGCAGCCGCTCCGAGCGGGCGGCGGCACGGATCGCCTCCGCCGAAATCGACGTCTCGTCGCCCGCCCCGCCGACGAACAAGGCCGGCAGCAGTCCGGCGAGGCGCGCGAGCGTGAGCGCCGCCGCGGCGGCGGCCGGATTTTCCACGGGCGCGGTGCGGAAGGGCCCCTTGAGCGGCGTGTCCAGGTCCAGCGACGGATCCGCGACCGCCGCCGCCGCAGCAAGATCGAGCCACGGCGTGCGCAGGATCCGCACCGGCCCGGCCGGGGCGGCGTCGCGCTGGTTGGCGAGCTTGAGGATCGCCGCGCGGTGGCCGGAAATGAGGAGGTCGGCGGGCCCCGCGGCGTCGAAGCGGGCAAGCGCCTCTGCGTCGGCGATCTCGACGGCAAGGTAGCCAAACCCTTCGATGGTCACCGGACGGCCGCGGCGCAGCGCCTCGATCGCGCCGGCGACCCCGTCCGGAGCCGGCGCGGTCAAATCCGGAACTCGGTCACCAGCGGCACGTGGTCCGAGGGGCGGGCCCAGCCGCGGCACGGTTCGTGGACATGGTGGCCGACCGCGAGCGCGGCGACGTCCCTGGTCGCCCACATATGGTCGAGCCGGCGCCCGCGGTCGTTCCTGGTCCAGTCGGGCGAGCGGTAGCTCCACCAGGTGTGGAGCCGCCCCGGCGCGGGGTGGAAATGGCGGCCGAGATCGACCCAGTCGTTGCTCGCCTGGAGCTTCGTCAGCGCCTCGACCTCCACCGGCGTGTGGCTCACCACCTTCAAGAGCTGCTTGTGGCTCCAAACGTCGCATTCGAGCGGCGCGACGTTGAAGTCGCCGGCGAGGATCGTCGGGCAGCGGCACGCCTCGGACCAGCGCGTCATCCGTTCGATGAAGTCGAGCTTCTGGCCGAACTTAGGATTCTCGTCGCGGTCGGGGACGTCGCCGCCGGCGGGCACGTAGACGTTCTCGATCCGGATCCCGCAATCGAGCCGCACGCCGACATGACGCGCCTCGCCGTTCGCCTGCCAGTCCAGCCGGACCTCCTCGCGCATCGGCAGTTTCGAGAGGATGGCGACGCCATGGTGCATGCGCTGGCCGCACAGGATCAGGTGGTTGTAACCGAGCCGCCGGAACAGGCCGACCGGGAAGTCGCAGTCCACGACCTTGGTTTCCTGGAGGCACAATATGTCGGGCGCTTCCTCGCGCAGGAACTTCTCGACGATCTCGATCCGCGCACGGACCGAGTTGATGTTCCAGGAGGCAATGCGAAGCGTGTCGGACATGCCCGGGACTTAGCGGCGGGCGGTCGCGCTGTCGATGTGGAGGGGCCGCGCGCGGAAATGGAATGGCCCCCACTCCGGGGGCGTGGAGCGGGGGCCGACCAAGCGTTTTGACGCGAGGTCAACCGCGGATCCGGCCCGGGGAACAGGGGGGAAACCCAGGCTGGGGACCCGCGATTGCAATGTGTTTTCTATCGAAACCCACCTGTCGGCAGGATGAATGAAACAATGTCTCCGATCACCCGCGCGGTCCGCCACGGCGCCTGGGATCGGTGTAACGGAAGGCGCTGTCAGCGACCGGAACGTTGAAGCGCTGGTTGGAGAGCCGGACCGTGGTGCGGTTGTTCTGCGCGTCGAGCGTCGTCCAGCCCTGCAGGATCAGCCCGCCCGGCGCGCTGCCCGACTTGGCGAAGGCGATGGTGATCGTTCCGAACTCGCGCCGGCGCGGGTCGCGGGCCTCGAGCATCAGCACCTGCGCGTCGTTGCGCGTCACCCGCGAGAAGCGGGCGAGATCCTGGTTCGGATTGAGAAGCACGGAAAGCGGCGAATCGTTGATCGGCCAGCGCGACACCTGGCGCACGTCGTAATCAACGAAGTTGAGGGCGCGGCCGTCGCCGACGATCAGCATGTTGGCGCTGCGGCCGTAATCGAAGCGGATGCGGCCGGGCCGCTTCAGCGACACGGTGCCGCCCAAGGTACGGCCCCGCTGGTCGGTCTGGCTGAAACTGGCTGTCATGGTGGTGACGGCACGAAGATGCTGCTGGACCAGAGCCAGGCCATTATTGGCCTGCGCGGCGACCGGCATCGGTGCAAGCGCGGCCGCGGCGAGCGGAGCCGCGGCGAGAGCGAGCGCGCGAAAACGCAACATGGAAAGTCCTTCCCTATCGTTCAGCTTTGCGGGGGATATGGTGTCGCCCCCTTGAATGCCCAGTGAACCCGCCGGTTCCGGATGCTCAGCCGAACTCCAGCCGGCAATGGCCGTCGCGCCTCATTTGGAAGTCGCAGCGTCCGAGGATGTCCATGCCGAGCAGCGCGTCGAATTCGAAAGCGTCGGTCAGCTCGATGCCGATTACCTCGTCGAAGACGAAGGGAAATGCGGGCGTCGACAGGTCCGAAATCTGCCTGCAAGCCAATGCGGAACGCGAGACGTTCGACCTGTCCTTCCCCCTGCGCCGACATCAGCAGGCGTTTGCCGAGCCGGGAAAGCGCCAGCTTCTCCGCCACTCGCGATGCGACCCCAACTGATGGACGACCCGGTGTCGAGCAGCGCCAGCGCTTGGATGCCCGTCAGATGAGTTATCGGAATGGGCGCGAGACGGTGACCGGCAGAAGGATTCGCCGCGGCTCGCGACTCCACTCAATGGACTGCGACATGCGACCAGAAGCCGAGGTCGATCGGCTCGTCGGTGACCTCCTGGATCGAAAAGACACCATCGGGGAAACGATCGGCAGCGGCGAGCAGCGCCTCGCGCGGCGTATCGAAGTAACCGACAATCTTTCCGTCGCGCATCAGCGCGAGCTGATCGCGATGCTCTTCGAGGATCGAGCCCAGAATCCGCATGAAGATGTCGTAGTTGCGGTCGACTTCCTGCTTCTGTCGCTCGACATCCATTGCCGACTCCTCCCTTCCCACGCGCCAGGAATCGCATAGATCGCGGCTGCCGCCAGGCAGCTTGCGCCGGAGCGAATCGGCCGCTCGCCGGACCGAGTCTTCAGCCCAGCGGCCGCCCCTCAGGATCGACCAGCACTTCGCGGCGGCCGACATGGTCGGGGACGCTGACGACGCCTTCCTTCTCCATCCGCTCGATCAGGCGCGCGGCATTGTTGTAGCCGACGCGGAGCTGGCGCTGGAGATAGGAGGTCGACGCCTTCTGGCTCTCGGCCACGGTCTGAACCGCCTTGCGGTAGAGCTGGGCCTCGGGGTCGTCCTCGCCGACCGGCTGGCCCTCGAACATGTAGCCGCCGTCCTCCGGCTCCTCGGTAACCGCCTGGATGTAATCGGGGTGGCCCTGGGCGCGCCAATGGTCGGCGACGGCGCGGACCTCGTCGTCGGTCACCAACGGGCCGTGAACGCGGGCGATCTGCTTGCCGCCCGGCATGTAGAGCATGTCGCCCTTGCCGAGCAGCTGCTCGGCGCCCTGCTCGCCGAGGATGGTGCGCGAGTCGATCTTGGACGTGACCGCGAAGCTGATCCGCGTCGGCAGGTTCGCCTTGATGACGCCGGTGATGACGTCGACCGACGGGCGCTGCGTCGCCATGATCAGGTGGATGCCGGCGGCCCGCGCCTTCTGAGCCAGGCGCTGGATCAGGAACTCGACCTCCTTGCCCGCGGTCATCATCAGGTCGGCGAGCTCGTCGACCACGACCACGATCTGCGGCAGCACCTCGTACTCCAGCTCCTCCATCTCGTAACGCGGCTGGCCGGTTTCGGGATCGTAGCCGGTCTGGACCCGCCGCCCGAGCGTCTGGCCCTTCATCCTCGCCTCGCGCACCTTGGCGTTGAAGCTGGAGAGCTGGCGCACGCCGACCGAGGCCATCATCCGGTAGCGCTCCTCCATCTGCTCGACGGTCCATTTGAGCGCGCGGATCGCCTTGGCGGGCTCCGTCACGACCGGGGCGAGCAGATGCGGAATGTCCTCGTAGACGCTCAATTCCAGCATCTTCGGGTCGATCAGGATCATTTTGCACTGCTCCGGCGTCAGCCGGTAGAGCAAGGAGAGGATCATGCAGTTGAGGCCGACCGACTTGCCTGAGCCGGTGGTGCCGGCGACGAGCAGATGCGGCATCGGCGCGAGGTCGGCGACGACGGGATCGCCGGCGATGTTCTTGCCGAGCACGATCGGCAGCTGTGCGACCTGGTCCTCGAAGGCGTGGCTTCCGATCAGCTCGGAGAGGACGACGCTCTCGCGCTTGGCGTTGGGCAGCTCGATGCCGATCACGCTGCGGCCGGGGATGGTGGCGACGCGTGCCGACAGCGCCGACATGTTGCGGGCGATATCGTCGGCAAGCTGGATGACGCGGCTCGCCTTGATTCCGCTGGCCGGCTCCAGTTCGTACATGGTGACGACCGGGCCGGGACGGACCTCGACGATCTCGCCCTTGACGGAGAAATCCTCGAGCACGGACTCGAGCAGCCGGGCGTTGCGTTCGAGGCTGGCCTTGTCGAGCGCGACGTTGATCGGCGGCGGTGCCGGGTTGAGCAGGTCGACCGTCGGCAAAGCGTAGCTGTCGCCGAGCGCAAGCGACGCCTGGCGATCCTTGCCCGAGCGGCGTGTCGCCGGCGCTCGCGGCCGCTCGGCGATGATCGGCGAACGGGGCTCCGGCGCGGGCGCGACCTGACGGCGCGCGGGGCGCTCCCTCGGCGCGGCGACGTCCTCCTCATCCTCGTCGGCAGGTGCGCGGAGCGGGAGGCGACGCGTGGCGAGCCAGTGGCGCTCCTCGCGGCTGAGGCCGAGTCCGATCCAGAGCAGGACCAGCCCCGCAAGCGCCAGCAGGACGGTGAGGACGATGCGGAAGGGTTCGACGATGCCCGGCTCGCCGATCGCCGCCAGCCCGCGCTCGATCAAAGCCGCGAGCGAGAGCCCCGCGACTCCGCCCCAGCCGGCCGGAAGTCCGTTGATCGCCCCGGCGACCAGCAAGGCGACCGCCGTGCCCGCAAGCGCCGCGCCGACCAGGCTGATCGCGAGCAGCCGCCCGAAGCGCCGGTGCGGCGCCGCGAGCGCCAGCCGCAGACCGCTCAGGAAGAGGAGCGGCAGCAGCAGCGCCGAGACCGGGCCGAAAGCGGTGAGGAGCAGGTCGGCCGACCACGCCCCCGGCGCGCCGAGCCAGTTCTGCGCCGGCCCTCCCGCTTCGGTGTTGAGGGCTGGATCGGTGGGGTGATAAGTCGCGAGTGCCAGCGCCGCGCCCAGCGCGCCGAGGGCAAGCGCTCCGCCGCCCGCCAGGCGCACGGCCTTGCGGGCGCCGCGCTCGGCGCCTTGCTTCCACTGGCCCAGCCGGCCGGGCCGGGCGGAGCGTGCCGCAGCACTGGCCATCGTCGTGCCCCAAATGTTCCCGCTTTAGCCTTCATGCGCCTCCCCGGACTCCCGGGTCAAGCGCTTGGCGTTGCATGCTTGCATCGGTAAGGCGGGAAAATGGAGCGCGCGGACGTCATCATTCTGGGCGGCGGCCTCGTCGGGCTCACGCTCGCGCTTGCGCTGGACCGGCACGGTCTTTCGAGCCTGGTCGTCGATCCGGCCGACCCGCAGACCCAGCTCACGCCGCAATATGACGGGCGTGCCACCGCCGTCGCCAGCGCTTCGTGGCGGATGCTGGAGGCGATCGGAGTAGCCGACCGCCTCGAAGGCCGCGGCTGCCCGATCGAAACGATCCGCGTCACCGACGGCCTCGCCCCCGGCGGCATCGTCTTCGCGCCCGAGCCTGGCGACGACCCGCTCGGCATCATGTTCGAGAATCGCCTGCTCCGCGCAGCGCTGCGCGATTGCGCCACGGCCGCCAAGCGCGTGACGCTGGTCATGCCGGCGCATGCGGGCGAGGTCGTCCGCGACGAGCATGGCGTCCGCGTGGCGCTGACCGACGGGCGGCTGCTCACGGCCCCTCTGCTGGTGGGCGCCGAGGGCCGCAACTCACCGGCCCGCGAAGCGGCCCACATCCCGATCGCGCGCTGGCAATATGATCATGTCGCTCTGGTGATCACCGTCGCCCACGAGCATTGGCACGAAAACACCGCCTACGAGATTTTCTATCCGACCGGCCCGTTCGCCGTCCTGCCGATGCTGCAAGGCGAAGACGGGAAGTGGCGTTCCGCGATCGTCTGGTCGGTCCCCGGTGCCGACGCCGACGCCTATCTCGATCTGCCCGACCGCGCGCTGGCCGCCGAGCTCGACAAGCGCATCGGAGGCTTCCTCGGGGCGCTTTCTCCCGCCGGGCCGCGCGCCAGCTACAAGCTCGGCTTCCACCATGCCGCCACCATCACCGCCCGCCGCCTCGCCCTCGTCGGCGACGCGGCCCACGGCATCCATCCGATCGCGGGACAGGGCCTGAACCTCGGCTTCCGCGACGCCGCGGCGCTCGCCCAGGTGCTGGTCGAGGGCGCCCGGCTCGGCCTCGACCTCGGCGACGCGCAATTGCTCGACCGCTACCAAAGATGGCGCAGCCTCGACACCTTCATGGTCGCCGCCGCAACCGACGGCCTCACCCGCCTCTACGGAGTCCCCGGCCGCACCGCTGCCGCGGTCCGCCGCTTCGGCATGGGCGCGGTCCAGCGGCTCGGACCTCTGAAGGAGCTGTTCATGGCCGAAGCCCGCGGCGAGAGCGGCGACCTGCCGCTGCTGCTGCGCGGGCTCACCGTCTAGGCCTCCTTCGGCCATTCCGAAGCGAGGATCGAGAACAGGACGGTGTCGCGGACGTGGCCGGTCCAGGTGATCCGGTCCTCGCGGATCACGCCCTCGCGCACGCCGCCGATCTTGCCCATCGCCGCCTGCGAGCGCCCGTTGCGGCTGTCGACTCGGAACTCGACCCGCCGGAAGCCGCAGCCGAAGGCGCGCTCCAGCATCAGCTTCTTCACCCGCGCGTTGAGCCCGGTCCCCCGCATGCCGGGCACGTAATAGGTGTTGCCGATCTCGAGCACGCCGCGCTCGGCCTCGATCCCGACATAGCAGCTCATCCCCACCAGCCGGTCGCCGAGGAAGATCGAGAAGCAGCGCCAGTTCGGCCGCGCGCGGATGACATCGAACGACGCGTCGAAATGGTCAGGATCGTAGGAGGTGGCGTAGATTTGCCAGATGTCCCGATCCTCGGCGCACGCCGCTTTCAGCGGCGCGCGGTCCGCTTCCACCATCAGCGCGAGGCGCAGATCCCTCTCGGCCATCGGCGCGGCGAGCGCCTCATATCCCTCACTCATCGGGCGGCGGACGGCACGGAAGCGGCGGCCCGGAAATCCCGAGCACGGGGATGAACTCGTCCGCGTCGATCTCGCCCAGCGTCGGAGGAGGGCCCCCGGTCAGCGCCCGCCAGACGGTGCGCGTGGTGTCGCTGGAGGTGGGTTCGTTGCTGATTCGCGCCCGCCTGGTGAGGTAGTTGATGCTGATCGTCTCGACGCAGCCTCCCGAGGCGCCGCTGCTCTCGTAACCGATCAGGCGGAACGCACCCTTTTCCCAGCGGAAGCGGTAGCTCGCCTGGCCCCGGAGATAGCCGAACCAGACGAGCAGCGTGCCCCGCTCGACCCGGATCGTCTCCTCGTCGAGCGGATCCTCGCCGGTGAAGGGCTGGATCGGCCGCGGGAATAGCCGGTGATTGCTCGCCGCGAGCCGGTAGCCGCCGCCGCGCTCGGCCAAAGCGACGGCGAGCACATGCGGATTGGTATCGAACCGCTCGGTGCGCTCGCCCGCCGGGACGGGGAGGACGTTCGCCGGGTCGCGCATGCGCATCAGCAGCGCGAGATCGTCGCGGCCATCCGCGTTCAGGTCGCCGCTCCTGCGTGTGACGATGGCCCAACCGGCGGGGGCGAAGCCATCGGCACCGCGCGCCGAGGCCGGCAGATTCGGATAACGCACGGGCGGAATGTCGAGCGGCTGGCCGAGCGAGGCGACCGGCACGCCCAGGAGGAGGAGGCTGAGAAGGCGCATGTCCATCCCGCCAGTCTAGCGTTTCGCCTGCGGACGCCAAGCGGGCAGTCTTGGCCGCCTTTCGCCGGAATCCGTCGAAATCCGTCGCGCCTATTCGCCTTCGCCGAGATCGCGCGCCACCTTGGGGTCGCGGAGCAGCCGGTCGATGTGGGAGCCTTCGTCGAAGCTCTCGTCGGGGACGAATTTGAGCTTGGCGGCATATTTTGTGTTCACCCGGCTCGCGACGGCACGCTGCAGATAGGCGGTGTTGGTCCTCAGCGCCTTGAGCACCGCTTCCTCGTTGGAGCCGAGCAGGGGCTTCACGAAGACGGTGGCGTGGCGAAGGTCCGGCGACATCCTGACTTCGGTCACCGAGACGAGATGGCTGGCGAGCACCTCGTCATGGACCTCGCCGCGCATCAAGATGTCGGACAAGGCATGGCGCACCTGCTCGCCGACGCGAAGCAGGCGGACGGAACGTCCTTCGGGGGTCTCGGTCTGGCGGGGCATGCGGAACCTAGCTGCGATAATGGCTGATACGGACAAGGCGATCTCGGTCGAACCCGAATATCAGAAAATCATAATCGGCAAGGGACGCGCCCAGCTCATATCCCAGGCAGCTGTCGAAGCCCTCCTCTCGGCACAATGCCTGCGGATCGTATTCCGACGGGCCGAAAGCTCTCAATATCTCCGCTTTGCTGGTGCCCGGACGGAATCGCCGTTCGACATCCGCTACCATCGACCGGCGGACATCCAGATGCTGGTCGGCTTCCGTCATCGCATCCGCCTTCCACGCCGCAGCGTCGAAGCTTCGGCCGCCGCAGCCAGTGAGCAGGAGCAACAAGCCAACGGAGAGGGCGCGCATCAGCTTTCTCCTCGCGTGCCCGATCCCTTCAAGACGGACGATGCGGTCATCACCCGCGCAGTCGCGGTCGAGCGCGCCACCAGCAGGCCGTCCCCGTCGTAGAGCTCGCCCTCCAGGAAGGCGATGGTCCTGCCCAGGCTGACGACGCGGCCCTTGCCGATGAAGGCGCCGGGGCGGGCCGGGCGGAGGAAGGAGACGTGGAGGTCGAGCGTCGGGGCGAAAATCTCGCCCTTGCCCATCGCGAACACGGCCGGGCCCATCGTGTCGTCGAGCATCGCGGCGACGAAGCCGCCCTGGACCGCGCCGGTCGGGTTGGTGAACGCCTCGCCGGCGGTGAAGCCGACCTCGATCGTCCCCGCCTCGGCGTCGATCGCGAGCAGCGTCCAGCCCAGCGTCCTGGCGACCGGGGGCATCGGCAGAGTGTCGAAGATCGAGGTCGGCATCGGCTCCCTAGCGCAGCAAATGCGGCGCGACGAAATAGAGGACGAACGCCGGGCTGGCGGCCGCGAGGGTGAGGCAGCCCAGCCCGTGGCAGCCGAGATCGGCGAGACAGCCGGCGTTGCGCTCGTCCCGCCGCGCCTCGTCCTCCGCTTCGCCGCGGGTCTGCCGCCACCGTCCCGTCAAAGCGTCCGCGCGCGCTCCTCGACCTCGAAGACCTCGAGATGGTCTCCCGGCTTGATGTCGTTGGTGTCGGCGAGGAGAACGCCGCATTCGAGGCCGGCGCGAACCTCGGCGACGTCGTCCTTGAAGCGGCGCAGCGACGAGATCGTCGTCTTGGAGACGATGACGTCCTCGCGGGTGAGCCGCGCGTGCAGCCCCTTGCGGATGACGCCCTCGAGCACCAGCAGGCCGGCCGCCTTGTCCTTCTTGCCGGCCGGGAACACTTCCTTGACCTCGGCGCGGCCGAGCACGGTCTCGACGATCTCGGGGCCGAGCTCGCCCGCCATCGCCTGCCGCACCCAGTCGGTGAGGTGGTAGATGACGTCGTAGTAACGGAACTCGACGTTCGAGCGCTCGGCGATCTCGCGCGCCTTGGCGTTGGGGCGGACGTTGAAGCCGATGATCGGCGCGCCGCTCGCCTGGGCGAGGATGACGTCGCTCTCGGTGATCGCACCGACCCCGCTGTGGAGGATCCGTGCCTTGATGTCCTCGGTCGAGATGCGGTTGACCGCGCTGACGATCGCCTCGGCCGACCCCTGCACGTCGGCCTTGACCACAAGGGCGAACTCCTTGGTGGTGCTGGTCCGGCTCGCGAACATGTTCTCAAGGCTGACCGGCGCCGACGTCGTGCGCTTCCTGTCGAGCAGGCCCTGGCGGTAGGCGGCTACCTCGCGGGCGCGGGCCTCGTTCTCGACCACGGTCAGCGTGTCGCCCGCCGACGGCACGCCGGACAGGCCGAGCACCTCGACCGGGACCGACGGGCCGGCTTCCTTCACCTGCTTGCCCTTGTCGTCGATCATCGCCCGGACCTTGCCGGGGACGGCGCCGACCACGAAAATGTCGCCGACCTTCAAGGTGCCGCGCTGGACCAGCACCGTGGCGAGCGGGCCGCGGCCCTTGTCGAGCTTGGCCTCGACCACCGCGCCTTCGGCGGGGCGGTCGGGATTGGACTTCAGCTCCAGGATCTCGGCCTGAAGCGCGATCGCCTCGAGCAGCCCGTCGAGATTGGTCTTCTTCAGCGCCGAGACCTGGACGTCCTGGACGTCGCCGCCCAGATCCTCGACCACGATCTCGTGCTGGAGCAGCTCCTCGCGCACCTTCTGCGCATTGGCGCCCGGCTTGTCGATCTTGTTGATCGCGACGATCATCGGCACGCCGGCCGCCTTGGTATGGTTGATCGCCTCGACCGTCTGCGGCTTGAGCCCGTCGTCGGCCGCCACCACCAGGATGACGATGTCGGTAACGTCGGCGCCGCGGGCGCGCATCTCGGTGAAGGCCTCGTGGCCCGGCGTGTCGAGGAAGGTGATCTTCGACTTGTCGGGCAGGCTCACCTGATAGGCGCCGATATGCTGGGTGATCCCACCGGCCTCGCCGGAGACGACGTTGGCGCCGCGGATGGCATCGAGCAGCGACGTCTTGCCGTGGTCGACATGGCCCATGATCGTCACCACCGGCGGCCGCGGCTGCAGGCTCTCGGGCGGATCGACGTCGGCGGTCTGGATGTCGACGTCGGATTCGGAGACGCGCACCATGCGGTGGCCGAACTCCTCGATCAGCAGCTCGGCCGTGTCCTGGTCGATCGTCTCGGTGACGGTGACCGGCGTGCCCATCTTGAAGAGGGCCTTGACCAGGTCGGCGCCGCGCTCGGCCATGCGGTTGGCGAGCTCCTGCACCGTGATCGTCTCGGGGACGACGACGTCGCGAACCTGCTTGGCGGCGGGCCCGGACTGCATGTGGTGGCGGCGTTCCTTCTCGCGGGCGCGGCGGAGCGCGGCGAGGCTGCGGGCGCGGCTGTCGTCCTCGCCGGACAAAGCGCGGGTGACGGTTAGCTTGCCCGAATGGCGGCGATCGTCGCCGCCGCGCGGCGGCCGGCCGGGACGGGCCGGCTCGGGACGCTTGGCGGCGGGCGCGTGATGCTTGGGCCGGGCGTGGCCGCCACGGCGCGCCTCGTCCTCGTCGTCGGCGACGGGCGCTGCCGCCGGAGCCTCGGCGGGAGCCTGCGGCGCCTCGGCGGCGCGCTTCGCCTCTTCCTCGGAGCGCTGCCGCGCTTCCTCGTCGGCGCGGCGATTATCCTCGGCGCGGCGCTTCTCGTCCTCGGTCGCTTCCTGGGCTTCGCGATGCTCGCGGCGGCGCGCTTCCTCGAGCGCCGACAGCCGGGATTCCTCGGCCTCGCGGAGCAGCCGGTCCTGGAGCTCGCGCCGGGTGGCGGCGTCGTTGGCGGGGCGCTGCGGGGCGGCAGGCTTCGCCGCCGGCTGCGCAGGCTCGGGGGCACGCGCGACGGGAGCGGCCGGCTTGGGCGCCTCCTCGACCGGCGGTTGCGGCAGGGGGTCGCCGGGACGGCGCAGCGTCCGCGCCTTCTTGGTCTCCACGATCACCGTGTTCGAGCGGCCGTGGCTGAAGCTCTGCTTCACCTTGCCGACCTCGACGGTGCGCTTGAGGCCGAGCGGCGCGCGCGCTCCCAGCTTCGGCTTGTCAGTC
>DASVVP010000130.1:0-13632 GCA_036386495.1 Allosphingosinicella sp.
CCTTGCCGAGCGCCAGTTCCCGCTCGACGAGATCGCCGCGGTCGCCTCGCCACGCTCGACCGGCGACCTGCTCGATTTCGGCGACTCGGGCCGCGAGCTCAAGGTCCGCAACATCGAGCATTTCGACTTTTCGGGCTGGGACATGGCCTTGTTCGCTGCCGGCTCCGACGCCTCAAAGGCCTATGCGCCCAAGGCGGCCCAGGCGGGCTGCACGGTGATCGACAACAGCTCGCTCTACCGGATGGACCCGGACGTGCCGCTCATCGTGCCCGAGGTGAACCCCGAGGCAATCGACCTCTATCGACGCCGGAACATAATCGCCAACCCGAACTGCTCGACGGCGCAGATGGTCGTCGCGCTGAAGCCGCTCCACGATTTCGCCACCATCCGCCGCGTCGTCGTCTCGACCTACCAGTCGGTCTCCGGCGCGGGCAAAGCGGGAATGGACGAATTGTTCGAGCAGAGCCGCAACATCTTCGTCGGCGATAGCGCCGATCCGGCGAAGTTCACCAAGCAGATCGCCTTCAACGTCATCCCCCACATCGACTCCTTCCTCGACGACGGCTCGACCAAGGAGGAGTGGAAGATGGTGGTCGAGACCAAGAAGATCCTCGATCCCAAGATCAAGGTGACCGCCACCTGCGTCCGCGTGCCTGTTTTCGTGGGCCATTCGGAAGCGATCAACGTCGAGTTCGAGAACGAGATCTCGGCCAGGAAGGCGCAGGAGATCCTGCGCGAGGCGCCGGGCATCATGCTGGTCGATAAGCGCGAGGACGGCGGCTACGTCACTCCGGTCGAATGCGTGGGCGAATATGCGACCTATGTCAGTCGCGTGCGCGAGGACTCGACCGTCGACAACGGCCTCAGCCTGTGGTGCGTCTCCGACAATCTCAGGAAGGGCGCGGCGCTGAACGCCGTGCAGATCGCCGAACTGCTTGGCCGAAAGCACCTCCGGAAGGCGGCGTGACGCTGGAGCCGCTACAGCCCGGGCTCGACGCCGCGCGAGTAGCGGCAGAGCTCGCGCCGGGTTTCGGCGGCGACCCTGCCGGCGCCCGCGAAGTTCTCGAACAGACGATAGATCTCCTCAACGGTAAACCGCGCCCGGAGCCCTGGGGCTCCTACTTCGCATATGAAGGCGGCACCGTCATCGGCCTGTGCGCCTTCAAGACCGCGCCGGACGCAGGCGGCGCCGTCGAGCTCGCTTACATCACCTTTCCCGCTTACGAGCGGCGCGGTCACGCAACGGCGATGGCGGGCGAGCTGACGAATATCGCCTTCGGAGCGGGGGCGTCGCTGGCCATCGCCCACACCCTGCCGGAGGAGAATGCGTCCAACCGGGCGCTTCGCCGCAACGGCTTTGCCTTTGCGGGAGAAGTGACGGATCCCGAGGACGGCCTGGTCTGGCGGTGGGAGAAGAGGCCATGAGCGAGAGGATGACCGGCGGCTGTGCGTGCGGGAGGGTGCGCTACGCTGCCGAGATCGAGAATGACGACGCCTATCTCTGCCATTGCCGGATGTGCCAGAGGGCGACCGGGGGCGTCTCGATCGCGTTCAAGCAGGTGAGGAAGGACGCGGTCGCCTGGGAGCGGGAGCCGGACTGGTATCGGAGCTCGCCGATCGCGCGGCGGCCTTATTGCCGGGAATGCGGCACGCCGCTCGGCTTCGCCTTTCCCGACGGCGAGAATATGGACCTCACCGTCGGCTCCTTCGACGATCCGTCGCGTTTCGTGCCCAGGCACCATTTCGGCGCGGAGAGCATGCACCGCGCCTGGCTCAACACCGAAGGCCTGCCGGAGAAGCGCACCGATGAGTATCAGCCCCTCGTCGACCGATGGATCGCGGCCACCGGCGAATTCCCCGGCTAGTTCCCGCTTCACCGCCTCGGACGGCGTCGATCTCGCGTGGCACGAGGTCGGCGAGGGGCGCCCGGTCGTGCTGCTCCACGGCCTGTTCTCCAACGCCGAGACCAACTGGCTGAAGTTCGGCCACGCGGCCGAGATCGCCGACCGGGGCTGCCGGGTGATCATGCCGGACCTGCGCGGGCACGGCGAGAGCGGCGCTCCGCATGACGAGGCGAGCTATCCGCAGGACGTCCTCGCGCGCGACGGGCTCGAGCTGATCGACCATCTCGGCCTTACCGACTACGACCTCGGCGGTTATTCGCTGGGCGCACGCACCGCGGCGCGGATGGTCATCTCGGGCGCCAGGCCGCGGCGCCTCGTCATTGGGGGGATGGGGCTCCGGGGCATGCTCGACGTCCACCGCCGCGCAGGCCATTTCCGCAAGATCCTGACCGGCCTCGGCACCCATCAGCGCGGCTCGCCGGAATGGCTGGCCGAAGCGTTCCTGAAGACGACCGGCGGCGATCCGCAGGCGATGCTGCCGTTGCTCGGCAGCTTCGTCGACTCGCGCGAGGACGAGCTGCGTTCGATCGCCGCGCCTGCCCTCGTCGTCTCCGGCGCCGAGGATCGGGACAACGGACCCGCGGAAGAACTGGTCGAGCTGCTCCCCCAGGGACGCTATGTCGCGGTGCCGGGCAATCACATGAGCGCGGTGACCAGGCCGGAATTCGGGCGCGCCATCGCCGGCTTCCTCGCGTCTTGACCGCCGACGCGGGGGAGGAGCAAAGAGCGGCGCGACAACAGACCAGAGAGGACGCGCCCCTTATGAAGTCCACCGTCTCGCTCTTCGCCCTCGCCGCCGCGACCATCCTCGCCGCCGGCTGCACCACCGCTTCCGCCGACCAGCAGCAGGCCGCGGCGCCGGCCGCCGCCGAGCAGACCCCGCCGGCAGCCGCGGTTACCCAGCCGACCGCGGCGGACGCCGACGCCTTCGTCGCGCGGGCCGAGCGCGAGCTCGCGGAATTTTCCGTGATCGGGAACCGCGCCCAGTGGGTCAATGCGACCTACATCACCGAGGATACCGACGCGCTTGCAGCCTATTTCGGCACGATCGGCACCGAGATGCAGGTACGCTACGCCACCGAGGCAGCGCGCTATGTGAACGTGCCCGGCCTCAGCCCCGACACCCGGCGCAAGCTCAACATCATGCGTTCGGGCATCACGCTGCCGGCTCCGACCACTGCCGGCGCCGCCGCAGAGCTCAACACGATCGCGACCCGCCTCCAGTCCCAATATGGCCGCGGGCGCGGGACGATGAACGGCGAGAGCCTGACGGGCAACGAGATCGAGGCGCGGATGGGCACCGTCCGCAACCCGGCCCAGCTCCAGGAGATGTGGACGAGCTGGAACAACAATGTCGGCGCGCCGATGCGCCGCGATTACGTCCGCCTCGTCGAGATCGCCAACCAGGGCGCCCGCGACCTCGGCTTCCGCGACACCGGCGCGATGTGGCGTTCGGTCTACGACATGCCGCCGGACGAATTCGCCGCGCTCACCGACCGGCTGTGGAACCAGGTGCGGCCGCTCTACGAGGAGCTGCACTGCTTCACCCGCGCCGGCCTCAACCGCACCTATGGCGATCAGGTCCAGCCCGCCACCGGTCCGATCCGCGCCGACCTGCTCGGCAATCTGTGGGCGCAGGAATGGGGCAATATCTACGACGTGGTCGTCCCGCGCACGGCCAACGCGCGCCCGACCTACGACCTCACCCAATTGCTCGAGCGCAACAATTACACGCCCGAGCGTATCGTGCGCACCGGGGAGAGCTTCTTCAGCTCCCTGGGCTTCGCGCCGCTGCCGCAGACCTTCTGGCAACGCTCGATGATCACCCAGCCGCGCGACCGCGAGGTGGTCTGCCACGCCTCGGCCTGGGACGTCGACAATATCGAGGATCTGCGCATCAAGATGTGCACGCGGGTCAATGCCGACGACTTCGTCACGGTCCATCACGAGCTTGGCCACAATTATTATCAGCGCGCCTACAACCAGCAATCCTTCCTCTACCAGAACAGCGCCAATGACGGCTTCCACGAGGCGGTGGGCGACACCATCGCTCTCTCGGTCACGCCCGATTATCTGGTCCAGATCGGGCTGCTCAACCGCAACCAGCTGCCGACCGCGGAGCAGGACCGCGACCTGCTGCTGCGCCAGGCGCTCGACAAGATCGCCTTCCTTCCCTTCGGCCTGCTGATCGACCGCTGGCGCTGGGGCGTCTTCTCGGGAGAGATCCCGCCCGACCAGTATCAGGCCGCCTGGGACCGCCTCCGGCTCCAATATCAGGGCATCAGGCCCCCGGTCGCGCGCACCGAGGCAAGCTTCGATCCGGGCGGCAAATATCACGTCCCGGCGAGCGTCCCCTACACCCGCTATTTCCTCGCCCGCATCCTCCAGTTCCAGTTCTACCAGGCGGCTTGCCGTCAGGCGGGCTGGACGGGCCCGCTCCACCGTTGCTCCTTTTACGGCAACCGCGAGGTCGGCCAGCGGCTGAACGCGATGCTGGCGATGGGCGCCTCGCGTCCCTGGCCGGACGCGCTCGAAGCCTTCACCGGGAGCCGCGAGATGTCGGGCGACGCGATGATCGAATATTTCCGCCCGTTGCAGAGCTGGCTGCGCGAGCAGAACCAGGGCCGCCGCTGCGGCTGGTGATCCGGCGAGCCCATGCTATGCTCCCCGTCCGGCGAGGGTAGGCCGGACGGGGGGATACATCATGCGCAAGTTCATCGTCGTCGTCTGGCTGGCCGCCTCCTCGCTGCTGATCGCGGTCCCGGCCGCGGCCGACAGTCCGGTCAACCTGCCGCCGCTCGCTCCGGGCGAGGTGCTGCTCGAGATCAATGCGGTCGGGATCAGCCAGGCGCCGGCGACCGGCGCGACGATCAGCGTCGCCATCGCGGCGGAGGAGACCAGCGAGGCGTCGGCGCGCCGGGCCGGGGCCGCGGCCGTGCAGCGCGTCACGGCCGCAGCGCGCGCCGCGGGCGTCGCGGCGGCGGACGTGGATGCGTCCACGCTCAACGTCAGCTCCACCACTTACGGCGGGGGCAACTACACGTCCGACATGCTGCTCAATGCCGCCGATACCCTGGCATCGGGCGAGATCCATTATGCCAGCGGCACGGTCACGATCCGCCTTCGCAACGCGGCTGCCGGCCCCGCGCTGCACCGCAACCTGGCGGCGATCGACAACGTCACGGCCGCAGCTCCCGTCTATACGCTGGACGACGACAGCACCGCCCGCCGCGCGGCCCGCACCGAGGCCATGCGCCGGGCGCGCGCCGATGCCGAATCCTACGTCGAAGCGATGAACATGCGGATCGCGCGCATCCTCCGCGTGACCGAGCGCACCGGCCTCGATTTCCTCGGCATGGCGCTCAGCGAAAGCAATACCGCCCTGCGCACCTTCCGCGACTATGAGCGCTCGATGGCCGAGGGGCAGGTGATGACCTTCGTCGTCGTCGGCGTCGATTACGCGCTCGCGCCGCGCTGATCGCTCGTTCTACAGCCGGGCGAGCATATAATCCGCGCTGGAGACTTCGAACGCGCCGGGCTCCTCAACGTTGAGGTCCTCGACGACGCCGTCGTTGACGATCATCGACCAGCGCTGGCCGCGCTTGCCCATGCCAAACTTGCCGAAATCCGCGGCGAGGCCGATCGCCTCGACGAAATCGCCATTGCCGTCGGCGAGCATCGTCACCTTGCCGCCCGCGCCCGCCGATTCCGACCAGGCGTTGAGGACGAACGCGTCGTTGACTGCGGTGCAGGCGACCTCGTCGACGCCCTTGGCCTTGAGCTCGTCGACCTTCTCCACGAATCCCGGCAGGTGCCGCGCCGAGCAGGTCGGCGTGAACGCGCCGGGGACGGAGAACAAGGCTACGCGCCGGCCGCGGAAATAGTCCTCGCTGTCGACCGGCTGCGGCCCTTCCGGGGTCGCCTTGACGAAACCGGCCTTCGGGAGACGGTCGCCGACCTTGATGCTCATCTCGTAATCCTTTCGCCTGGTGCGGGGGTGTCGGCGGCGCTCTAGCAGCGCCTTCGGCCTGCTTCTATAGCGGCCGCCATGGACCAGCCACCCTTCCTCAGCGGCCAGTTCCTGCTCGCTATGCCGGGCATCGGCGATCCCCGCTTCGACAAGGCGGTGATCGCCATGTGCGTCCACGACGAGGACGGCGCGCTCGGCATCGGCCTCGGCCGGATCGTGCCCCGGATCGGTTTCCACGGCCTGCTGAAGCAGCTCGATATCGATCCCGGCGCTGCGCCGGACTGCGCCATCCATGCCGGCGGCCCGGTCGAGCCGCAGCGCGGCTTCATCCTCCATTCGCCCGATTGGGGCGGAGCCGAGAGCATCGACGTCGGCGGCCGCTGGAGGCTCTCGGCGACGCTCGACATCCTGCGCGCCATCGCCGAGGGGAGGGGCCCCACGCGCTGGATCGCCGCTCTGGGCTATGCCGGCTGGGGCGCGGGTCAGCTCGAGCAGGAGATGGGCCGCCACGGCTGGTTCGTGACGCCGGGCACCGAGGACCTGCTCTACGATTGCGAGGTCGACACACGCTGGGCCGCCGCCTTCCGCAGCGCCGGCGTCGATCCCCGCCTGCTCACCGCGCAAAGCGGCCGGGCATAGGGACAGTTACTTTCCGGCGCCGAGTCGGCGGGGAGAACGCCGAGCCTGCTAAAGTAACTGTCCCCTCCGGCGCCTGCGATCAGGGGACAGTAACTTTCCTCTCGCCGAGCCTGGAATGCAGCCGCAGCGCGTGAAAGTAACTGTCCCTTGGAACGTAACTGTTCCTTTAACCCCCTCCCTTCATCTCCTCCCAACCCGTCGGTGAGAGCCTGACCGATGGCCGTCCGCGGCCTGCGGCGGCCCTCCTGTGGACGAGGGGACATATGATGTTGGGACCGGTGAAGAAGGGCGGCTTGTGCATGGCCGCCGCATTGATGGCGCTGGAGGCAGTGCCGGCGCATGCGACGATGAGCTGCTGGAACGAGAGCCAGGTGGCCGCCGCGCAGGTGCGCGACCTGCAGTCGCGGCTGATGGTCGATGCCCTGCGCTGCCGCGCCTACGGAATCGACATATTGGGGGCCTATAACGAGTTCGTGCGGACCAACCGCGCGACCCTGCAGGCGGCCAATGCGGTGATCATGGCGCAATTCTCGCGCGGCTTCGGCAGTGGTGCGCAGACCGAATATGACCGCTTCGCGACTTCGCTCGCCAACGCCTATGGAGCCGACCGGACGACGGGCGAATCCTGCGCCGAGGCAGCGTCCGTCGCGGCGGAAGCGGTCGCGGCGAACGGCGATATCGAGCGTCTGGTCGAGATCGAGCAGCGCTTCGGCCCGGCGCCGGCGGTTCCCGGCGGCCAGTGCCCTATCAGCTTCGAGACCGCTTCCGCGCTCGACTGAGACCCGAGCAGGGTCACATATAAAGATATCTTTATATTTGCATTCGGGGGCGGTCGCGGCTAGGGGAACCGGCACGCGACCGCCTCGCCTTTGCCGGCGGTCTTTTCTTTTCCTCGAGGAGACCCGCCTTGGCGACCCCCGCCCATAATGGTGCCCAGCCCCGTTTTGACGATTATGTGATCCGCGACATCTCGCTTGCTGACTATGGTCGCAAGGAGATCGAGATCGCCGAGACCGAGATGCCGGGCCTGATGGCGCTTCGCGAGGAGTTCGGCGAGGCGCAGCCGCTGAAGGGCGCGCGCATCACCGGCTCGCTCCACATGACCATCCAGACCGCAGTGCTGATCGAGACCCTGACCGCGCTCGGCGCGACGGTCCGCTGGGCCTCTTGCAACATCTTTTCGACCCAGGACCATGCCGCCGCCGCGATTGCGGCGTCGGGGGTCCCCGTCTTCGCCGTCAAGGGCGAGACGCTCGAGGAATATTGGGATTATGTCGAGCGCATCTTCGACTGGGGTGATGGCCAGACCTGCAACATGATCCTCGACGACGGCGGCGACGCCACCATGTTCGCGCTCTGGGGCGCGCGCGTCGAGGCGGGCGAGGAATTCCCGGCGCCGACCAACGAGGAAGAGGAGGTCTTCCAGGCCACCGTCCGCCGCGTCATCGCCAAGTCGCCCGGCTTCCTCACCAAGACCGTTCAGGCGATCAAGGGCGTCTCCGAGGAGACCACCACCGGGGTCCACCGCCTCTACGAGCTTTCGAAGCAGGGCAAGCTTCCCTTCCCGGCGATCAACGTCAACGACAGCGTCACCAAGTCGAAGTTCGACAATCTCTACGGCTGCAAGGAGTCGCTGGTCGACGCCATCCGCCGCGGCACCGACGTGATGCTGGCCGGCAAGGTCGCCTGCGTCGCCGGCTTCGGCGACGTCGGCAAGGGGTCGGCGGCATCGCTGCGCAACGGCGGCGCCCGGGTCATCGTCACCGAGGTCGATCCGATCTGCGCTCTGCAGGCGGCGATGGAGGGCTATGAGGTCGTGACGATGGAGGAGGCAGCGCCGCGCGCCGACATCTTCGTCACCGCCACCGGCAATGCCGACGTCATCACCCTCGACCATATGCGGGCGATGAAGAACATGGCGATCGTGTCCAACATCGGCCACTTCGATTCCGAGATCCAGATCGGCGCGCTCCAGAACATGAAGTGGACCGAGATCAAGCCGCAGGTCGACGAGGTCGAGTTCCCGGACGGCAAGAAGATCATCGTCCTCTCCAAGGGCCGTCTCGTGAACCTCGGCAACGCCACCGGCCATCCGAGCTTCGTCATGTCGGCCCGCTTCACCAACCAGACGCTGGCCCAGATCGAGCTGTGGACCAAGGCGGACCAGTATGAGAACCAGGTCTACGTCCTTCCCAAGCATCTCGACGAGAAGGTCGCCGCGCTGCACCTCGACAAGCTCGGCGTGAAGCTCACCAAGCTCAGCGACAAACAGGCCTCCTATATCGGCGTTCCCGTCGAGGGCCCGTTCAAGCCGGACCATTACCGCTACTGATCCTTCCGCTCGGCGGGGCCGCCGTCTACAGAAGGCGCGATGTCCCGGGTTCGATCGAGGCCGACGCGGCTATGCTTGAGCTGACGCGCACGCAGCTGGTGCTGCTCGCGCTGGTCGGCGGCGCCTGGCTGTGCCTCGCCGTCGCCGCGGTCCTGCACGGTTTGCGCCGGGCGCGGTTCGCGGCGAGGGGCCGCCGATCCGGCGGTCGCGCCGAGGCCCTGGTCGAGACCGGCCCCGCCGTGCCGCTGATCGTCGGCCGCGACGGCAGGCTCGAAGGTTCCGCGCGCGTGTCGGCGTTGCTCGGCCTCGACGGCTTGCCGGCGCAGTGGGGCGACCTTGCGAGCGCCTTCGCCGACGACGATGCCGCGGCCCTCTCCGGGGAGCTCGAGGAGGCTTGCGCCGCCGGCGGCAGCTTCGTCCGCGCGGTGCGCCTGCCGGGCTCGTCGCGAGCCCTGCGGGTGCTCGGCGGGCCGGCGCCGCGGCAGTGGCCGCAGGGCACGGTGCTGCTCTGGCTGTTCGACGCGACCGAGGCAGAGGACGAGGCGGCGATCTTGCGCGGCGAGGAGGAGCGGCTCGGGGGCGCGCTGGACGCGCTGTCGGCCCTGGTCGAAGCGGCTCCGTTCCCCGTCTGGCATCGCGGGCCCGACGGACGGCTGGCGATGGTCAACGGCGCCTATGTCGCAGCCGTCGAGGCGGCGGATGCGCAGGAGGTCGTCCAGTCGGGGATCGAGCTCATCGAAGAGGGCCCGCGCCCCGCTGCGCCCGACGCGGGCGAGCGCGTGATCCGGACTCTGCCGGCGACGGTGGCCGGGGAGCGGCGGATGATGCAGGTGGTCGAGGTGCCGATCGGCGCGGGCGTGGCGGGCTTTGCGATCGATGTCGAGGAGCGCGAGCAGGCGCGCGCCGAGCTCGCCCGTTTCGTGCGCGCGCAACGCGATATGCTGGACAGGCTCTCGGCCGGAGTCGCGCAGTTCGGCCGCGACCGCAGCATCGCTTTTTTCAATCAGCCCTTCGCGCGCCTGTTCTCGCTCACCGCCGAATTCCTCGCGGACGCGCCCGAATTCGATCGGGTGATCGATGCGATGCGCGAGACCGGCAACCTCCCCGAGGTGCGCGACTTCCCCGACTGGAAGGAGGAAAGGCGCGGCTGGTTCACCGCCGGCCTCTCCGCCGCCGAGGAAGAATGGCTACTCCCCGGCGGCAAGCATCTTCGCGTCGTCGCCCAGCCGCTTCCCGACGGCGGCCTGCTCGCCATCTTCGAGGACAGGACCGAGCAGATCCAGCTCGCCTCCGCGCGCGACACGCTGCTGCGCGTGCGCACCGCGACCTTCGATAATCTGTTCGAGGCGGTCGGCGTCTTCGCCTCGGACGGCCGCCTCCACCTCTGGAACAACCGCTTCCGTGAGCTCTGGGGGTTCGAGGAGGAGCAGCTCGCCGCCCATCCGCGCGTCGATGCGCTGGCGCGCCAGATCGCGGGCAAGCTTCGCGACCCGGGCCACGCGACTCTCGTGCGCGAGCTGGTGCGAAGCGCCACCGTCGAGCGCAAGCAGAGGAGCGGCCGCCTGTCGCTGACCGACGGGCGCGAGTTCGAATTCGCCGCGGTGCCGCTTCCGGACGGCAACGCGCTCTTCACCATGCTCGACGTCACCGACAGCCGCCGGGTGGAGGCGGCATTGCGCGACCGCAACGACGCGCTCGAGCAGGCGGACCGAGTGAAGACCGCCTTCGTCTCGAACATGAGCTACGAGCTGAGGACGCCGCTCACGTCGATCGGCGGTTTCGCAGAGATGCTGGCGGGCGGTTACGCCGGCGACCTGCCGCCCGATGCCGGGGAATATGTGAGCGCGATTCTCGAAAGCGTGGTGCGGCTCGGCGTGCTGATCGACAATGTGCTCGACCTCACCCAGAGCGACAGCGGCAGCCTGCTTCTCGCCGAGGACGAGGTCGATCTCGCCGGCCTCTGCCGCGAGGCCGCGGAAGAGGTGCGGCCGCGCGCCGAGCGCAAGGCGATCGAGTTCGCGGTCGAAGTGGACGGCTCGGTCGGAGCGATCACCGGCGACCGCAAGCGGCTCGGCCAGGCGCTCGGCAACGTGCTCTCCAACGCGTTTCTCTACACCGACGAAGGGGGCCGCGTCCTGCTCCACGCCGACGGCGTGGACGGCGAAGCGCGGATCGTCGTCTCGGACAACGGGCGGGGCATCTCCCCGGCAGATCAGGCGCGGGTCTTCGACCGATTCAACCGCACCGCCGAAGATGGGCCCGGCGGGGAGCCGGCGGTCGGCCTGGGTCTGCCGCTGGCGCGGCAGTTCGTCGAGGCGCACGGCGGCTCGATCGAGCTGCACTCGGAGCTGGGAGAGGGCACCGCCGTGATCATCAGGCTGCCGCGGAGTGCCGGGTGAGAGCCTGTTTGCGGGACACCGAGCGCTCCCTCCCCCTTGAGGGGGGAGGGTTGGGGTGGGGGTGGACTTGTCATCTGGGCAGCGCTCTTTCCGGAGGCTCCACCCCTCCCCAAACCCCTCCCCCTCAAGGGGAGGGGCTTTGACACCGTTCCTGCTCCGTGGCCCCCACGACACCGAAGCCTTCGGTTCCCGCCTCGCCGCCCTCCTTCGCCCCGGCGACGTCGTCGCCCTCTCCGGCGAACTCGGCGTGGGCAAGACGACGCTGGCGCGGGGCCTGCTGCGCGGTCTGGGATTCGAGGGGGACGTCGCCAGCCCGACCTTTCCCCTGGTGATCGCTTACGAGCCGCCGGCGACGCGGCTGCCGCTCTGGCATGTCGACCTCTACCGGATCGAGGACCCCGCCGAGATCGAGGAGCTCGGGCTCGACGAGGCGCGGCTCGACTCAGCCCTGGCCGTCGAGTGGCCGGAGCGGCTCGGCGCGGCCCTGTGGCCGGACGCGCTCCGCCTCCGGATCGAGCCGGCGGGGGAGGGCGGCCGCGCCTTGACAGCCAGGGCCCCGGCGGCTTGGGGGGAGCGATGGCCTCCCCGATGATTCCCCCGGCAGCGGCGCCGGAATTTCTCGCCGCGCATGGCTGGGAAGGCGCCCGGATCCTGCCGCTGGCGGGGGATGCCAGCTTTCGCCGCTACTTCCGCGTCGTTCGCGGCGGGGAAAGCGCGGTGCTGATGGACGCGCCGCCGGAGCATGAGGATATCGGGCCCTTCCTGGCCGTCGCGGGGCACCTCCTCGACCGTGGCTTCTCCCCCCCGCGACCGCTCGCGATCGACCGCGGCAAGGGGCTGCTCCTGCTCGAGGATTTCGGGGACGACCGGGTGGGTCCGCTGCTCCAGCGTGAACCGCAGCGCGAGCGCGCCATCTACGAGACCGCGATCGACATCCTCGCGCGCCTCGCCGGCCAGGCGGCACCCGCCGACCTTCCGCCATATGACGGTGCGGCGATGGAGCGCGAAGCGGTGCTGTTCCCCGAATGGTACGCCCCTGCGCTCGCGCTCGAGGTGGACGAAGCCTCCTATCTGCCCGCCTGGCGCGAGGCTTGGCGGGGGGTGCTGCACGTCGCGGCAGCGAACCCCGTGCTCGTGCTGCGCGACTATCATGCCGACAATCTGATGGTCCTCCCGGATCGCAGCGATCTCGGCCTGCTCGACTTTCAGGACGCACTGGCCGGCCATGCAGCCTACGATCTCGTCTCGCTGCTCCAGGACGCCCGCCGCGACGTCGCGCCGGCGCTCGAGGAGGTGATGATCGACCGTTATTGCGCCGCCGCCAACGTTGCCGACCACGCTCTCTTCCGCGCCCATTACGAAGTCCTGGGCGCGCAGCGGAACACGAAGATTCTCGGCATCTTCACGCGCCTGTGGAAGCGCGACGGCAAGCCCCATTATCTGCCCCTCCAGCCCCGTGTGTGGGGCTATCTGGAGCGCAACCTCGGCCATCCGGCGCTGGCCCCCGTGCGCGGCTGGTTCGAAGCCAACGTGCCGCCCGAAAAGCGCGCCGCCGCCTGGACTGAAAGCGCGGCGGCATGAAGCGCCGCGCGCCGCTCGCGCTGCGGCCCGATCCGGTGGCGGCCGTGCCGAAGGTGGCGATGGTGATGGCGGCAGGGCTCGGCAAGAGGATGCGGCCGCTGACCGCAAGCCGGCCCAAGCCGCTGGTTCAGGTCGCCGGCCGCACCTTGCTCGACCATTGCCTCGACCGGCTCCGCGCCGCCGGCGTGCGAAAAGCCGTGGTGAACGTCCACTACCTTGCCGAGCTCCTCGAAGCGCATCTGAAGAATTGCGTCGAAGGGATTGAGATTGCGATCTCGGACGAGCGCGAGCTGCTGCTGGAGACCGGCGGCGGCCTGGTCCGGGCACTGCCGCTGATCGACGCCGATCCGTTTCTCGCCGTCAATTCGGACAATCTCTGGGTCGACGGCCCGGTCGACGCGTTGCGGCTGCTCGCATCCTGCTGGGACGGAGCGCGAATGGACGCCTTGCTGCTGGTCGTTCCCCTGGCGCAGGCGCATTGCCACAAGGGCCAGGGCGACTTCCACATGAGCGCAGGCGGCAAGCTGCGCCGCCGCAAGGCGAGCAGCGTCGCGCCCTTCGTCTACACCGGCATCCAGATGATCTCGAAGCGGCTGTTCGAGGGTCCTCTTCCCGAAGGACCCTTCTCGACCAACCTCCTCTGGGACCGCGCGATCGCCCAGGGCCGCTGCTTCGGCGCCGTCCACCAGGGTCTCTGGTTCGACGTCGGCGCGCCGCCCAACATCAAGAAGGCCGAGGAGATATTGGGCGCCATTTGAGTTTTCTGGCCCCTCCCCTTGAGGGGGAGGGGTTGGGGAGGGGTGGAGC
>DASVVP010000131.1:0-17220 GCA_036386495.1 Allosphingosinicella sp.
GTCTCGGCGCTGGTCTGGCTCGCGACCGGCTCGAGCGGCGCCGCGGCGCTGGCGCTCGGCCTGCCGCTGGCCTTGTCCTCGACGGCACAGGTGCTGCCGCTGCTGCAGTCGGCGGGGCGGCTGCGCACTCCGTTCGGGGAGCGCGCCTTCTCGATCCTTCTGTTCCAGGACCTGTCGATCGTGCCGCTGATCACCATCATCGCCGCGATGAGCCGCAATCCCGCGGACGTCGGCGGACCGCCGGGCTGGGTGCTCGCGCTCTACACGGTCGGCGCCATCGTCGGGCTGGTGCTGGCCGGGCGGTTCATCCTGCGGCCGCTGTTCCGGCTGATCGGCAATCTGGGCGAGCGCGAGATGTTCGTCTTCGCCGCCTTGTTCACGATCATCGCCAGCGCCGCGCTGATGGAGTTGCTCGGCCTGTCGACCGCGTTGGGAGCGTTCATCGCCGGCGTGATGCTCGCCGACACGCCCTACCGGCACGAGCTGGAGGCGGACGTCGAGCCGTTCCGGTCGATCCTGCTCGGCATGTTCTTCCTCGCGGTCGGCATGATGCTCGATCTGGGGGTGATCGCCGAGCGCCCGTTCTTCGTCATCCTGATGGCGCTGGCGCTGATCGCGGTGAAAGCAGGGATCATCTTCGGCCTCGCCCGCTTCTTCCGCACGCCATGGCGGCCAGCGCTGGCGCTCGGCCTGCTGCTCAGCCAGGGCGGCGAGTTCGGCTTCGTGCTGTTCGCGCAGGCGCAGCGCGCGTTCCTGATCGCGCCCGAGGCGGCAAGCCTGTTCGGCGCGATCGTCACTCTGTCGATGGCGACCACGCCCTTCCTGATGATGCTCAACGACAAGCTCGACCAGCGCGCCTCCCGGCGCCAGGGTGACGATATGGACGGCCCGGAGGAATCCGCGCCGTCACGAGCCATCGTCGTGGGTTACGGGCGGTTCGGCCAGACCGTCTCGCAGATCATGATGGCCAAGGAGATCGGCGTCACCCTGATCGATTCGAAGCCGAGCCAGATCGAGATCTCGGGCAGCTTCGGCATGAAGGTCTATTATGGCGACGGCACCCGCATCGACCTGCTGCGGCTGGCCGGCGCCGGCGAGGCCGAGGCGATCTTCTTCTGCCAGGACGGCCCGCCGCTCAGCGCTCGGAGGCTCGAGCCGATCCTCGAGGCCTTCCCGCAGGCCTCGGTCTTCGTCCGCACCTTTGACCGGCTCCACCTGATCGAGCTGAGCAGCCTCGATCTGCACTGCGTCATCCGCGAGGTCTTCGAATCGGCTGTCTGCATGGGCCGCGAGGCATTGCTCACGTTCAAGGTCGACGCGGAGGAGGTCGAGCGGGTCATCTCCCAATATCGCGAGCGCGACCATCAGCGGCTGGAGAGGCAGAGCGCCACAGGCGACATCCGCGCGCTGCGCGAGAACATGTTCAGCCCCTGGAATCCGATCGGCGACCGGGCCGAGGACGAAACCTTACCCGGCTGACGCCAAGGCCGCGACGATCCGCTCGACTACTTCCTCGTGCGGGACCGGCTCGGTGCTGACCCGGAGATGGGCCTCGGCGTAGACGGGGTTGCGCTGCGCCGCGAGCGCGCCGAGCGCAACGCGGGGCTCCTTGCCGCGGAGCAGCGGCCGGTGGTCGCGCCGGCCGACGCGCTCGGCCAAAGTCTCGATCCCGGCGTCGAGCCATATCGCGATGCAGCGCTCGAGGATCAGCGCCCGCGTCTCCTCGTTCAGGAAAGCGCCGCCGCCCGTCGCCAGCACCTTGGGCCCGCTTTCGATCAGCCGGGCGATCACCCGCCTTTCGCCGTCGCGGAAGGTCGCCTCGCCGAAGCTGTCGAAAATCTCGGCGATCGAGCGGTCCGCGGCGCGCTCGATCTCCTCGTCGGCGTCGACGAAGGGGAGTTCGAGCCGCCGCGCCAGCCGTTTCCCCACGGTCGACTTGCCGGCGCCCATCAAGCCGACGAGCACGATCGGGCGATCAAAGCGGGGAAGGGTGCTCGCCATCCTTTCTGGGGCTATACAGAGCGCGGCCGGCTGGGGCAAAAGGCCGGCCATGCGCAGATCGTCCATGCTTTCACCGCCGCCCCGCCGGCGCCGCTCGCCGCTTCCCATGCTTCTCCTCCTGCTGCTGGTCCTGCTGGTCGGCTTCCTGGTCTGGCTGTCGACGGTGGACACCGAGGTGCCGACCCAGCGGATCGAGCAGGACGTCACCAATGCGGCGCTGGCGCGCTAGGGGCGTCCTGATCGCCGGCGTCGCGGCGCTCGCCGCGGCGATCCCGGCTCTGGGGCAGGACACGCCGGAATCCCTGCTCCCGCCCGGCTTCGGTGAGCCCGAGCCGGCCCCGAAGGAGACGCCGCGCGAGACGCCGGCCGAGCCGTCGGACCCGGCTCCCGCCGACCCGTCCAACGAAGCGGCGCCCGCCCCCTCGCCGACCGAGGCGCCGGTCCAGGAGGTGACCGATTCGGCGCAGCAGGATCTCGAAGCGCTGCCCCGGTTCCGCCCGAGCTACACGCAGGACGTGCCCGACGACCTGCGCCGCCCGACCGACATGGTCGGCTCGCTCGATCCTTCCAACTGGGGCCTCGGCCCTAACGCCTTCGGCACCGCCCGGGGCGCCTACCTGGCGAGCCTGATGCGCCAGCTCGAGGCGCCCTTGCCCTCGCGCTGGAACTCTATGCTGCTCCGTCGCGCCTTGATGTCGCGAATGCCCTCGCCCGCCGCGGTCGACCCGGTCGACTGGGTCGCCGCCCGCGCCGCTCTTTTGCTCAGGATGGGCGAGGCCGACGCCGCCCGTTCGCTCGTCCAGGCGGTCGATGTCGTCGCCTACACGCCGGCCATGATCCAGGCCGCGCTCGACACCGCCCTCGCCACATCCGATACCGGGGCGCTCTGCCCGCTGGTCGAGCCCGGGCGCCGCCTCGGCGACCAGCCGGTCTGGGGCATGGCCGACGCGATCTGCGCCGCTCTGGCCGGCGACGCGGCGCGGGCGAGCGAGCTGATCGACCGCGCCCGCAACCGCGGCGAGGCGAGCGGCGCCGATCTTCTGCTCGCCGAAAAGGTGATCGGCGCCGGCACCGACAGCCGCCGCGCCGTCAGCCTGCGCTGGGAGGAGGTTGACCGCCTCACTCCCTGGCGGTTCGGCCTGGCCGGCGCGACCGGCGCCGAGGTGCCCGAGCGGCTGGTGAGCGAAGCCGGGCCGCGCATGCAGGCCTGGTTCGCGCGCGCGCCGATGGTCCCCGTCGAGCGCAGGATGGATTCCGCCTTCGTCGCCGCCGCTCTGGGCGTCTTCTCGAGCAGCGCCTTGGTCGAGATGGAGAGCCTGCTGTTCGAGAGCGCGGAGGCCGAGGACGCCGGGGACACGCCGGCGGGGCGCCTGCGCACCGCCTTCACCGACCGCGACGCCGGCCGGCGCATTCGCGCCCTTCGCGACCTCTGGGACGACGGCGAAGGCCCGCTGCAGCGCTACGGCCGGCGCATCCTCACCGCCGGCGCCGCGACCCGGATCGCGCCGAGCGAAGAGCAGCGCGAGGATGCCGACGAGCTGATCGCCTCGATGCTCAGCGCCGGCCTCGATCACGAGGCGGCGCGCTGGAGCGAAATCGTCAATGCCGGCGATGCCGACCCGCTCGCCGCAGCCCTGCTCGCCGTCGGAGCCCCGCGCCCGACCGTCGATGCCGCGGCGGCGATCGAGGCCTTCCAGGCGGCCGACGACAGCCGCGACGACCGCCGCACGCAGCTGCTCGTCGCCGGCCTCGCCGGGCTCGACCGGATCACCGCCGACCAGGCATCGCAGCTCGCGGCCGGCTTCGGCATGCCGATCGCGCGCGAGGACCTTTGGACCCGCGCCCTCGACGAGGCGGTGCGCGCCCGCCAGCCGGGCACCGTCGCCTTGCTCGCCGCGGTCGGGATGCAGGCGCCGGACTGGTCGCGGGTGCCCCCGCCCTATCTGTTCCGGATCGTGCGCGCCCTCCGACTCTCCGGGCTCGAATTTGAAGCGCGGATGATCGCGGCCGAAGCCCTGATGCGGCTGTGACGGGCGACGGCGAGGATCGCCGGCTGATCGCCGCCTTCCTGGAGATGATGGCCGCCGAGGCCGGCGCCGCGCGCAACACCTTGCTCGCCTACGAGCGCGACCTGCGCGGCGCCTCCGAACTGCTCGGCGGCCGCCTTTCCGCAGCGGCGCCGGAGAAGCTCGAGACCCTCGCCGAAGCGTGGCGGCCGCTGAAGCGCGCCACCGTGGCCCGCAAGGCCGCAGCGCTCAGGCGCTTCTTCGCCTTCCTGGCCGACGAGGGGCTGCGCTCCGACGATCCCTCGGCGGCGCTGCCCCGTCCCGCCGCCGAGCGCTCCCTGCCCAGGGTGCTCGACCGCGCGGCCGTCGAGCGGCTCTTCGCCGAGATCGAGCGCCGACAAGGGGAGGGGGCTCCGGAAGCCCTGCGGCTCTCGGCGCTGATCGAATTGCTCTACGGGTCGGGGCTGCGGGCGACCGAGCTGGTCTCGCTGCCGCGCAACGCGGTCTCGCCCGACCGGCCTTTCCTGATCCTGAAAGGCAAAGGCGGGCGCGAGCGGCTGGTGCCGATCTCGGACCGCGCCCGCGCGGCCGTCGGCGCGTGGTCGAAGCTGGTGCCGCGCGAGTCGCCGTGGCTGTTCCCTTCGGGCAGGAAGCATCTCAGCCGGGTGCGCCTCTACCAGCTGGTGCGCGAGCTCGCGGCGGCGGCGGGCATTCCGCCCGAGCGGATCAGCCCCCACGTGCTCCGCCACGCCTTCGCCACCCACCTGCTCGAAGGCGGGGCGGATCTGCGCGCGCTCCAGCTACTGCTCGGCCATGCGGACATCGCCACCACCCAGATCTACACCCATGTCGACAGCCGCCGGCTGATCGAGCTGGTCAACAGCCGGCATCCGCTCGCCGACGCGGCGCGGAGCCGGGCCCGCCGCGTTGACGCGCCCGACGCCAAGCCGTAACCGCCGCGCTTCATGGCCACCTTCCTCGATTTCGAAAAGCCGATCGCCGAGCTCGAAGCGCGCGTCACCGAGCTGCGCGAGACCGCTTCGGCCGGCGAGCTCAACATCGACGCCGAGATCGACCGGCTCGGCGCCAAGGCGGAGCGGCTGCTGCGCGAGACCTATCAGCGCCTGACGCCCTGGCAGAAGACCCAGGTCGCCCGCCACCCTGAGCGGCCGCATTTCAAGGACTATGTCGCCGCTCTGGTCGAGGATTTCGTGCCTCTGGCCGGCGACCGCGCCTTCGGCGAGGACCAGGCGATCGTCGGCGGCCTCGGCCGCTTCCGCGGGCGCAAGCTGATGCTGATCGGCCACGAGAAAGGCGACGACACGGCCAGCCGGCTGCGCCACAATTTCGGCATGGCCAAGCCCGAAGGCTATCGCAAGGCGATGCGGCTGATGCAGCTCGCCGACCGCTTCGGGCTTCCGGTCGTCTCCCTGGTCGACACGTCGGGCGCTTTCCCCGGCGTCCAGGCCGAGGAGCGCGGCCAGGCCGAGGCGATCGCCCGCTCGACCGAGCAGTGCCTCGCTCTCGGCGTGCCGATGGTCGCGGCCGTGGTCGGCGAGGGCGGATCGGGCGGGGCCATCGCCATCGCCGCGGCCAACAAGGTGCTGATGCTCGAACATGCGGTCTATTCGGTGATCTCGCCGGAGGGCTGCGCCTCGATCCTGTGGCGCAGCCCCGACAAGGCGGGCGACGCCGCCGAGGCGATGAGGATCACCGCCGAGGACCTGAAGCAATTGGGCGTCGTCGAGCGCGTCGTGCCGGAGCCGCTGGGCGGCGCGCACCGCGCCCCCCAAGAAGCGATCGAGAGCCTCGGCGCGGCGATCGAGGAGGAGCTCGACGGCCTCGCCGGCCTGTCGCGCGACGCGCTCCGCGCCCAGCGCCGTCAGAAATATCTCGCCATCGGCTGAGCCGGCGCGGATTCCCGCCGAGGAACAATCGGCGCCGTAACGGTGTTCTCCGGCGGACGATTTCGTCCGTGTAAGGAGTACCGCCCCATGAGAAGCAAGGCGCTGATGGCGCTCTCCGCTTCGCTCGTCTGCCTCGGCGGCGCGAGCGACGGCCTGGCGCAGACCCGAACCCGCAGCATCTCCCAATCGACCCAGGCCGCCGCGGCGCAGCAGCATCCGGCCCTGGTTCAGGAATTCGGCGGCGAGCTGCAGGGCGCCCGCGCCGCTTATGTCCGCGCCGTCGCTGCGCGAGTCACTGCCCGCACCAACATCACCGGAGGCGCCAATGCCTTCCACGTCTCGGCGCTCAATTCGCCGGTGATGAACGCCTTCGCCGTCCCGGGCGGCTATCTCTATTTCACCCGCCAGCTGCTCGCGCTGATGAACGACGAAGCCGAGCTCGCCTCGGTGATCGGCCATGAGGCCGGCCACATCGAGGCCCGCCACAGCCAGGAGCGGCAGCGCTCGAACATCCTCACCCAGCTCGGCGCCCTGCTGGTCGGCGTGGTCACCGGCTCGGGCGAGCTCGGCCAGATCGCGGGCCAGGCCGGACAGCTCGTCACCCTGCGCTATTCGCGGACCCAGGAGCTCGAGGCCGACCGGCTCGGCGTCCGCTACATGACCGCCGCCGGCTACGACCCAGCCGCTTCGGCGAGCTTCCTCAATTCGCTCGGCACCTGGAGCGAGCTCGAGCCGCGCTTCCAGGGCGGCGGCGGCGACCAGCGCTCGACCCCGTCATGGGCGCGCACCCACCCGCTCAGCGCCGATCGCGTCCGCCGCTCGACCGCCGAGGCGCAGCGCATCGGCCGCATCGGCCAGGGCATCCGCAACCGCGAGCAGCACCTCGCCGCGATCAACGGCATGATCTTCGACGACGATCCCGAGCAGGGCGTGATCGAGGGCCGCGACTTCATCCATCCGGACCTGAGGCTCGCCTTCACCATCCCGCAGGGCTTCCAGATGCAGAACGGCGCGCGCGCGGTCAGCATCGTCGGCCAAAGCGGGCAGGCGCAATTCTCGACTTTGCCCTACAGCGGCAACCTCTCGGCCTATGTCGGCCAGGTGTTCCAGGCGCTCGGCGGGCAGCAGGGGCGGATCCAGTATCCGGCCCCGCAGACGACGACGATCAACGGCATCCCGGTCGCTTATTCCTCAACCCGGGTGCAGGCGCAGCAGGGCGTGGTCGACGTCAGCGTCGTCGCCTACCAGTTCGATTCGAGCCACGCTTACCATTTCGCGACCATCACCCGCGCCGGCACCGGCATCGGGCCGTTCCAGTCGATGGTGTCGTCGCTGCGGCGGATCACGGCCCAGCAGGCGGCGGCGATCCGGCCGCGGGTGCTGCAGATCCATACCGTCCGCGCCGGCGATACCGTCGCCAGCCTGGCGGGGCGCATGGCCTATACCAGCTATCAGCAGGAAAGGTTCAGGGCGCTGAACGGCCTCGCCGCCAATGCAGTGCTGCGGCCGGGCGACCGGGTCAAGCTGGTCGTCTACGGGACCCGCTCGGGCTGAGGGTCAGCCGACCGCGACGTTGTCGGCGACATTGTCCCACATGCGGATCGTGCCTTCGGCGAAGGCGCGCACGCCGGCGATCATGGCGAGGAAGACGAGCGCCATGATCAGGGCATATTCGATCGCAGTCGCACCGCGTCGGTCCTTCCCCAGCTCCCGCAGCCTGCGCATCTTTTGTCGCCCTTCTGGTCTTCCCCGAGGCTCGGCTTTACGGCAGCGAGGGTTAAGGGAATGCTGACGCGGGGCGCGGAAGTGGAAAATATTCCGACGATGATGGTGGTCGCGGCGGCCCTGGTCGACCCGGAAGGGCGGATCCTGCTCCAGCAGCGGCCCGAGGGGCGCGCCATGGCGGGCCTCTGGGAATTTCCCGGCGGCAAGGTGGAGCAGGGCGAGCTGCCCGAGGCGGCCCTGGCCCGCGAGCTGGAGGAGGAGCTCGGCATCGCCTCCGCCGCCGTCGACCTCGCCCCCGCCTGCTTCGCCAGCGCCCCCCTCGGCGAGCGCCACCTTATCCTGCTGCTCTATCTCTGCCGCAGATGGGAAGGGGACCCGCGCCCGCTCCACGCCGAGGCGCTCAAATGGCTCGCACCGGCCGATATGGACCCCGACGAGATGCCGCCCGCCGACCGCCCGCTGATCGCTTTGCTCGCGAAGCTGCTTTAGCTTCAGCCCTTCGCCCCGAGCGTTAGTGGATCAGTTTGAAATGTGACGCGGAGTCGGTAGGTCTGCGTGCTGCTGCTTTCGGTTGCTGCCGGTGCGGCTGGAAGGAAACTCGAATGACACTCAGCCGGCGCGATTTTCTTCAGATGGCGTCGGCGATGGGCGCCGCGCTAGCGTGGGGCGGACCGGCGCGCGCCACGCGCACGCGCTGGCGGGAGCGGCGCGATCTCTACCCCGAGGGCGTCGCTTCGGGCGATCCCGCCGCCGACAGCGTCATCCTGTGGACGCGGCGGCCGTTCGACAATGTCGACAGCGCCAGCCTCACCGTCGAAGTCGCGACCGACCGGGCTTTCCGCCGCGTCGTCGCCGCCGTTCCCGTCCCCGTCTCGGCAGCCTCCGACTGGACCTGCCGGGTCCTGGTCGCGGGCCTCCGCCCGGCGCGCGTCTATTGGTACCGCTTCACCGACGCCGAGGGAAACGGCAGCCGCATCGGCCGCACCGTCACGGCTCCGGCGGACGACGACCCCCGCGCCGTCAGCTTCGCATTCGTCAGCTGCCAGAATATCAACGAGGGCTTCCAGCAGGCTTGGCGCCGGATGATCTGGGAGGACGAGCGCCGGCCCCGCGCGGAGCAGCTCGGCTTTGTCCTCCATCTCGGCGACTTCATCTACGAGGTCGTCCAATGTCCCGAAGACGCAAGGACCCGCTACGACCGCACGATCCGCGACATCGGGCGCGTTCCGGACAGCGTGAAGGTCGGCAATTTCCACATTCCCCTGACGGTCGAGGGCTATCGCGGCATCTACCGCGCCTATCTCCACGATCCCGACATTCAGGACGCCCGCGCGCGCTGGCCGTTCGTGGCGATCTGGGACAATCACGAATTCTCCTGGCAGGGCTGGCAAAGCATGTTGAAGGCGCCGCCGCTGGAGCGGCCGGCCCAGAGCGTGAAGGTCGCCGCCAATCAGGCCTGGTTCGAATATCAGCCGGCCCGGGTCCACAAGCCCAGCGGCCCCTCGCTCGACCGCTTCGACCCGCCGCGCGTCGCCGACGCGCCGATCACCGCGTTCGACGACAATGGCCTCGGCCAGGAGCCGAACAATCTCGCCGCGATAGACAGCCTCATCGCCTATCGAGCCCTGCGCTACGGCCGCCACCTCGATCTGATGGTCACCGATCAGCGCAGCTACCGGATGCGGGATCCGGGCGACTATCCGGAATCGGACCCGCTCGGCACCCCGGCCCATCCTTATTGCTTTCCGGAGGAGGTCGCGGAATTGCTCGACGCGGGCCGCGCTTTCAACGGCGGCAATCCGCCGGACGAGATCGTCATCGGCGAAACCCGGATCGCCAATTATCGCAAGCAGGGCCCGCCGCACACGATCCTCGGCGCCCGGCAGAAGGCCTGGTTCCTCGATCGGCTGCGCGGCTCGCCTGCGACATGGAAGATCTGGGGCAACTCGCTCGGAGCGCTGGACTGGCGCAGCGACCCGCAGAACCTGCCCGAGGGGCTCGCGGCGGCGCCCTGGCCGGGCGCGGGCTATTCCAACGTCTCGCTCGGGGATTTCGGCGCCGCGTACAGCGAGCGGGGCGAGATCTACGATCTGGTGCAACGCGAAGGCATTACCGGCTTCGCCATCGTCTCGGGCGACCGGCACAGCTTCTGGGCCGGCTATGCCGCCAAGGCGCTGCCGCCCAGACCGTTCGAGCCGGTCGGCTTGGCCTTCGTCACCGGCTCGATCTCCAGCCCCGGCCTGGTCGAGGCGCTCGAGCATCGCTTCCCGCGCGATCACCCGCTCCGGCCGCTGTTCCTGGCCGACCGGCCGGACGGCGCGCCGCCGCATCCCACGGTCAACATGCAGCTGCGCCACGGCGTCCGCTCGTGCCTCGAATATGCAAGCAGGGGCGATCCCGAACGCGCCCGCGCCCTCAGCAACCCGGATCTCGCGCCGCATCTGAGCTTCGTCGACATGGGCGGCCACGGCTTCGCCACCGTGCGCCTCTCCGCCGACGAGATGCGCACCGAGTTCGTCTGCATCCCCCGTCCCTCGGCCCAGGAGCCCCGCCCCGACGGCGGCCCCCTCCGCTACCGCGTCGCCCACCGCGCCCCCCTCTGGCGCCCCGGCGAACGGCCGCGACTCGAGCAAAGCGTGATCGAGGGCGATCCGGGGCTTGCGATTTGAGGCGATGGCGAGGTGTGGATTGGAGGTCTTCGACTTCGCTCGGACCGAGCGGGAGAGGTTGGCCGTAGCTTCGTCCTCGTCTGACTTGGCGCCCCGGCGGTACTGAGTCAGTCTGAAATGTGAGGTTGAATCGGTAGGTTTGCTTGCGACCCCGTTCGGACATGTGGCTCGGCCCTGTCGCCGACTGCTTCTGGCCGGAAGCAGACAGGCTGCTCTGCGTCCGCTTTTCACCCATTGCCGACGATCGCTTGGTGCCGCATCCATGCCGCAAGAATGCGCTAGCCCTGGCCGAGGCGATTGAGCCCCAGGACCAAGCTGGTCAAGGGGCCCACCGACAAATTCAAAGCAACCAGCCATCGGCGACGATCAGGGCACGAAATGAGCTATCGTCGAACGAACCCGTATCGGTCGAAGCCAGCCTTGCCGCGGTCGGTTCGCCGAAATCGAAGTCCGCCGCGGAGAGCTTCTTCGCCTTGTAGCCGTCTAGGGTGATGCTGTCGCCCGTGCCCCAACTGATGACCGCATTGCCGCTGCTATCGCTCGCGATCGTCAGGTTGGAGAAGTCGTCGATGCCTGCCGCACCGATGGCGACCATATCCCTCTTCGCAAAATCGGTGATACGGTCGTCGCCTGCGCCGTCGCCGAACTCGAACCTGTCCTGGCCCTTGCCGCCAGTCATCAAATCGTCGCCGCCGCCGCCGATCAGCACGTCGGCACCGTCGCCGCCATCGAGCACGTCGTCGCCGTCCTTCCCGTCGAGATTGTCGTCGCCCACGCCTCCGATCAGCGCATCGGCTCCGGCACGGCCATCAAGAAAGTCGTCTCCGACGCCGCCGGTAAGCATGTTGTCGCCGCCGTCGCCAAAAAGCGTATCGCCGAAGGCTGAGCCGGTGACGTTCTCGATGCCGGCGAGCGTGTCGTTACCGGCTCCGCTGGCGGTACCCGATCCCAGGTTCACCGATACCGCGCCGCTCGCCGACGCGTAGCTTGCCGTGTCGCTGCCGCCGCCGCCGATCAGGCTGTCATCGCCGAGCCCACCCTCGAGCAGGTCGCCGCCTTCAAAACCCGTCAACACGTTCGCGGCATCGTCGCCGACCAACACGTCTGCAAGGCTGCCGCCGCCGATGTTCTCGATACTGATGAGCGTCCCTGAATTGCCGAGTCCGTCGTCGACGATCATCCCCAGTTCGAGAGCGACATGGACGCCGCGCGTCGCGACCACGAACTCCGCAAGCCCGTCGCCATCGCTGTCGGGAACAAGCATAAGAATCTCACCAGATACCCAATTGACCGTGTCGATTCCCGAGCCACCGTCGATCAGGACCGGCGCGCCGTACAGCCCAAACCGATCGTTGCCGCCGTTGCCGATCAGCGTGTCGCCCGCTTCGCCCAGCAACAGGTTGGCATTATCGTCGCCCGTGAAATGGTCGGCAAAGGCGGTGCCGCCGCCGAGGCCTTCGATCGACGTCATCGTCTCGGCATTGCCGAAGCCATCATTTGAGACGGTCTGCGTGGCGAGGCTTGCGATGACGCCCTGCGTCGCTGCCCGCATGCCGAAGGTTACCCTGTCGAAGCCGTCACCGCCGTCATGACTATCGACGCCGGGCCCTCCACGCAGCAAGTCGTTGCCGGCGCCGCCGATCAGCGTGTCGTTGCCGCCCGGCCCGTCATAATGAATGTTGCCGTCGCCGAAGAGCAAATCGTTCCCATCGCCGCCTTCGACTACGTCGTCACCGGCGTAGCCGAGCATGTTGTCGATGCCGCTATTGCCCTGAAGCCAGTCGTTTCCATCGCGACCGACAAGCAAATCGTCGCCGCCGTTGCCGGCCAGTCGGCTTCCGCCCGAATGGGCGAAGAGCTCGTCGCCGAAAACCGACCCGAGCGCGTTCTCGATTAACACGAAAGTGTCGTTGCCATCGCCGCCCGAGGCGATTCCGGCGTCCAGGTCGACAAAGACAGGCCCGACACCAGTGGCGAAGCTCGCCGTATCGGTTCCCGAACCCCCATCGAGATGGTCGTCGCCTGGGCCTCCCTGGAGAGCATCGTTGCCGCCGCCACCGACGAGGATGTCGTTGCCGGCGCCGGCATCGAGCGAGTCGTTGCCGCCCCCGCCCAGGTCGGCGAACAGGGTCGGCGGCCCCGATGTGCCGACGCCGGCCGGGAGGTCGGCCATGACCGCACCGTCGCCATAGAGCCGGTCATTGCCGGACGCGCCGACCAGCGCGTCGTCGCCATCGTCGCCGGCAAGCAGGTTGTCGCCGTTGTCGCCGGTGAGCAGGTCCGCGAACGGCGTCCCGGAAAGATTCTCGATGCCCGTGAGGGTCATGCTGCCTTGGCCGGTGGACTGGGTGCCGCCCTGCACGAAGAGATTGGCGTTGACGCCCCCGGGAATCGCTCCGAGCCCCCGGAACGAGACGATGTCCTCACCATCGCCACCGTCGAGACTATGGTCGCCGCTGCCGACTTCGAGCAGGTCGTCGCCGCCCATTCCGAACAGCGCATCGTTGCCGGCTCCGCTGCCGCCAGCGATCAGCCAGTTGACGGCTTGGTCGCCCGTCAGGCTGTCGTTGCCTGGACTACCTGACAGTGCCTCGATGCCGACGAGCATGTCCATGCCATGGCCGGTATTCTGCGGTGCGCCCTGCAGCAGCAGCGAGACGGTGACGCCGGTCGACTCCGGGTCGGATGGGGTCGGGAAAAAGCTTACCCGGTCGTAGCCGTCGCCGCCATCAATCACGTCATCGCCCGTCCCACCGCGGAACAAGTCGTTGCCGGAACCCCCGATGAGGAAATCGTTGCCCTGCTGACCCATCAGGAAATCGTGCCCGTCGCCGCCATGGACTTCGTCGTCGCCCAGGTCAGCCGCTACAGTATCATTGCCGCCAAGACCGTTGATCAGGTCGTCGCCCGGCGTTCCGAAGATTACGTCGTCGTCCTCGGTGCCGTTGATAGCGTTGGGGCCCACTTCGGAGCCCGCTCCCAACTCGACGGTTCGGGCCGTGATCGCCGTGCCTATTTGGTCGTTGACGGTGTAGGTGTTGACGAGCGTCTTTTCGCTCGTGATCCGTGCTGGCATGCGCTCTCTCCTCCCTGAGGGAACGGGGAGCGCCTATTATCTCTCAGCCGCCGATCCGAAGGGATCGCACCGACGATTTCTTATCCTAACACGTTGCTGCGCCGACTCCCTAATCAGGCCACCGCGTCTGGGTTCTCGCGCCGAAATGCTGGCAAGGCGCTGACATAAGATGTCCGCAAGGGTCGAAAGCGGCCGTTGGTCGTCCTCCTGAACGAATCACCGCTTTCGGGCGTCTCAGAGCCAGCTCGAAGCGTCTAGGATTTGGCGCAAAGCCGACGCCATCTTGATCGAAGGGAACGTCCCTTTCCACTCACTGCGGACATTCAGGCCGCGCGCTCCTAAAAGCCCACGCGCCTTCCACTCTGACCCACTACCCCCGAGCGAAGCGAGGCTGCGACCAAGATCCCTGTGCTCGAAGCGAGTCCTCGACTTCGCTCGGACCGAACGGAGAGGTTGGCGTACTTAATCCTCCCCCCGCTTCAGCGCCTCCGCGAGCGAGGCGGTGGCGCTGCCACGCTGGGCCGGCTGGGGCTGGTCGGGGGAGGGGGCCCATCCGGTGAGGTAGACGATCTCGAAGCGCTCCGGGGTCTTGCCGTCGGCGTCGGCTTCGGCGGCGAAGGCGGCCATGGCGGCGGCGAGGCCGGTGCGGCCGAGCGGGCGGCGCGAGCGGGCGGCGAGGGCGTTGGTGGCGCCCATGGCGCGCAGGTCCGCGACCAGGCGGAGCAGCGACGGGAAGCGCACGGTGACCGTCTCGCCGTCGGCGACCGGCAGAGCCAGGCCGGCGCGGGCGAGGAGGTCGCCGGCGGCGCGCAGGTCGATCTGGGGGTGGATGCGCGGCGAGGCGGGCAGGCTCTCGGCTTCCTCCGCGGCCTGCAGGGCGCGGCGCAGGGTGGGCAAGCTGCCGGCGCCGGCGAAGGCGCCGAGGAAGAGGCCGTCTGGGCGCAGCGCGCGGCGGATCAGCGCCAAGGCGCCGGGGAGGTCGTTGACGCTGTCGAGCGCGCCGACCGATAGGACGAGATCGAAGGCCGCGTCGGCGAAGGGCAGGCGATCCTCGTCGCACTGGACGTCGGCGAGGCCCGGGCCGGCATCGGCGGAGACGACTTCCATCCCCACCGCGCGAAGCCTGGCCGGCAGGGCCTCGTCGATGCAGCCGACCACGAGCGCGCGGCGGAATTCGCGGCGCACGCTCTGGAGCCGTTCGATCAATTCATCCGCGGCGTGGCGCAGCAGATAGTCGGCGTCCCCACCGGACAGGGCGGCGCGCGTGCGGCGGAGCCGTCGCAGCCGTCGGTCGAAAGGCTCGGCCTGGTCCATCCGCGCCGCGCTAGCGCGGGCGGCGCGTCAGAAGAAGAGCTTGCGGACGGTTAGGCGGACCGAGCGGCCGAGCGGGTCGAGATAATCGGGCTGGTAGCTGAGCGGCGTCGTGCCGGCGGCATCGCGCACCTGGAGGCGGCTGTCGAAGAGATTGTCGATCGACAGCGTCACCCGGGTGCCGCGCAGGAAGGGGACTTCGCGGACCCAGTCGCGGCGCGCGCCGAGATCGGCGAACAAGCGCAGGTTGACGGTCGTGAAGTCGCCGAATTCGAGGTCGCCGCTGGTGCCGCCGAGATCGGGCCGGCCGCGGACCGTCGTGCCGTTCTGCCAGTTGGCGGTGAGCCGGGCGCCGAAGCCGTTGCGGAAGAGGCCCGCCTGCGCCTCGATTTCGTGGCGCGGCTGGCCGCCGCGGCCGCCGATTGCCGAGCCGCCGAGCAGGTCGAGCACGGGGACGCCCTCCCGGATCAGTATCTCGTTCTCGATATGATAGGTGTGGAACAGGCCGAGCTGGAGCCGCCCGCCGAAGCGGCCGCCGCCGCCGCCGAAGCCGCCGCGTCCTCCGCCGCCGCCTCCTCCGCGCCAACCGCCGCCGCCGGGGCCGCGCTGCCCACGCATACCCTCAGGAGCCGGACCGGCCGGCCTGCCTTCGGCCGGTTGCTCGCCGGCAGGCCGTGCGGGCTGACCCTCGCCTCCCGGAGCGCCCTGACCGCCGGCGCCCGGCGCGCCCTGGCCCCCGCCGAAGCGCCCGCGGAAGCCGCCCGCGGGCCGCTGCGGGCCGATCGGCTGCGCGTAATTAATCCCCCAGCGGACCTCGCTCCGGCTCGAGCGCGCGAAATTGACCGGGCGGGCGTCGATCCGCTGCAGCCGGCCGCTCCCGTCGCGCAGGAAGCGGTCAGGGAAGGCGGCCTCGATCTCGGGCGTCGCGGTCGGGAAGGAGGCGATGGGGTTGTCGGTGCGGCTGTTGGTGTAATTGGCGAGGATGGTCAGGTCCTTGTCCGCGAAGGGCCGCGCCGTCGCCCGCAAGGTCAGCACACGGCGATTGTCGGCGAGCAAAGCGGGGTTGCCGCCCTCGATCCGGGTGATGTCGACCGTCTCGCCTCGGACCAGGTCGAACACGCGCACGCCCGGAGTCGCCAGCGCCGGATCGCCGAGCTGCTGCATCGAGGGCGCGCCTTCCTCGTCGGTATAATTGGCGCCGAAGCTGAGGGCCGTGATCGGCGACCAGTTGATGCCGCCGCCCAGCGTCGTCAGGGTGCCGAAATCGGAGAGCTGCTCGACCTCGGCGTTGAAGTTCAGCGACAGATTGCCGAGGCCGGTGAGCACGGCGCGGCGGCGGCTGGCGATCGGCAGGTCGATGCTCGCCTGAATGCTGCCCCGGTCGCGCGACAGGTCGCGGCTCTGCTCGACGCCGGCGCGCACCGTGTCGCTCGAAAAGTCGCGCGTGTCGAAGCCGGTGCGGATCGTGGCCGAGACGGGGCCGGTGGGGAGGTCGAACAAGGGCCCGCTCGTCACCAACTCGGCGGTGCCGACCGACGAAACCGAGCGCGCGGTGTCAGGCGCGTTGCCGATGCCGGTGTCGGTGCGGTTGGTGCTCAGGACATTGTCGTAATTGCCGGTCAGCGACCAGCGCCAGGGGCGGACATTGCCGTTGAGGATGATGCCGAGATGCGCGGTCCGCCCGTCCGATTCCCGGGTCAGGCCGCGCAGGGCGATGGGATCCTGGCCGAGGAAGCGCGTGTTCCAGTTCATCTCCAGCCGCCCGTTCGCTGTCGCCGAGACGTTGCCCAGGACATTGCGGTTGATCGTGCCGCCGAGCGTCAGCTGGTCGGTCTCGGCGAGGAGGGTGCGGAAATCGCCGGCATCGGCGGGGGCGCTCACGGCCTGGACGATGTCGCGCTCGCTCTCGAACAAGGGATCGGCATGCTGATATTCGAAATCGAGGCTGTAGCGGCCGGCCGGGTCGATCTTCAGGTGATTGAGGTCGATGCCGTAGCTGCCGCGGCCGCCCGCGGTGGCGAGCCCGCCCTGCAGCTCCGCGGTGGTGGCGTCGAACCGCCGCCTGATAACGATGTTCACCACCCGTTGGTCAGCGCGGTAGCCGTAACGGAGGGCGACTTCCTCGGGGAGGATGTCGACCCGCTCGATCGCTTCGGGCGGGAGGTCGCGGATCTCGCCGAATCCGGAGATGCGCTGTCCGTTCAGCAGCACCACGGGGCGGCCGCCGCCCTCGCGGCCGCGGCCGCTGCGGGTTTGCGGCGCGATCGCGTCGAGCAGTTCCGCGACGGTGCCGGCGCCGGTCGCCCTGATGTCGCGGCGGTTGAGCACGATCTCGGGCGGGACGTCGGAATCGACCGAGCCCCGCGGCCTCGCGCCGGTGACGACGATCGCCGCGTCCTCCTCGTCCTCGAACTCGTCGTCCGCGGCCTCGGGCTCCTGGGCCGCTGCAGCGACCGCCTCAGCTTCGGGCGCGGCCTCGGCGGGCGGTGTTTCCGTCTGGGCGAACAGGGGAGCCGGCGCGGCGC
>DASVVP010000132.1:0-28407 GCA_036386495.1 Allosphingosinicella sp.
CTTGACATTGGAGTGCCGTCGGGGCAGAGGCCCGGGCGCAGGAGAGCGGCGGGGACGCCGCTTTTATTTTTCGCGCAACCGCATTTCAGGAAGAGGCTGTCATGGCCAAGCCGACCACGGTCAAGATCAAGCTCGTCAGCAGCGCCGACACGGGCTTCTATTACGTGACCAAGAAGAATCCGCGCACCAAGACCGACAAGCTGAGCTTCCGGAAATACGATCCGAAGGCGCGCAAGCACGTCGAGTTCAAGGAAGCCAAGATCAAGTGACGCACGACCTTAGGGCGTTCCGCCCTTAGGTCCTGCGTCATCCCGGCGAAGGCCGGGATCCCGGGGGATGAAAGGCGGGGGCGTCTCCGCCGGGCGCTCTCCATCGGCTTCGGAGATTTCCTGTCCTGAGATCCCGGCCTCCGCCGGGATGACGGTCTCGGACGGTTCTTCCTCTTTTTCCTCGGGGGCCGTTTCCGTTTCGGCGTCCGGTGAGGGCGCCTCTTCCGCCTCCGCCTCGTCCTCCACCGGCGCAAGCAAAGCGCGCACCGCTTCGATGAAGCGCATCAGCGAGATCGGCTTGGAGACATAGCCCTCGGCCCCCGCCTCGCGGATGCGCTCCTCGTCGCCCTTGGCGGCATAAGCGGTGACGGCCATGATCGGCGTCGCCTTGAGCTCCTCGTCCGCCTTCAGCTGCTCGATCAGCTCGAGGCCGCTGATCCACGGCATCTGGATGTCCATGATGACCAGCTCGGGCCGGAAGCTGCGCGCCCTGTCGACCGCCTCGCGGCCGTCGCGGACCGGCTCCGCCTCGTAGCCATGGGCGCGGAGCAGGTCGCAGAACAGCTTCAGGTTGAGTTCGTTGTCCTCGACAACGAGGATTTTTTGTCCCACGCGGCACTGCCTCGGAAAAGCCCTGTCAGCACCTTAAGCGATGAAGATTCAGGAAACAAACGAGCGCGATCCCGCCGCTCTGGCCCTCGCCGCTCTGGGCTGGACGCTCGCCGACGGCGCTCGCGCCGAGCGGCTGCTGGCGCTCACCGGCCTCACCCCGGAGGACCTGCGCGCCGGCCTCGGCGAGCCGGCGACGCTGGCCGCGATCCTGCGCTTCCTCGAAGCGCACGAGCCGGATCTGATCGCCTGCGCGGAGGAGATCGGCGTCGACCCGGCGGCTTTGGTCGACGCGCGGCGGAGGCTCGAGGGATGAAACTAAGATCCGTTCGGGCTGAGCTTGTCGAAGCCCTGCCCTTCCTTCTTGGGCCGCAGAAAAAAAGGACAGTCCTTCGACAAGCTCAGGACGAACGGTGGTTGAGATGACCCGCCCGCTCCTCATCACCGATTGCGACGAGGTGCTGCTGCACATGCTCGTCCATTTCGCAGAGTGGCTCGGCGAGGCGCATGGCTGCGACTTGCGGCTCGAGGCGGGCAGCTTCGCCGATGCCATCCGCGACCGCGCCACCGGCGCGTCGGTCGAGCCGGAGCGGATCTGGCCGCTGCTCGACCAGTTTTTCGACGGCGAGATGCACCGCCAGAATCTGGTGCCCGGCGCGCTCGAGGCGCTCAGGGCGCTCGGCGAGGAAGCGGACATCGTCGTCCTCACCAATCTCGGCGACCGCCACGAGGCGGCGCGGATCGAGCAGCTCGCCCGCTTCGACATCAATCACCGCGTGCTGTGCAACCGCGGCGGCAAGGGCCGCCCGGTGGTCGAGCTGATCGAGGAGCTTCGCCCCGGCGTCGCGGTGTTCGTCGACGACCTCGCCGTCCACCACAAATCGGTCGCGGAGCACGCGCCCCAGGTCTGGCGCCTGCAGCTGATCGCCGAGCCGAAGGTCGCGCCCCACATGCCGCCCGCGCCTTTTGCGCACGCCCGGATCGACGCCTGGGCGGAGGCGGTGCCCTGGATCAGGGCGCGCTTCGCCGAGGGGCCGGCGGCGACGGCAGGAGGGGAGTGCCCCATCGTTCGTCCTGAGTAGGGACCGAGTAGGCGAAGCCGTAGCGAGGGCCCGTATCGAAGGACCTGATCCCCTCGATACGCCGTCTCGACTTCGCTCGACGGCTACTCGGGACGAACGGGGACCTTAGGCTCCGGTCGCGAAGTTACCCCCCCAAAGCCGCCTTCAGCTTATCCGCCAGATCGGTGCGCTCCCAGGGGAAGTAGTCGCCGTCGGCGGCGCGGCCGAAATGGCCGTAGGCGGCGGTCCTCTCGTAGATCGGCTTGTTGAGGCCGAGATGGGTGCGGATGCCGCGCGGGGTGAGGCCGCCCAGCTCCGGCAGCGCCATGATCGCCCGCTCGATCGCCGCGTCGTCGCCTTCGCCGCCGGTGTCGACGTAGAGCGACAGCGGCTCGGGCACGCCGATCGCATAAGCGAGCTGGATCGTGCAGCGCCGCGCCAGGCCCGCGGCGACGATGTTCTTGGCCAGGTAGCGTGAGACATAGGCGGCCGAGCGATCGACCTTGGTCGGGTCCTTGCCGCTGAACGCGCCGCCGCCGTGCGGGGCCGCGCCGCCATAAGTGTCGACGATGATCTTGCGGCCGGTGAGGCCGGCGTCGCCGTCCGGCCCGCCGATCTCGAACGAGCCGGTCGGGTTGATATGGTAGACGGTCTCGTCGGAGAGCAGCTCTGCCGGAATCGTCTCGGCGATGACGCGGCGGACATAGGCCTTGAGCGCGGTCTCCTCTTCGCCCTGGTCGTAGCCTCTGGCGTGCTGGGTGGAGACCACGATCGCGGTCGCGGCGACCGGGCGGCCGTCGTCGAAGCGCAACGTGACCTGGCTCTTGGCGTCGGGCTCCAGGACGGGCGCCGCGCCCGAATGCCGGTCGGCGGCCATGCGCTCGAGGATCTTGTGGCTGTAATAGAGCGTCGCCGGCATCAGATCGGGAGTCTCGTCGCAGGCGAAGCCGAACATGATGCCCTGGTCGCCGGCGCCCTCGTCCTTGTTGCCCGCGGCGTCGACGCCCTGGGCGATGTGCGCCGACTGGCCGTGGAGGTGGTTCGAAAAGGAGAGATTGGCCCAGTGGAAGCCGTCCTGCTCGTAGCCGATCCGCCTGACGACGCCGCGCACCGCCTCCTCGATCTCGTCGCGCGCGCCCGGCGCCCAGCCGCCATGCTCGGGCCAGGCCTCCTCGTCATAGACCGGCTTGCAGCGAATCTCGCCGGCGAGGACGACGCGGTTGGTCGTCGTCAGCGTCTCGCAGGCGACGCGCGCCTCCGGGTCCTTGGAGAGGAACAGGTCGACGATCGCGTCGGAAATCTGGTCGGAGACCTTGTCGGGATGGCCTTCGGAAACCGATTCGGACGTGAAGAGATAATTGCTGCGCATCGTGCGGAGGGGCCTTCTTCGATCAGGGGAATTTGCGGATATAAAGAAGTCCTTATGTCCGCTTTCCCAACGCCCTAGCGGGCTTTGCGGCCGACTGCAATCGCCGCCGCGGCGAGGATCAGGGCGAACAGCATCGGCAGGACGTTGCCGAAGCGCGCGAACAGGGTGGGCGGGTGCGGCGGCGGCAGGCGCGCGTCGAGGAAGGCCGCGCGGTGCCTCGGCAGCGAGGCGACGAGCCGGCCGTCTGCGTCGATCACCGCGGTGATCCCGGTGGGCGTCGCGCGCAGGACCGGCAGGCCTTCCTCGGCGGCGCGCAGCCGCGCCTGCGCCAGATGCTGCGGCGGCCCCCATTCGCCGAACCAGGCGTCGTTCGATGGGTTGAACAGGAAGTTGGGCCGGTTGGTACGGTCGACCACCTCGCCCGAGAAAATGATCTCGTAGCAGAGCTGGAAGCCGACCCGGCCGACGATCGGGAGGTCGAGCGTCCGCGGCCCCGGCCCCGCGTCCTGATCGAGGCTGCCGGGCGCGAGCTGGGACAGGCCGAGCGCCGAGAGCAGGGGCCGCATCGGCAGATATTCGCCATAGGGGACGAGGTGAGCCTTGTCGTAACGCGCGAGGATGCGGCCGCCCCCGTCGATCGCGTAGACGCTGTTGGTCGCGCCCGAGGCGCGGACGCCGTCGCGCGAGTTGACCGCCATGCCGCCCGTGAGCAGCAGGTCGTTCGGCCCGATCATGCGCTGCACCTCGGCGCGGGTGCGCGCGACGCCCAGCGCGACGAGCGGGTGCCGGCGCGCATCCTCGAGCGGCTCGGTGACCGCGGTCTCGGGCCAGAGCAGCAGCCGCGGCGCGTTCTGGCCCGCCTGCGACAGGCTGCCGAGCCGCAGCAGGGTCTCCTCGTCGAAGCCGGGCCGCCATTTGTCGACCTGGCTGATGTTGGGCTGAACGAGCCGGATCGCGGTGCGCGGCCCGGACGGCTCGTTGGCGCGCATCGGCCAGAGGAGCAAGGCGGCGGCGAGGAGCGGCACGGCGAGGACGGCCGTCCTCTTCCACTGGCGTCGCACCGCGAGCAGCAGCGCTCCGGCGCCGAGCATGGCGATGCCGGACAGGCCGTAGGTTCCGACAAGCTTGGCGAGGCCCGCAATGCCCGCGGCGTCGAGCAGGGCCGCGCCTTCCGGGTTCCAGGCGAAACCGGTGAAGAGCGTGGCGCGCAGCCACTCCGTGACGATCCATGCAGAAGCGAACCAGAGGACGAGCGCGAGCGGGTGTCGCCGTCCGTATTTCCACGCGATGCCGGTGGCGATTGCGGGATAGACTGCGAGGTAGAGCGAGAGCAGGACGACCGCGACCCAGCCGAGCCAGGGCGGCATCGCCGCCTGGTAGGTAAAGGCGGTCGCGATCCAGTTCAGCCCGAGCGTGAAATGCCCGACCCCGAACCACCACCCCCGCGCCAGCGCGCTCCGCAGCCGCGGCGCCTCGCCAACGAGCCACAGCAAGGCCGCGAACGCCGCCAGCGTCAGCGGCCAGAGCCCGAGCGGCTGGAACCCGCAGGCGGCGATCGCGCCGAAGAAGAGGGCGAACACATTGTTCTTCATGCGGAGCCGCCTATCGGGGAAGCACGAAGTACGATCAATCTCCGTTCGCGCTGAGCTTGTCGAAGCGCTGCCTTTCCTTGCTCGGATGCCCGGAGAAGGGAAGGGCTTCGACAGGCACAGCCCGAACGGGGTTTCCGGTTCGAAACACATCATCTAATCGCCCATGTCGTGACCCTCCCGCCCTTCCACCTCGCTTTCCCGGTCCACGACCTCGCCGCCGCGCGCGCTTTCTACGGCGGCCTGCTCGGCTGCCCGGAGGGCCGCAGCGCGGAAAGGTGGATCGATTTCGATTTCTTCGGCCACCAGATCGTCGCCCATCTCGATCCGGAGATGCGGCCGCGCGCCTCGCACAATCCCGTCGACGGCCACGACGTGCCGGTCCCCCATTTCGGCGCGGTGCTGGCGATGGAGCAATGGCGGGCGCTCGCGGACCGGCTCACGGACGCGGGAGTCGCGTTCGCGATCCCGCCCACCGTCCGCTTCCGCGGCCAGCCGGGCGAGCAGGCGACCATGTTCTTCCGCGATCCCTCCGGCAACGCCCTCGAGCTCAAGGCAATGGCCGACCCCGCGAAGCTCTTCACGAAGGGGTGAGCGCAATGCACGTCATCCCGGCGAAGGCCGGGATCTCAGCGGGTGAGAGGCGGCGGCGCCAGTGCAGGGCGTCCTCCACCGACGCCCGCGACTTCTCGTCCTGAGATCCCGGCCTCCGCCGGGATGATGCCCTGGGCCTCAATCGCTCGCGCTGAGGTAGCGGCCGTTGAGATAGACGAGGGGATGCACGTCCTCCCGCACCGCCACCTCCTCGACCACGCCGATGAAGATCGAGTGGGTGCCGAACTGGTGGTGGTCGATCCGCCGGCACAGGATCGAGGCCTGGGCGTCGACCAGCCGCGGCGGCAGCGCGCAATCGACGTTCCAGCCGGCGCTGAAGCGCAGCGCGCCGCGGCTGCGGTCGGCGAACATCTGGGCGATGTCCTCCTGGTCGCGGTGGAGCACGTTGACCCGGAAATGGGCGACGTCGCCCATCGGCGTGTGCAGCGAGGCGGCGCGGTTGATGCAGATGAGCAGGCTCGGCGGGTCCAGCGAGATCGACGACACCGCGGTCGCCGTAATCCCCATCGGCTCGCCGCCGACACAGATCGAGATCACGTTCACGGTCGAGGCGACGCGCCGCATCGCCTGGCGGAAATCGGCGGCGAGTTTGGGATCGGTCTCGATCATCGCGCCCGCATACTATAGCCCGCGAGGATCTCGCATACCCAGCGCCCCGCCGTGAGCGCGCTGATGTCGGACACGTCGAGCGACGGATCGAACTCGGTGAGGTCGACCAGCCTCACCTTCGGGTGAGCCGCGACATGGCGGGCCGCCTCGAAGAACATGTCGACCGGCATCCCGCCCGGCCGCGCCCCCGGCGCCCCCGGGAGTTGGGCGCCGTCGATCACGTCGATGTCGAAATCGACGAAGAGGATCGGAAGGTGGGCCAGGCGCTCGAAGGCTTCGCCGATGATGGTTGCGATGCCGCGGGCCTTGCAGTCGGCGATCGTCCAGAAACGGCTGCCGACGATCTCCGTCAAATCCTCCATGTCGTAGGTGTTGGCGAACGGCGCGAGGCCGATCTGGCAGAGGTTGGCGCCGGGAAGGCCGTCGTCGAGCAGGCAGCTGATCGGATTGCCGTTGATCGGGCCCTGCTTGGTGTCGCGCATGTCGAAATGCGCGTCGAGGGTGATCACGCCCACCTTTTCGAGCGGAAGGGGCAGGCCGTGCGCGGCGGGCCGGGTGACGGCATTGTTGCCGCCGATGAGCATATTGAGGCCGCTATTGGTATGCTTGCGCACGCCGTCGCGGATGATCTCGAAGCCTTCGGCCGGCGTCAGGCCCCGCACCGGGAGGTCGCCGGCGTCCCGAATCCAGGTGGCGGGATTCTGGCCGACATTCTCGGGATCGAGTTCGGTCCCCGTCACAAGATCGTAGGTGCTGAACCGTTTCAGCGCCCGCCGCAGCGTCTCCGGCGCCAAGTCGCAGCGGCCGGGCGTCACCGATCCCGCCTCCATCGGTGCACCGAGCAAGGTGACCTCGCCCTTGTCCCCGAGCAGGTCCGCGATCGATCGCCACGCCATGCTTTGCCCATAGCCGCGGGTGCGCCTAGAAAGCGAGGCCATGTGGGACCTGATGCTCGTCGACTGCAACGTCGCCACCATGGACCCGGCGGTGCCGGCGCCGTTCGGAGCGATCGAGAATGCGGCGGTCGGCGTCGTCGACGGCCGGATCGTCGCGGTCGGACGGCGCTCCGAAGTCGCGGGCTACCGGGCGAAGATTGTCCACGCGCTCGGCGGCGCCTGGGTGACGCCCGGCCTGATCGATTGCCACACCCATCTGGTCTTCGGCGGCAACCGCGCCCACGAATTCGAGCAGCGTCTCGCCGGCGCGAGCTATGAGGAGATCGCCCGCGCCGGCGGCGGCATCGCCTCGACGGTGCAGGCGACGCGGACGGCGTCGCTGGAGGAGCTGGTCGAGCAGGCGCGGCCGCGGCTGCGCGCGCTGATGCGCGGCGGCGTCACCACGATCGAGGTCAAGTCCGGCTACGGGCTCGACATCACCACCGAGCTGAGGATGATCGAGGCGGCCCAGGCGCTCGGCGGGAGCGAAAAGGTGCGCGTCGTGCCGACCCTGCTCGCCCTCCACGCTTTGCCGCCCGAGCAGGGCCGCCGCGATTATGTCGACCTCGTCACCCTCGACCTGCTGCCCCGCGCCGCCGAGCTCGGCGTCCGCGCGGTCGACGCTTATTGCGAGAGCATCGCTTTCACCCCGGTCGAGGTCCGCCGCCTGTTCGAGGCCGCGCGCGGGCTCGGCCTCGGCGTCCGGCTCCACGCCGAGCAATTGAGCAACACCGGCGGCGCTGCGCTCGCCGCCGAATATGGCGCCCTCTCCGCCGACCATCTCGAACATGCCGACGAAGCCGCGATCGCCGCCATGGCCGAAGCGGGCACTGTCGCGGTGCTCCTGCCCGGCGCCTTCTACGCGCTGTGCGAGACGAAGCAGCCGCCAGTCGACCTGCTGCGCCGCCACAACGTGCCGATGGCAGTCGCCACCGACTGCAATCCCGGCACCTCGCCGGTGCTGTCGCCGACCCTGATGCTGAGCATGGCCTGCACATTGTTCGGGCTCACGCCGGAGGAGGCGCTCGCCGGCATGACCGTCCACGCCGCCAAGGCGCTCGGGCTGGAGGCGGAGACGGGCACGGTGACGGTCGGCAAGGCCGCGGACCTCTGCGTCTGGCGCGTAAGCCGCCCGGCCGAGCTCAGCTACTGGATCGGCCATCCGGGGCCGGAGCGGCGGATCGTCGCGGGGGAGGAGGGGTGACGGTGGATGTACGGAACCCACCGTTCGGGCTGAGCTTGTCGAAGCCCTGCCCTTCTCTTAGTCCGCGTCCAAAGGAAGACAGGCCTTCGACAAGCTCAGGCCGAACGGGGTAGGCTCACCAGTGCAGTCACGACGCGACAACAGCCGCTCGATCCGCGCCCGCATTGGGTCGGAGATCGTCGCCAAAAGCTGGGCGACCGAGGCCGCCGTCCGCATGCTCCAGAACAATCTCGACCCGCGTGTTGCCGAGGCGCCCGAGGAGCTGGTCGTCTATGGCGGCATCGGCCGCGCCGCGCGCGACTGGGCGAGCTTCGACGCGATCGTCGCCACGCTCGAGCGGCTCGAGGAGGACGAGACCCTGCTCGTCCAGTCGGGCAAGCCGGTCGGCGTCTTCCGGACCCATGCCGACGCGCCGCGGGTGCTGATCGCCAATTCGAACCTGGTGCCGAAATGGGCGACCTGGGAGCATTTCCACGAATTGGATCGCAAGGGGCTGATGATGTACGGCCAGATGACGGCCGGCTCGTGGATCTATATCGGCACTCAGGGCATCGTCCAGGGCACCTACGAGACCTTCGTCGAGATGGGCCGCCAGCATTATGGCGGCGACCTTTCCGGCCGCTGGATCCTGACCGCGGGCCTCGGCGGCATGGGCGGCGCTCAGCCGCTCGCGGCGGTGATGGCGGGCGCCCACTGCCTCGCCATTGAGTGCCAGCCGAGCCGCATAGAAAAACGCTTGGAAACCAAGTACTTAGACCAAGCAACAGACGATCTGGACGAGGCGTTGAGGATACTCTCCGCGGCAACTTCGCCAACATCGGTCGGCCTGCTCGGCAACGCCGCCGAGATCCTCCCCGAGATGGTCCGCCGCGGCATCCGTCCCGATGCGGTCACCGACCAGACCTCGGCCCACGACCCCGTCAACGGCTACTTGCCCGCCGGCTGGACGGTCGAGGAATGGATCGAGAAGCGCGAGCGGGACCCCGGCGCGGTCGAGGCCGCCGCCCGCAAGTCGATGGCCGTCCATGTCGAGGCGATGCTCGCCTTCCGCGCCATGGGCGTGCCGACCTTCGACTATGGCAACAACATCCGCCAGGTCGCGAAGGACGAGGGCGTCGAACGCGCCTTCGATTTCCCCGGCTTCGTCCCGGCCTATGTCCGCCCGCTCTTCTGCCGCGGCATCGGTCCCTTCCGCTGGTGCGCGCTCTCGGGCGACCCCGAGGACATCTACCGCACCGACGCGAGGGTCAAAGAGCTAATCCCCGACGATCCCCACCTCCACCGCTGGCTCGACATGGCCCGGGAGCGGATCGCCTTCCAGGGCCTGCCGGCGCGGATCTGCTGGGTCGGTCTCGGGCAGCGCCACCGTCTCGGCCTGGCGTTCAACGAGATGGTGGCGTCGGGCGAGCTCGAGGCCCCGGTCGTGATCGGCCGCGACCATCTCGATTCGGGCTCGGTCGCCTCGCCGAATCGGGAGACGGAGGCGATGAGGGACGGCTCGGACGCGGTCTCCGACTGGCCGCTGCTCAATGCCCTGCTCAACACCGCGTCGGGCGCGACCTGGGTATCCCTCCACCATGGCGGCGGCGTCGGCATGGGCTATTCGCAGCATGCCGGCATGGTGATCGTCGCCGACGGCACCCAGGAAGCCGCGCGCCGGCTGGAACGCGTCCTCTGGAACGACCCCGGCACCGGCGTCATGCGTCACGCCGACGCCGGCTATGAGGAAGCGATCGCCTGCGCCCGCGAGCAGGGCCTCGATCTGCCGATGGTGGCGCGGTGACTTCGGTCAAAGCAGAAGCCGTTCGGGATGAGCTTGTCGAAGCCCCGTCCTTTTCTGGCGGCAGAAGAGAAGAGAAGGCCTTCGACAGGCTCAGGCCGAACGGAGGAGGGTGGTGAGCGCCGTGCTTCTCTGCCCCGGCTCTGTCGCCCTGGCCGAGCTGCGCTCCGTCTGGAACGGCGCGCCGGTCAGGCTCGACGACGGAGCCTGGAGCGCGATCGGGCAGTCCGCCGCATGCGTCGAGGCGATCCTGGCGAGCGGCCGCACCGTCTACGGCGTCAACACCGGCTTCGGGCTGCTCGCCCAGACCCGCATCCCCGACGACCGGCTGCTCGATCTGCAGCGCAACCTCATCCTGTCGCACAGCTGCGGGGTCGGCGAACCGCTCGACGCGCGGGTGGTCCGGCTGGCGATGGCCCTGAAGGGGATCGGCCTCGCGCGCGGCCATTCGGGCGTGCGGCCCGTCCTGGTCGAGCGCCTGCTGGCAATGCTCGACGCCGGCGCCCTCCCGGTCATCCCGTCGCAGGGCTCAGTCGGCGCCTCAGGAGACCTCGCGCCGCTCGCTCATCTCGCCGCGGCCATGATCGGCGTCGGCGAGGTCGCCCTTGCCGGCGAGGTACTTCCGGCCGCGGCGGCGCTCCAGCGTCTCGGCCTCGAGCCGCTGACGCTCGGGCCCAAGGAAGGCTTGGCGCTGATCAACGGCACCCAGGTCTCGACGGCGATCGCCCTGGATGCCCTGTTCGCCGCCGAGCGGGTGTTCGGATCGGCGGTCGTCTCCGGCGCGCTGTCGACCGACGCGCTGAAGGGCAGCGCCGCCGCCTTCGATCCGCGCATCCATGCCGCCCGCGGCCAGCCGGGGCAGATCGACGTCGCGCGAGTCCTCGCGGGGCTGATGGAGGGGAGCGAAATCCTCGCCTCGCACAGCGATTGCGCGCGGGTCCAGGACCCCTACAGCTTCCGCTGCCAGCCGCAGGTGATGGGGGCCGCGCTCGACCTCCTCCGCGGCGTCGCGCACACGCTCGGGATCGAGGCCAATGCCGCCACCGACAATCCCTTGCTGTTCGGCGAGGAGGCGCTGTCGGGCGGCAATTTCCACGCCGAGCCGGTCGCCTTCGCGGCCGACATCCTCGCGATCGCGATGTGCGAGGTCGGCTCGATCTCCGAGCGCCGCACCGCCGTGCTGGTCGACCCGAAGATGAGCGGCCTGCCGCCCTTCCTGGTCGAGGACAGCGGCGTCAATTCGGGCTTCATGATCGCGCAGGTGACCGCCGCCGCTTTGGTCAGCGAGAACAAAAGCCTCGCTTATCCGGCCAGCGTCGACACCATTCCCACCTCCGCCGGGCAGGAGGACCATGTCTCGATGGCGACGCACGGGGCGGTGAAGGCGCGGCGCATCGTCGGCAATGCCGCCGGCGCGGTCGGGATCGAGCTGCTCGCCGCGGCGCAGGGCATCGATTTCCACGCGCCGCTCGGCACCTCGCCCGCGCTCGCCCGCGCCCACCAGGCGATCCGCGCCGAAGTCCCATTCTATGCGAGTGACCGCTATCTGGCCGGAGACCTCGCCCGGGCACGCGCCGCCGTCGTCGCGGGCACGCTTTCGGGCGAGGTCGAAGCTTCTCTGTTCTAGCCGCCGATTCCCGGCACCATCCCGCCGAAGAACATGCTGAACATGATCCGGGCCACGACGAAGGCGATGACGATCCAGAGCACGATCGCGGCGAGGATCACCACCACCGTGTAACCGGCCGCCTTTTCCGCCGGCACTTTCATCAGCACCGGCAGGCCGAGATAGAGGAGGTAGAAGCTGTACAGGCCGACGAGGCTGAGGAAGGCAAGCATCGGGACGATCCCGAAGATGCCGGCCAGCCAGGCCGCCGTCCAGGAATAGGCCGCGACCTTGACCGCCTGCGCCTGGTTCTTGGTGCCGCCGAAGCTCGGCGCCAGCGCGTCGATGATCAAGGCGAGGATGAAGACCGAGGCGATCGAGACCACATAGCTCATCACCGCCATGCCGATGGCCGTGCCGATCGGCGGCTTGAAGGTGAAGAAGCCCAGCGGCATGCCGAACAACTGGCCCCCGATCAGCCCGGCGATCGGTCCGATCGCGGCGAGGATCAGGACGTAGGGGACGAAGACGCTGCCGACCGTCGCCGGCTCGCGGTCGATGATCGGCCATTCCGAAGCCGGATGCATGATGATGTCGCGGGCGCGCTCGAACACGCCCTTGGTGCGGCCGATCGGCGGCGCGGTCGCGCTCGCCGGAGCCGCGGTCGGGGCCGGGGGCGGCGGAGTCGGCGTCCCGCCGAGCGGATCGGGTCCGCCGGTGCCGGGTGTCTCGGGTGTGTCTTGCATGAATGCCCTCCCTGTTCGCGAGCCGGCAATGAAGCACGTTCGCTTGTGAATCACAACGTCGCGAGCGCCGGAAACGGGCGGATTTCTGCGCTATTCAGCCTTTGGCAATGGTTTGAAGGAGATAGTCGGCTGATGCGCGCCCTTCTCACCCTTTCCGTCCCGCTGCTGCTCGGCGGCTGCGTCGTCCAGCAGGTCGCCCAGACCGCGGTCGACGTCGTCTCGCTGCCGGTCAAGGCCGCCAGCGCGGGCGTCGATGCCGTCACCACCTCGCAGGCCGAGGCCGACCGCCGCCGCGGTCGCCAGATCCGCGATGAGGAGCGCAGGCTCGGCCGCGAGGCACGCCTGCGCGAACGCGAGCAGCGCCGCGCCGCCGCCCGCCGGGACGAGCAGGACTAGGCTTCAGCGACTTTCGCGCAGGTCGGCGAGGAAGTCGCGGATCCGCCGCGCATTGGCGCCGACGTCGCTGACTCCGACCCGGCTCATCGAGCGCATGTCGACCATCGCGCCGCCGCCCTCCGACAGCGGCCTGACCCGGACGATGACATTGTCCTTGAAGCGGAAGAAGCGGCTGGTCGCCACCGCCTCCAATATGCCCTGGCTGGTGTCGACCGTCACCACCTCCCAGCCGCGGTCGCGGGCGAGGCGTTCGGCGCGGCCCACCGTGTCGGCCACCGGCCATGGCACCCGAAGCGTGGCGAGATCGCGATAGGCCTCGCGGTGATAGGCCATCCAGCGCTCGCGCGGGGCGAGGCCGGCGAGGTCGGGCCGGCCGTCGGCGGGAACGTTGGCGAGATTGTCGTCGCGCACCCGCAGCCGATAGTAGCGCGGATAGTCTTCGAGATTGGTGGTGACGTCGTGGATCGGGGGTACCGTTCGCGCCGTCCGGTAGAGATTGTAGAGATACAGGCAGAAGCCGATGGCAACCACGATGGCGAGCAGGTTGACGAGGCCGACCCGGCCGCCGCCGCGCCGCCTCAGGAAGATGGCGACGAGCGCCAGCAGCCCGCCTGCCGCCGCGGCGAAGAAGCAGTAACGCAGCGACATCAGGGCGACCCGGAAGTGCCACCAATCCTGGCCGCTGCCATAGGCGAGCAGCAAGGCGGCAATCGCGCCTCCGAAGCTCAGCAGCGCGGCGATCAGGGTGAGGCGCCCGGCCCAGCCCCTCCACTTGCGTGCTTCCGCCATGGTGTGTCTCCCGTCGTTCGGAGACGGCTCTTCTGCGCCCGCGGGCGCGTCGCCGCAAGAGCGGCCGTTAGGCGGCGCAGACCTCACGCAGGCACGCGCGCAACCAGCGATGCGCGGGATCGGTCTCCTGTCTCGGGTGCCAGAGCATCGCGACCGTGAACTCGGGCATTGCGAAAGGAAGAGCGAAGCTGTGCATGCCTTCGCGCAGCCTCCCGGTGTGGCGCTCCGGCACGGTGGCGACGAGATCGGTAGCCCGTGCGAGCGCCAGCGCGGTCGCGAAGCCGGCAACGATGGTGACGATCTCACGCTCCAGCCCGAGCAATTCGAGCTGCGCGTCTACCGGGCCCCGCTCCTCGCCTCGTCGCGACACCGATATGTGCCCGCCGGCGGCATAAAGCGGGGGAGTGATCTCTTTCCCGCTCAGCGGATGTCCGCAGCGAACCGCCCCGACGAAGCGGTCGCGGAAGAGAGCCTGTGTCCGCACCTCGGGGCTGGTCGCAATCCCCACCACGCCCGTTTCCAGATCGACGGTTCCTTCGCGCAGAGCGGTGCTCTCCTTGTCGGTCTTATGCACGAAGCGGAGTCGGACACGGGGCGCTTCCGCGGTCAGGCGGTCGATGAGAGCGGGCCCGAAATTCTCGACGAAGCCCTCACTGGTCCTGAGAGTGAAGATGCGGACGAGGCCGGCGAGGTCCGGCACCTTCGCAGGAGTCAGAACCGCCTCGGCCTGGCGGACCACCTCGCCGACCCGCTCCCGAAGCTCGGTCGCCCGCGGCGTTGGGACCAGCCCGCGCCCGGCCCGTACCAGAAGCGGATCGCCGGTCGTGGCGCGAAGGCGCGCCAGCGCACGGCTCATCGCCGAGGGGCTGAGCCGCAGTCGCCGCGCCGCGCGTGCCACGCTCCCTTCGTCCAACAGCACCTCGAGCGTCGTGAGCAGGTTGAGATCGGGCCGGGCCACCCGGCGCCGATAGCAGATATGTGGCGTTGCATGCACCAATAAGCTGCAATGGGTGCATATATCGCCATGTTGGTCGCTCCGTTATGGGTGACCCATGAACGATAAGCCCCCGCAACCGAGCCGCTGGCTGCTTCCCGCTCTGTCACTGGCGATGCTGTTGCCGTCGCTCGACACGAGCATCGCCAACGTCGCGTTGCCGGCGCTGGCGGAATCGTGGGGCACCTCGTTCGGCGAGGTGCGGTGGATCGTCCTTGCCTATCTGCTCGCGCTTACCGGCATCATCGTCGCCGCAGGCCGCCTCGGCGACAGGTTCGGGCGGCGGCGCGTGCTGGCCGGCGGGGTGGTCCTGTTCACCGCCTCCGCGTTGCTCAGCGGTCTCGCGCAAAGCCTGCCCCTCCTCATCGCAAGCCGCACGCTGGAGGGCGTCGGAGCGGCGGTCATGATCGCGCTCAGCATGGCTTTGGCAATGGACGCGGTCCCGGAGGCAAGAACCGGCCGCGCGCTGGGACTGCTCGGTTCGATGTCGGCGGTGGGAACGACGCTCGGACCCTCGCTCGGCGGCCTGCTCATCGCCGGCTTCGGCTGGCGCGCGATCTTCCTGTTCATGGTCCCCTTGGGCATCGTGACGCTCTTGCTGGTCATGCGCGGGCTGCCAAGCGACCCGCCGGAAAAGGGACGGCCCCGCGACAAAGAAGCCTTCCGCACCGTCCTGCGCGCGCTGCTCGCCGACCGCGGGCTCGCGGCCGGCCTGACACTGAGCACGATCGTCGCGAACGTGATGATGGCGACCTTGATCGTGGGGCCGTTCTATCTGTCGCAGGGCCTCGCGCTGGGGCCGGCGCAGGTCGGCCTCGCCATGTCGGCCGGCCCGTTCGCCGCGGCCCTCGCCGGCCTCCCGGCAGGCCGCCTCGTCGACCGCCTGGGCACAAACCGGGTCGCTCTCCTCGGCCTTGTCGGAATGACCGCCGGGCTGCTCGCTCTCGCCCTGCTGCCGGAAAGCTTCGGCGTCGGCGGCTACATCGCTGGGATCGCTGTCGTCACCGTCCACTACGCCCTGTTCCAGACTGCCAACAACAGCGGCGTGATGGTGCAGGTCCCGCCGGGCCGGCGCGGCACCGTCTCTGGAATGCTGAGCCTTTCGCGCAATCTCGGGCTGATCGCAGGCGCCTTCGCGATGGGTGGGATCTTCGCCTGCGCTTCGTCGGCGCTGGGCGTCGCCGCAGGCATGCGCACGACCTTCGCGGTCGCCGCGCTCCTCGTCATGATCGCGCTCGCCGTTGCAACGCTTGAGGCGGCGCGTGCAGCCATGTTGACCGGGCGCCGGTGGTCGTGGCAATCGGGGCGGCCTGAGCGGGTGTAGCTCAATGGCAGAGCAGAAGCTTCCCAAGCTTACGACGAGGGTTCGATTCCCTTCACCCGCTCCAATCCCCCCGGACCCGTCACGCCAGGCTCGCCTTCAGCTCGTTGAGGATGGCGAGCGAGGCGCAGACGTCGTCGAACATCAGCCGCACCCTCTCCTCGCCGCCGCGCGAGCGGAACATGCTGCCGGGCTCGAAGCGATTCTTGCCGGTGATCGCGACCAGCACGTCCTCGGGCCCGATATAGGCGAAGATCCGGCCGCTCTCGCGCAGCCGCAGCAGCAGGGCGCGCAGGGTGAGCGATCCGAACAGCATCGTCGCCTCGTGCGGCTGCGTCGCATAGAGCTCGAAGCGCTTCTCGAAATCCGGCGCGTTCTCGAGCTTTACGCGCTCGAAGCCGCCGGAGGGCTTGAAGAAGTTGAACAGGCCGCGGTCCGGCACGGCGACCACGGCGCCGCTTTGCGTGCGCCGGCGCTGGAAGGCGTAGACCTGGCCGCTGAACACCACGGTGCGGTGCTTGCCGCTGCCGCGCGAGAGCGTCGCCTCGTAGAAGGCGGACCTGCGGCCGTCGGCATCCGCGCCATGGAACAGGTCGGTGAAGACGGCGCTCGACAGCCAGCTCCCGAACAGGGGCGTGCGCGCCTCTTCCAGCACCGGCGGATCGAAGCCGGTCGGCATATAGGTCATGCCGCCATGCGCGGCGAGCGCCTCCAGCGCCGGATGCTTGATCCCCGCGCTCGCCGCGCTGAGCGGCCCCATGGCGAGCACGATCGTGCCCACGAGTATGACGACGAAAAGGATTCCGGCGAGCATTCCGTAGAGCAGGGCCGCGGCAAGGAGCGCCGCCGCGATGCCCGCCAGCAGCACCAGCCAGAAGCGGCGGAGGGCGCTTCGCCGGGTCGTCTCGATGGTGTCGATCTGCGCGCGGACCGGGCCCTGGCTGCACAATGTCGCGAACGTGTCGGCGGTGAAGTCTGCCATCGATTCCCTCTGCTGCCGGCGGCGGCGCAAACTGGCCCGCTCTGGCGCCGCTGTCCAGAATCGTTCAAGCTCCAGTCAGCCGCCGTGCGCCAGAGCGCCTGCATCCAATTCGACAGGAGCAAGCCCATGAATAAATCCGTGTTTTTCGGCGCAGTCGCGGCCGTTCTGCTCGCCGCCCCCGCGGCGGCGCAGCCGCAGAGCGACGGCGGCCGGGTGATCGACCGCGCCCAGGTCCAGAGCCGGGTGCAGGCGATGTTCGCCCGCGTCGACGCCGATCGCGACGGCTTCGTCACCCAGGCCGAGGCCGAAGCGGCGCGTACCGCCGTCCGCGCGCAGCGGCAGCAGCGGCGCGGCGAGCGCCGCCAGGCCCTGTTCGCCCGGCTCGACGCCGACGGCAACGGCGCCATCAGCCGCGCCGAATTCGACGCGCCGCGCGGCCCCCGCGCCGACGGCGAGCGCGCCCAGCGCGGCGAGCGTGGCGAGCGGCGTGCGCAGCGCTTCCATCGCCGCGGGCCGGGCTTCGCCGGCCGCGGTCCGCGTGGCGGCATGCGCGGCGGCTTCGGCGCGCAGGGCTTCACCCGGATGGACGTTGACCGCGACGGCCGCGTCTCGCTGGCCGAGGCGACCCGCTTCCGCCTCGAGCAGCTGGACCGCCTCGATGCCAATGACGACGGTCGCATCAGCCGCGACGAGGTGCAGGCGATCCGGGCCCAGCGGCGCCAGGCGCGCTGATCGGTCCTGAACCGGTGCAAGGAAGAGGAGCCGGGGCCGCGAGGTCCCGGCTCTTTTCGTATCAGATGCCGCCGTGCACGGGCTCGTACCCGGCGGCGGCCAGCCGGCCGAGGAGATCCGCCTCGCAGCGGTCGAGCGCCGCCGCGTCGGCGCTGCGGATGACGAAATTGGCGCCGTAGCGGCCGTCGCGGAAGAAGGGGTAGGACCCAATCTGGCAGCCCTCGTGCGCGCGCTCCGTGGCGAGCAGCATCTCGGCAACGTCGCTTTCGGGCACCCGGCAGCCGATCGTCCGCGAGAGCAAGGGCCGCCCGCCTTCGAGCCGGTTGCTCAGCCCCTCCAGCATCGATGCGGCGATGTGCGGCACGCCCGCGAGGATGAAGATGTTGCCGGCCCTGATCCCGGGCGCGCCCGAGGTGGGATTCTCGATAAGCTCCGCGCCTTGCGGCACCCGCGCCATGCGCAGCCGCGCGTCGGTCAGGCCGCCGCGGTCGCGATAATAGGCTTCGAGCGCCGCCCGGGCGCCGGCGTGGACCACGACCGGCACGCCGAGCGCTTCGGCGATCGCGTCGACGGTAATGTCGTCGTGGGTGGGGCCGATGCCGCCGGTGGTGAAGAGATAATCATAGGCCTCGCGCAGTGCGTTGACCGCGGCGACGATGGCCGCGGTGTCGTCGGGCACCACCCGCACTTCGGCGAGGCGAATCCCCTGCAGGTTCAGCCAGACGGCGATCGGCGCGACGTTCCGGTCCTGGATCCGGCCGGAAAGGATCTCGTCGCCGATGATCAGCAGGCCAGCCGTCCAGATCCGCTCGTGCGCCATCGACCCGCGCATAGCCGCGCCGCCTCCGAAGCGATAGACCCGCGCCGGAGGGCGATTATGAGCGACGCGAAGAGTCTCGAAATCTGGCGGAGCGGACGCCGCACCGGCACCGGCGGCATCACGCCGGAGGCGCCTGCGATCGTGCTCCACATGCCCAAATATCCGCACAATGTCGGCCAGATCGTGCGGCTCGCCAGCGCCTATGGGATCGCTCAGGTCTGGTATAGCGGCGACCGCATCCGCGAGGCGATCGGCATGCGGCTGCCGCGCGAGGAGCGGATGCGGCGCTACGAGGACGTCGTGCTGGTCAACCATGCCGATCCGCTGGCGCGGCTGTGCGAGGCTCTGCCCGGCGCGCGGCCGGTCGCGGTCGAGCTGCGCCCCAATTCGGAGAGCCTGGTCGACTTCGTCCATCCCGACGCTTTGCCGCCCGAAGACCGCCAGCACGGCCCGCCAATCTATGTGTTCGGGCCGGAGGACGGCTCGCTTCCCGGGCCGGTGGTGAAGAGATGCCACCGCTTCGTCGTCATCCCCTCCTACGAATGCCTCAACCTCGCCGCCTCGGTGGCGACGATCCTCTACGACCGGATGGCGAAGATGCCGGCCGCTGCCCGGCCCTCCGTCCGTGAAAGGGGGCTCCCGGCAAGGGGCGCGGCCCAGCCCTGACCGGGTCGCCAAGCGGCCTCTGCCCCGCTATTCCTGTCCCGTTCGGAGAGGGCCAATGATCGATTTCGCCGCAGCTGCCCTGCTGCTCGCCGCACCCGTACCCGCCGTCACTGCGGCGCACGGCGTCCCTGGCGAGCCGCTCGTCTGCGCCAGCGGGGGCGCTCAGGCCGCCGCGACGATCGACATTCCGGCCGGGACGACGCGCATTTCCGGGCTTGCGCGGCGGACGGTGGGCCGGCCCGGCGGGCGTCGTATTCCGGGCGTCACCGCGGGTTTCCAGCTGCGCATCGGTCTGCTGGACGGCCGCCACGGCACCGTCGCGGGCCTGTTCCTGGAAAGCGGACCCGCCGCGCCGGGGCCGCCTCAGGTCGCCAACCATTTCTTCGGCTCGTTCGGCCGGCATCGGAACGGCGCACCCTACGAATCTGCCCAGGCGCTGCCCGGCTTCTTCCCGTTCGTCATCGCTCCCGGCGACATGATCCGGTTCGCGTTCGAGATCGCACCGGACGGCGCCCTCCGCGGCCGCGCCAGCTGGGAGAGCAGCGAGGGGCCTCGGGAGGCAGGGGGCCTGGTCCCCGCCGCGCAGGCCAGGCCGACTCAGCTCCTGTTCCAGTGCGAGGTCGACGATTTCGCGATCGAGGGCCTGTCGCTCAGCTGAACCGCGGCCTCCCCTCGCCAAGGCTCCCGCTCGTGACTATATTCGCCTCATGTTCGAGACCATCGAGCGCGATCGCGCGATCATCGGCCGCGCCGGCGGCATCAAGCTCCACGGCCCCGAGGGCTTCGAAGGCATGCGCCGCGCGGGCCGCGCGGCCGCCGAGATCCTCGACGCGCTGGTTCCGCACGTCGTGGCCGGAGTCACCACCCAGGAGCTGGACGACATCGTCTATGCCGAGATGCGGGCCCGCGGCGCCGTCCCGGCGACTCTCGGCTATCGCGGCTATACGAAGAGCTGCTGCACCTCGATCAACCATGTCGTGTGCCACGGCATTCCGGGCGACCGGGTGCTGAAGGACGGCGACATCGTCAACGTCGACGTCACCCCGATCCTCGACGGCTGGCACGGCGACACCAGCCGCATGTACCTGGTCGGCGATGTGCCGCTGAAGGCGCGGCGGCTGGTCGACGTCACTTATGAGTGCCTGATGCTCGGCATCGAGCAGGCGCGGCCCGGCAACCATCTCGGCGACATCGGCCACGCCATCCAGAGCCATGCCGAGAAGCACCGCTACGGGGTGGTCCGCGACTTTTGCGGTCATGGCCTCGGCCGCCAGTTCCACGATTCGCCCGAAATCGTCCATATCGGCAAGCCGGGGGTCGGGCCGGAGCTCAGGCCCGGCATGTTCTTCACCATCGAGCCGATGATCAATATCGGCCGCGCCGAATGCAAATTGCTCGACGACGGCTGGACCGCGGTCACGCGCGACCGCTCGCTATCGGCGCAGTTCGAGCATTCGGTCGGGATCACCGAGACCGGCTGCGAGATCTTCACCACCAGCCCCCGCGGCCTGCACAAGCCGCCTTACGCCTGAGCCGCGTCGCGGACGCACCAAAAAGCCGGCCGCTCCGAAGAGCGGCCGGCCTCCTGGTCGTCCCGCTTGCGCGGTCAGTAGGTGATGGTGACGTTGACGGTGTCGCTGTAGCCGCCCGCCGGCGCCGACGCCTGGCTGCCTGGAATGCGCCCGTAGACCGTGAAGCTTTGCGCGGCGCCCGAACCGGTGTTGCCGACCGTGAAGGTCGAGCCGGTGCCGTCGCCCCAGACCTGGGAGCGGCCGGAATCCCTGTAGAGCGTGTAGTTCAGCGTGTTGCCGCTAAAGGTCATGCGGCGGGTCGCGAAAGTCGCGCCGCTGCCGCCGCCAATGTCGGCCGCGGCCGTCCAGCCGGTACCGTTGGTGCAGGTTACGCTGACGCTGCCGGTGGCATCGACCGGCGAGGCGCTGAGCGTGTCGATGTTGCCGAAACCGACCGGCGCCGCCGATACGGTGCAGTTCGCGGTCACGGTGGCGCTGACGCCGATGGTGGTGCCCTGGCTGCCGGCCGAGGCGGGGGTCGCGAAGCCGGCTGCGCAGCAGCCGACCAGGATCGCGGTCCTGAAACGGATCGAATTCATCACGAGGTACACTCCTGTGGTCTGGTCTTCGAAAGGCTGTCCACGCCTGTCCTTGCGGCCTCTACGGCATCGCTCGTTAAAGAATTGCTAGCGACGATCTGCGACAGGATGGGCAGCCGGCGGACGCGCAGGCCGAAGCGGGGCAGGGATGGCGTCGAAGCAAGTGAAGCAACGGATTTCCGGCGCGCCGGAGGCGGACGATTTCGCCCGCATCTTCGCCGGCGCGGGGACGGCGATCGGCAAGGTCGCGCCTGACGGCCGCTTCCTGCTCGTCAATCAGCCGTTCTGCGAGCTCACCGGCTACGACCGCGAGGCGCTTGTCGCGGGCGCCTTCCAGCAGATCACCCATCCGGACGATCTCGAGGCCGACCTCGATGCCGTCCAGGCGCTGCTCGCCGGAGAGGCGGAGCGTTATTCGCGGGACAAGCGCTATGTCCGCAAGAACGGCCGCGTCATATGGGTGCGGGTCACCGTATCGCTGGTCCGCGACGCGCGCGGCGAGCCGGACTTCTTCATCAAGGTCGCGCAGAATATCGACGCGCAGAAGATCGCGGAGCAGATCCTCGCCGCGCGGGAGGCGCAGCTCCGGACCATCGTCGAGACGGTGCCGGTCGGCCTGGTGATCGCCGAGCTGCCGTCCGGGCGGATCGTAAGCGGCAACCCCTATCTGGAACAGCTGCTCCGCCACCCGGTACTGAACTCGCGGGACGTCGGCGAATATGACGAATGGGTCTCCTACCATGCGGATGGCAGCCGGGTGCGCGGGTCCGAATATCCGCTGGCGCGGATGGCACTGGAGCGGGCGGAGAACCCGTCGCTCGAGGTCAATTACCGCCGCGGCGACGGCACCTTCGCCTGGATCCGCATGGAAGGCAGGCCCGTCCGCGATTCGACCGGGGAGATCCGCGGCGGCGTCGTCGCGCTGGTCGACATCGACGAGGAGCGCAAGGCGCGCGACCGCGCCGCCGAGCAGCTCGAATCGCTGCGCAACCAGCTGATCCACACCTCGCGGGTGAGCGCGATGGGGACAATGGCCTCGACCATCGCCCACGAGGTCAATCAGCCGCTCGCCGCGGTGGCGAGCTGCCTGCGCGGCACCATCAACCGGCTGCGCAAGGGCGGCGAGGCGGCCGTCGAGGAAGCGGTGCGCTGGCTCGAGCGCGGCGAGCAGATCACCCTCCAGACCGGAGAGACCATCCAGCGTCTCCGCGCGATGCTGGCCCGCGGCGAGGCCAGGCGTGAGACGGTCCAGCTCGCGCGCCTGATCGAGGGCGCCAATGCGATCGCTTTGGTCGGCGCTGAAGCGAAGGCGATCTCCTACAGTCAGGAGGTCGATCCGTCGCTCAAGGTCGAGGCCGACCCCGTTCAGATCCAGCAGGTGCTGATCAACCTCGTCCGCAACGCCGCCGAGGCGATGGCGGCGAGTGACGAACGGCGGCTTTCGGTGACGGCGAAGCGCGAAGGCGAAAGCGTCGAGGTTTGCGTCGAGGACAGCGGGCCCGGCATCCCGCTGGATTCGCGCGCGAACCTGTTCGAGCCCTTCCAGTCGACCAAGCTTGAAGGGATGGGGATCGGCCTCTCCATCTGCCGGACGATCATCGAAGCGCATCAGGGCCGCATCTGGCTCGCCGATGGCGGAGAAAGCGGCGGCGCCGCCTTCCGCTTCACCCTGCCGCTTGCCGCCTGACCCGGTTGCGGCGCGCGCGCCGCTGCCATAACCGGGCGCCATGGCCGATCCGCGCGACGAGATGCTGAGGGCAATGGCGGCGCACCGCGGCCTCCGGCTCGTCAAGTCGCGGCGGCGCAAGCCCGGCGGCGATTTCGGCCGCTACGGACTGACCGACGCGAAGACCGGCCAGGATTGCTTCGGCATCGGCAAGGACGGCCTTGAAGCCACCGCCAAAGAGATTGAGGACTATCTGCGCCGCGGCGCCAAGGCGGACTGGAAGCGCTCGCTCGGCGCTGCCGGCAAGGCGGCCGCGAAGGCGAAGCCGAAGAAACGCACAAGGCCACCGGAGCCCGAGCCGCCACCGCGTCCCGAGCCGGAGCCCGAGCCCGAACCGGAACCTCCGCCGGAGCCGGTCGTCCGCGAGGCCACGGCCTCGGACGCCGATGCGATCGCGGCGCTGCTCGGTCTCGCTCCCGCCGAGGCGAGGGCAGCGCTTCGGCAGCTGGTCCAGGCCGGCGAGCCGCCGCTGGTCGCGGAGCAAGACGGGATCATCGGCTGCGCTGCCTGGCACATCATGCCGACGCTCCAGCACGGGCTGGTCGGACGTATCACTCTCCTCCGCGTCGCGGACGAGGCGCGACGGCGCGGCGTCGGCACCACCCTCGTCGAGGCGATCGAGGCGCGGCTTGCCGACCGCGGCTGCACGCTGATCGAGGCGGTGAGCGACATCGACCTCGACAACGCCCACGGCTTCTTCCGCCGTCTGGGCTACGAGCGAACCGGCTACCGCTTCGCCAGACCGGCTGCGCGCGACTAGGCGCCCGCCTCTTCGACCTGCCGCCGCGCGATCGTCTTCACCGCCGCGCGGTCGGTGGGAAAGCCGGCTTGCTCCCATTCGCGCTCGATCGCCTGCAGCGTCCTCGCCACCGCAGGTCCCGGCACCAGCCCCATTGCGATCAGGTCGCCGCCGGAGATCGGGAGGCGCGGCGGTTGCCAAAGCTGGAGGGCGGCGAGGTCGTGGCCGGTCTCCCCGGCGAGAAGAAATCGGTCGACCGCCGCCTCTGGCCCGATCCGATAGGCCAGACGGTGCGGTTCTGCGGTGGCGCGCTCGGCCGCGAGCGCCAGCCGCTTCACCTTCCGCTTGGAGAGGCGAAGGCGGAGCGCGATCGCCGTCGCTGTCTCCGGTTCGGCCGGCAGCAGCGCCGCGAGGCGGCGCAGCGGGTCGGGCGCGACTCCGGCCGCCGCCTCGGCCTCGATCAACCGGCGCAGCGGCGTGGCGTCGACGATTTCGGGAAGAACCGGCCGCAGGATCCCGCGCGCCACCATCAGCTCTACCGTCGGCCGCGGATCGGGCAAGCCGAGCAGCTTCAGCAGCTCGTCGGCGATCCGCTCCCTGGAAAGGGCCATCAGGTCGTTGGCGCGCAGCGTGCAGGCTTCGAGGCCGGCGAAATCGGGTTCGGCCCGGCCGAAGCGGGCATGGAAGCGGAAGAAGCGGAGGATGCGCAGATGATCCTCGCCGATGCGCACCAGGGGATCGCCGATGAAGCGGACGCGGCCGCCGCGCAGGTCGGCGAGTCCCTCGAAATAGTCCGACACTTCGCCGCTGGCGGGGTCGGCGGTGAGGGCGTTGATGGTGAAGTCGCGGCGGGCGGCGTCTTCCTGCCAGTCGTCGGTGAAGGCGATGGTGGCGCGGCGGCCGTCGGTGGCGATGTCGCGGCGCAGGGTCGTGACCTCGACCGGCCGGCCCTGGATCACCGCGGTCACCGTGCCGTGGGCGAGGCCGGTCGGCACCGCCCTGATCGCGGCGCGCTTCAGGCGGTCGAGCACCTCCTCCGGCGGAATCCGGGTGGCGAGATCGACGTCGTTCACCGGCAATTTCAGCAAGGCGTCGCGGACGCAGCCGCCCACGAAACGGGTCTCGCCGCGGCTGCCGCCGAGCACGTCGAGCAGCCGCCGCATCTCGGGCCGCTTGCGCCACTCCGTTTGCGGAAGCTTCATGCGGTGACCGCCAGGCGGCGGCTGAGGTTGACGATCATCGCCGCGGTCGCCCCCCAGATTCGCCGGCCTTCATAGTCGATCTCGAAATAGGAGCGCTCGCGGCCGCGCCACATCGCGGTGCGGACCGCCTGGTGCACGGGATCGAGGAGGTAGTCGAGCGGCGCCTCGAACATGGCGGCGACCTCGCCGGGATGCGGCGCCAGCGGGAGATCGGGCGGAACGATTCCGATCACGGGGGTCACCTCGAAGCCGGTGACTGTACGGTAGCGGTCGGCGACCCCGATCACCTCGACATTGCCGCGGGGAAGGCCGATCTCCTCCTCCGCCTCGCGCAGCGCCGCATCGATCGGCCCGTTATCGCCGGGATCGAGGCGGCCGCCGGGGAAGCTGATCTGGCCGGGATGCTTGCGCATCGTCTCGGGCCGCAAGGTGAGGATCACGGTCGGCCGCGGCCGGTCGACGACGGGCACCAGCACCGCCGCGGGGGTGATTCCGATTGCCTGCACCTCCTCGTCGAGGACGTCGCCCTCGATCAGGATCGGCGCGCGCCGGTGGCCCGCCTCGAGCGCCGCGCGCAGCCGCGCCGCGAGGCTCACGCCTCGGGCTCCAGAGCGAAGAAGGCGCCGCCGCTCCACAGGCCGAGCGGCCGGGCGCCCTCGGCCAAAGCGAGCTCGGCCAGCTCGTAATAGACCGGTCGCGCCACCAGCGCCTCCAGGCCCGGACGCACCTCGACATAGGGATGCGGCCCGTCCTCGCCCGCCTTCAGGCGGATCGGGCGATCGGGGCCGGCGACGATCACGTCCCCGGTGTTGAGCCGGAAGGCGAGGCTGCGGCGCTCGCTTTCGCCCTCGCTCTTCAGCTCGACGGCGACGAAGGGCGCGTCCTCCACCTCTATCGCCAGCTTCTCGACCGGCGTGACCAGCACGAACGATCCGTCCGGCTCGCGCCTCAGGATGGTGGAGAAGAGGCGCACCATCGCCGGGCGGCCGATCGGGGTGCCCTGATGATACCAGGTGCCGTCGCGGGCTATGCGCATCTCGCTGTCGCCGCAATGCGACGGCGCCCATTTATCCACCGGCGGCAGCTTCTTCGCCTCCACCAGCTCGGCGATCTCGGCCAGGCTGAGGGCGCTGAGATCGGCAGGAGGCTCGGGTGCGGGCATGGCCGCGATGTAGCGGGCCGGCTGCGCGGGCGCAAAGGGCGGCCGCTTGCCCGGGGGCGTGACGCGGCCTATCCGCGGGCCGATGAGCGAGGAGTATGAGGGCCCACGCACCGCGATCGTCACCGGCGGCGCCAAGCGCATCGGCGCTGCGATCGCCCGCGCCCTCGCCGCCGACGGCTGGCACGTCCTCATCCACTACAACCGGTCCCGGGCTGAGGCTCAGGCGCTGGCGGCGGAGCTCGGTACCGCCTCGATCGTCCAGGCCGAGCTGGCCGACCCCGCCGCCGCGGCGCGCATCCTCGCGGCTGCCGACGGCCTTCCGCCGCTGCGCCTGCTGGTCAACAGCGCTTCGCGCTTCGTCTACGATTCCCATGGGGATTTCACTGTCGACGGCTGGGACGCCCATCTCGACGTCAACCTGCGCGCGCCGGCCTTGCTGTCTCAGGCCTTCGCGGCGCGGGCCGAGCGCGGCCTGATCGTCAACCTGCTCGATGCCAAGCTCTTCCAGCCCAACCCCGATTTTTTCAGCTACACCGTCTCGAAGATGGGCTTCGCCGGCCTCACGGAGCTGCTCGCCCGCGCGCTCGCTCCGCGCATCCGCGTCTGCGCGATCGCCCCCTCGGTGACGCTCGTCTCCGGTCCGCAGAGCCGCGAGAATTTCGAGCAGGTCCACCGGATGAACGCGCTCGGCCGCGGCGTCGAGGCGGCGGACATCGTCGCCGCCTTGCGCTTCATCGTTGCAAGCCCGGCGCTGACCGGACAGACGATCACGCTCGACGGCGGCCAGCGCTTCCTGTCGCTGCCTCGGGACGTCCAGTTCATGGAGCCGCGATGACCCGGATTCCCAAGCTCGACGGGCTCGTTCCAGACCGGCTGCAGCCGCGGAGCCGCAAGATCATGCTCGAGGATTTCGCGCTCGATCTCGACATCGGCTTCCACGATTTCGAGATCGGCCGGCCGCAGCGGCTGCTCGTCACCGTCGAATTGTGGGTCGACGAGGCGCATTTCGCAGCCGAGGACGAGGCCGACAGGGCGTGGGACTATGATTTTCTGCGCACCGAGATCCTCGCTCTCGTCAGCGGGCGCCGGTTCAACCTTCAGGAGACCCTGGTGCGGGAGGTCTACGAGCTGGTCGCGGCCCGCCGCGGGGTCGAAGCGCTCAGGGTGCGGGCGCGCAAACCGGACATCTATCCCGACTGCGCCGGGGTCGGAGTCGAGCTCGCCTCCTTCTGACGCTCCTCAGCGCGCGCGGGTGCGGACGCAGGGGCCGAGCGATTCCAGGACGAAGCCATAGTCGGCGGTCGCCGCCGCAGCCTCTTCGGCCGTCGCTTCGGCCAGGCTCGGCGCCGGTAACGTTCGCGGGAGGCCGCATGCCAGCCGGTACCAGAGCAGAGTCTCCGCCCGCGGCGCCCGTGCATTCTCGTCGACGATCTCGGCCAGCGACACCGCCCAGCGCGGCTGCTCGCCCGGCCGGCGCAGCACGCTCAGCGACACCGGCCGCCCGCTCTCCGTCTGCAGGAAGATCTGCGTCTCGCTCTCGCCTGCAACGGCGCCGGGAACATGGAAAGCGCGTCCGATCGCGGTGATGCGGGGGGGCGCTTCGGCGCCGGTCGCTTCGCGCAGGATCGCCCGCAGGCGCTCGGCGGCCCCCTGGGTGTAGGGGAGCTGGGCGTCGGCGGCGATCAGGCGCAGCTCGTTCGGCCGCCCGGGCACGGGCGCGGCGAGCAGCAGCAGCTCGGTCCGGCGCGGCAGCCGCGCAGCGCGCCCGCGCGAATCGTCGGGGAGGTCGACCAGCCACGCCACCCGCGCGCGCAGCGATCCGGGGCTGCGAATCAGGGAGACGACGTCGCCCTCGACGTAGAAGCGGCGGCGCCCGGCAGCGACCCCGACCGCGTCGCGAGCGCGCACGGGAACGGCGCGCGTCACGCGTATGTGCGCGGCGACCGGGGCGGCGAGGGCGAGATCGGCGGCATCGGCATAGCTGAGGACCTGCGCCGGCGCCGGCGCCGGACTCGCTTGCGAATCAAGGCCGTAGCCGGCCGACAGCGCCATCAGCAGCGCCGTCGTCATGCTCACCAGGGTCATCCCTCGTCCTTCCGTCCCATTTGCCGCCAGCCTATCGAGGCGCGGCTTAACCGCTGCTTGCGACGGAAATCCGCCATCGTTTCGCATCCTCACCGAGGGATTGCGTCGCTCCCGCCGCCGCATTAGAGCACCAGCCTCATCCACCCCCACGGGGCAGGTGAACCGAAGCTGGATCGCTGCGTTGTGCGTGTGCCGGTCTGTCTAAGAAATGGGAGTGTGGCTGATTAATGGCATATGCTGACCAAAGGATGAGCGCAGGCCGGATCTGGGCGATCGTCATCGTTGCCCTGC
>DASVVP010000133.1:0-25879 GCA_036386495.1 Allosphingosinicella sp.
TACGCGCAAGCAAGCGACGTGGCCGGCGGATCTCGCCGGGCGACCGCTTCGCGGCGGGCGGCTTTTGGGCCAGGGCCACGTCCCTCGTCGGTCACGATGCGACAGCATCGCTCCCTCCTCGCTCCTTGCCCTGGCTCAAAATCCGCTCCGTCACGGCCGTTGCGGGAATTGAGTCCGGACCCTAGGGCCTCAGCTCCAGAGCCCGGGCGAACACGTCCTCGAACATCTTGGCGGTGAGGCGGCCGGTATTCTGGTTGTAGCGCGAGCAGTGGTAGCTATCGATCAGGATGCGGCCGTCGGGCAGCCGGTGCTCGGCGAGGTGGCCGAACGGGTAGGCCGCGAGCCGGCCGCCCATGGCGCGCACCGTGGCATCGTGGCCGATCCTGCCCAGGGCGACGAGCACGCGGACCTGCGACAGGGTCTGAAGAGACGGCTGGAAGTAATTGCGCGTACAGGTCGCGATCTCGGCCGGCGTCGGCTTGTTCTGGGGCGGAACGCATTTGACGGAATTGACGATGGCGACGCCGCGCAGCCGCAGCCCGTCGTCCGGCCGCTCCTCGAAGCGGCCCTCGGCGAGGCCGAATTTCAGCAAAGTCTCGTAGAGGAGCAGCCCGGCGAAATCGCCGGTGAACGGACGTCCGGTGCGGTTGGCGCCGTGCTTGCCCGGGGCGAGGCCGCAGATGGCCAGCCAGGCTGCGGGATCGCCGAAATTGGGCACCGGCGCATTCCACCAGTCGGGATATTCGGCGCGCAAAGCGTGGCGGAAGGCGATGAGGCGGGGACAGAGCGGACAGTCCCGCGGGGCTTCGGTCGCTGGGGTCGGGCTTTCGGGCGGCATGGGAAGCGTCTAGGCGGCCCCTCATGGCGAAGACAAGCTACGCGCTGGCGCTCGGCTCCAACCGCCGCTCGCGCCACGGCTCCCCGGCCGCGACGCTGGCGGCCGCGATTGCGCAGCTCGAGCCCGAAGCCGTCTCGCGGGTACGCGCCACGCCGGCGCTCGGCCCGGCCGGGCGCAGCTTCGCCAACGCCGCGGCGATCGTCGTCACCGATCTCGATCCAAATGACCTGCTCCGCCGGGTGAAAGGAATCGAGCGCGCGTTCGGGCGGCGCGGCGGCCGCAAATGGGGCGCGCGCGTGCTCGACATCGATCTCATCCTCTGGTCGGGCGGCGCCTGGGCGGAGGACGGGCTCGTCCTCCCCCACCCCGAGATGCGCAGGCGGCTGTTCGTGCTCGAGCCGCTGGCCGAGATCGCGCCCCGCTGGCGCGATCCGCTGACCGGCGCCACGGTCCGCCAGCTGCTCCACCGGCTCCGACGTCCGTGCCGCGCCTGAGCCGGCCGGTTGACCGGCGCGGCGCCCGCTCCTAGTTGCCGCAGCCACGGGCCCTTAGCTCAGTCGGTAGAGCAACTGACTTTTAATCAGTAGGTCGCTGGTTCGAACCCAGCAGGGCTCACTCGCTCCGACAGGGACAGTATACATTTTCCAGCCAATGGCGCCTCGCAGCGCGTGGCGTGGGGAAAATGTATACTGTCCCCTCGATGCATCGAATCCGGCCTCCGGATCGTTAATGCCCTGTGAACCGCGGATTTTCTGCTCTGATCATGGCCGCCGCCGGCGCCGGCGCGCTGTCGTTCGCGCCCGCCCCTGACCGCGGCGATGCCGGCCGCGGCGATACGCGCGCGGTCGAGGCCTATCTGGCCCAGCTCAGCGAGACGGTGCCGCGGCCGGCGGAGGCCGCGATCCAGCGCGAGGCGCCCAACGATCCAAAGCTCGCAAAGCGCGCGGCCAAGCTCGACCGCGCCGAGCCGATCGTCCGCGGCGTCTTCTCGGTCGCCCGCTAGCGGGCAGCAGCCGCGCCAGCGGGCATCTCCGCCCCCGTCTCGTGCACCAGCCGCTCGATCTCGTCCCCGGGGACGGGCTTCGAGATGAGATAGCCCTGGGCGACGTCGCAGCCCATCGTGGCAAGCGCCGCCAGACATGCCTCGTCCTCGACTCCTTCCGCCACCACCTTGAGACCGAGCTCATGGGCCATGGCGATGGTCGAGCGGACCATGATCGCATTGCGTGGGGTGCGGCCGACGTCGCCGACGAAGCTGCGATCGATCTTGAGCTCGGTCGCCGGCAGCATCCGGATGTAACCGAGCGAGGACTGGCCCGTACCGAAATCGTCGATCGAGACGCCGACGCCGAGCGCCCGCCACGCCTCCAGCGCCTCCGCGGCGACGGCCGGATCGGCCATGGCGGCCGTCTCCGTCACTTCTACCGTCAGCCGCTCCGGCGCGAGCGCGCTCGTGCGCACCATGTCGCGGAGCCGGCCCATCAGCGCCGGATCGCCGAGCAGGCTCGCCGAGACGTTGACCGCGACCGACAGATCGAGACCGGCCAGGTCGCGCCACCGCACCGCCTGGGCGAGCGCGCCCCGGAGCACATGGACGGTGAGGTCCTCGGCGCGGCCATGCTCCTCGATCAGCGGCACGAAATCGTCCGGGGCGATCAGGCCGCGCTCGGGGTGGAACCAGCGCACCAGCGCTTCAACGCCGGTGATCCTGCCGCAGGCGAGGTCGAGCTTGGGCTGGTAGTAGTTGCGGATGGCGCCCGATCGGAAGGCGTCGTCGAGCTCGCCCATCAAAGCGAGGTTGCGCGCGATCTCGGCCGAGTCCCGTTCGGTGAAGAGCTGCGATCGGGCACCGCTCCGCTCGGCCTGCGAGGCCGCCAGCATGGCGTTGGCCGCGATCTGCCGCGCGGCGGCGCCGGCGCCGCGGGCGATGCCGAAATGGAGCGGCACCTCGATGCGGCGGCCGTCCAGTTCCTGGTCCCGCGCCAGCGCGGCGAGGCCGTCGAGCGAAGCCGCCGCGGACTCGCCGGCGGCAATCCAGGAAAGACCGCTCTCGTCGCAGCGGTAGATGCGCGCGGCGCCGCCGCCGAGCGCGAGCCGCTCGGCGAGCGCGGCGACCAGCCGTGTCATCCCTGCGGGGCCGAGGGCGGCGCCGAGCGCGGCATGGCCGGCGACGCGCGCGACGACAATCTCCACTTCGCCGAACGCGGCGGCGTCGACCTCGAGCGCGGCGAGGTTCGGAAGGCCGGTGTCGTCATCCCTGAGGCCGCGCTCACGCTCGCGCCGGCGGCGGAGCGCGGCGGTCGCCACCGCGCCCGCCGCGGCCAGCGCGGCCAGCGCGGGGGCCAGGTCGTAGGCGGTGGCGCGGTGGATGTCGGCCACGTAGGAGAGCGCGGCGAGCGCCGGAGCGCAAAGGCCCAAAACGGCGATGCGGCGCGGCGTCGGTCGCCAGGCGACGGTTGCCGCGACCGCGAGAAGCGCGAGCCCGAGCGGCAAGGCGCCGCCGCCCTGATGCCGTTCGCTGCCTGCGAGCAGGGTCTCGGCGGCGAGTGCCTGGATCACGGCGCCGGGCAGCAGGCCGTGGCGCGGCGCGGCATAATGGTCGCCGAGCTCGACCGCGGTCGAGCCGATGATGACACGGCGGCCGACGAGCGCGGCGCGCGGCACCCGCCCTTCGATCAGGTCGACGAAGCTGTGGCGGGGAATGGTCGCCGGATCGATCGCATAGTCGATCCCGAAGCTGTCGCCGACCGAGTCGGCCCGCTCGGCGACCATGCTCGCCAGCGACGGACGCGGGATGCCGAGGGTCTCGCCGCCATAGGGCATCCGGCGGAGCGCGCCATCGTCATCGGGCTCGACATTGGCGGTGGCGAGGAAGGCGTTGTCGGCGAGCGCCTGGACAGGTGCCGAATCCAGCGCCTGGTCGCTGCCGTGGCCGGCCAGCTGGGTGAAGGTGGCGAGGATCACCCCGCCGCCGGCCCGCGCGAGAGCGGCGGCGAACGCGGCGTCCTCGTCCGGAGTGGAGATGCCGGAGAAATCGATGTCGAACGCAATCGTTCGCACGCCCGCCTCGCGCAGCCGGTCGACGGCGCGGCCGTGCAGGCTGCGCGGCCAGGGCCAGCGCCTCAGCGCGGCGATGCTGCGCCCGTCGATCTCGACGAGGTGGATCTGACCGCTGGCGGGACGGCCCCGCTGCCAGTCGCGCAGCTCGCCGAGGCGGCGATCGAGTCCGGTCCCGGCGCCGGTCTGGAGGAAGAGGAGCCCGGCAACCGCCGCGGCGGCGATCGGTGCGGCGAAGCGCGCGAGCGGACAGCGCAGGAGGCGGGGAAGGCGCATCAGAAGCTCCGCGACAGGCCGAAGCGCAGCCGGTGACGGTCGGCGCGGTAGAATTCGATCGAACTGCCGGTGCGGTTGTAGCTGTAGGTGAGCGACGGGGTGAGGCCGATCAGCAGCGGCCGCCGCGTGGTCAGATAAGCGCTCCCGTACCAGCGCCAGTCGCGGCGCGCGTCGGGCGAAAGCTGCACGATCGGGCCGTCGAAGGTCACCCGGCTGAGCCCCGCCGAAACGCCGCCCGCGAGGGTGTCGCTCAGATAGTGGTTGAGCCCGCCATAGACGCCGAAATCCTGGCTCGAATAAGCGTCGGCGCCGAGCCAGCTGCCGCGGGCGTAGACGCCGATCGCGGCGGAGAGGTCCGGCCTCAGCGCGGCGTCGTAGGTGAGGTAGGCGCCGCCCTCGCTGCCTTCGAAGTCGGCGCCGTAATCGGACTGGAAGCTGCGCGCGTCGACCAGCAGCGAGACGCGCTGTCCCCGCCCGACCGGCTGGACGATGCGGCCGCGCAGGCCGAAGCCGCGCATCGCGGTGAAGCCGCCATACTGGCGCTCGAAGCCGATCAGCTGGATGCGCACGATGCGGCCGCCGTCATTGCTGAGCTCGGCGCCCACCGCGAGCAGCAGCGAGGCATCGTCGGTCGCGCCGCCCTCATATTCGAGGAGATAGCCTTCGGCGTCGAGCGCAAGCGCCACGCCCGATGCGACCGGCACCCGGCCGCTCACCGAGGCGGAGACGCCGATGCCGATGCCGCTGCGCTCCCGGTAGCGCGGATCGAGCGGGACCGGGATGACCTGGTCGCCGAGATCGAGCTCGACCGTCTCCATGTCGGTGGCGTTGGTGATGTTGCTGTCCGCGACGACGCTGGCGTCGACCGTCGCGCGCCATTGCGCGTTCCCGCGATCGCGGGCTCGCGGCGGCGCGGCATGGCCCGGCAGCGCCTCGTCGGTGCGGGTGGCGGGATATTGCTCGCCCGGCTCGGGCGGGGTCGTCGAGGGGCTGGGGCTGGCGACCCGGTCCTCCAGCGAAGCGCCCGGATCGTAGGCGAGCGTGACCGGCTCGTCGAAGGCGCCGAGCATCAGCCAGGCGCCGACAAGGGCCGCTGCGCGTCGCATCCGTGAACCCGCCTCCCCACCGAGGGCCGGACCCTCATGTCCGGCCCGGCCGGCATAGCAGCGGCGGGTTGATTAAGTCTTAGCGGCTTATCGAGCCGGGCCAGAGACTTAGAGGCAGATGAGCCCGAGCACGCACAGGCTGCCAGTGTTCGTGCCCGTCGGCGGCGGGGGTGGCGGCGGCGTGGCCGGTGCCGTCGGCGCGGTCACGGTCGGCGGCGGCACGGTCTCGGTGGCCGGCGGGGGCGGCGGCGCAGCCGGCTCCGATGGCGCAGGAGCCGGCGGAGTCACCTCTACGGTGACCGGCGGCGTCGGCGCGGGATCGACCGGAAGCGGCACGATCTCCGACGCGTCGACGGAGGGGATCGCCACCACGACCGACGTTCCCGGTGCGGTAGGCAGACTGATCGTGGGGTCGAGCGGCGCGCTCGGCTGTTCAGTCGTCGGCACCGGCGCGCTGGGCTCCGGGGGAGCCGCCGGCACGACCGGCGCGGCGACGCTGCCGGAGCCCGGGCCCGACGATCCGGAGCCGGACGAACCGGAACCCGACGAGCCCGAGCCCGAGTTCGACGAGCCGGGACCCGAGTTGGAGGAGCCGGGGCCGGAGTTCGAGCTTGAAGAGGAATCGGTCGGGACGACCGGCAGCGCCGGGATCGGCGGAAGCGCGTCATCGCCGTCATCCGTGCCACCGCTCGAGCCGGATCCCGAGCCGGACGGAACCGAAGGAGGCAGCGGCACCGACGGCAGCGCGCCGCCCGTCACCGGAGCGGTAACGGGGCCGGAGCCGGAACCGCCCGAACTGCCGTTCCCGTTGCCGTTGCCATTGCCGTTGCCGTTCCCATTGCCCGACGCGACATGCGCGACCGCGTCGGCGACGGAGCGCTCGATCTCATGGGCGCGCTCCAGGCCGTTGCCGTTGTTGGCCGCGCCGACATTTCCGAGCGAGCCATATTCCAGACGCGGCTGGCCATCGCCGTTGCCGTTGCGGCTGCCGCGGTCGCCGTTATTCCGATGTCCGGAGCCGTCGCCCCGGTCCTCAGGGTTTCGTCGACGCTCGGCGGATGCGGCATCGCGGCGCGCCTCGATCGCGGCCTGCCTGTCGTCCGAGCGTCCGTGGCTGAGCCGGGTCGGGTCCGCCGCCGAGACGCTGGCGGCGAAGCCCGGCTCGACCATCTGGCGCATTTCGCCGGCAAGGGTGGAGACTTCGACGCGGCCTTCGGTGACGGCGACCGTCGCGCCCTGCGCGCCGACGGTGACGGTGAAGACGGTACCCTTGACCAGAGCGACGAGATGCGGCGTGCGGACCGCGAAATGGGGAGCGGCCTGCCGCTCGATCCGATATTGCGCGCGCCCCGAGCCCTGGATGATGCGCACGTTCCCGCCCTCCTCCGCGGTACCCGGCACGCGCAACTGGGTGCGCGGCGAGACGATGACGAAGTCACGGCCCCTGACGAGCACCGCGCGGCCATTGGCGCCGGTGCTGACGATCTCGCCCGGCGCCACGGAGCCGCCGCGCCGCGCCGCGATCACCTGCGCGCCGCGATGCACCTGGACCTGTCCCGCAGCCTCGGTCACCCGCCAGGGCGCGCTCTGCGCGAAGGCGGCGGGGCTCCAGATCAGGAGCAGGAAGGTGACGAGCGCACGAATCGGCATAGAATGATCCCCGCCCGGAAAGGAGGTCCGGAAGCGTGCGGCTTAGGTCGCAGAGATTGAAAGCCGGTGAAGGCGACTGGAAAACAGAGGGTTAAGGCGGGGGCCGCTATTCGACCGTGACGCTCTTCGCGAGATTCCGGGGCTGGTCGACGTCCGTCCCCCTGGCGACCGCGACATGGTAAGCGAGGAGCTGGACCGGGATCGCATAGACCAGGGGCGCGATCAGCGGGTGGACCTTGGGCATCTCGATGGTGGCGATGGTGTCGTGGCTAGCCGCGGCCAGCCCTTCTGCGTCGGAGATCAGGATCACGCGGCCGCCGCGCGCCTGCACCTCCTGCATGTTGGAGACGGTCTTCTCGAACAGCGGCCCGGAGGGCGCCAGCACGATCACGGGCACATTGTCGTCGATGAGCGCGATCGGGCCGTGCTTCATCTCGCCCGCCGCATAGCCTTCGGCGTGGATGTAGCTGATCTCCTTCAGCTTCAGCGCGCCTTCCATCGCCAGCGGATAATCGGCGCCGCGGCCGAGATAGAGGACGTCGCGGGCGCCGGCGACGAGATGCGCCATCCGCTCGATGTCCTCGTCATGGCCGAGCGCCGCATTCATCGCCGCCGGCGCCTCGGAGAGGTGGCCGACGATCTCGCGCTCCTCCTCCTCGCTGATCCGGCCCTTGTCGCGGGCGAACTTGGCGGCGAGCGCGGCGAGGACGGCGAGCTGGCAGGTGAAGGCCTTGGTCGAGGCGACGCCGATCTCTGGCCCGGCATGGGTCGGGAGCAGGATGTCGGCCTCGCGCGCCATCGAGCTGGTCGGCACGTTGACCACGACCGCGATGCGCTGGCCCTCGGCGCGGGCGTGGCGCAGCGCTGCCAGGGTGTCGGCGGTCTCGCCGGACTGCGAGATGAACAGGGACAGCCCGCCGGGATCGAGCACCGGCTCGCGGTAGCGGAACTCGGAAGCGACATCGAGGTCGACGGGGACGCGGGCGAAGCGCTCGAACCAGTATTTGGCGACCATGCCGGCGTAGAAGCTGGTGCCGCAGGCGACGATCGTCACCCGCGGCACGTCGGCGAAGCTCTGCTCCATCGCCGGCAGCGCGATGGTCTGCTCGAACGGCCGCAGATAGGATGAGAGCGTCTGCGCGACCACGATCGGCTGCTCGAAAATCTCCTTCTGCATGTAGTGGCGGTGATTGCCCTTCTCGATCCGCGCCGCCGAGGCGCCCGAAGTGACGATCTCGCGCTCGACCTCCTGGTTGGAGCGGTCGTAGATGGTGGCGCCGTCGCGCCGGATCACCGCCCAGTCGCCTTCCTCGAGATAGGCGATGCGCTGGGTCAGTCCCGCCAGCGCCAGCGCATCGGAGCCGAGATAGGTCTCGCCCTCGCCATAGCCAACGGTGAGCGGCGCCCCCATCCGCGCGCCGATCAGCACGTCCGGGAAGTCGCGGAACAGGATGGTGATCGCGAAGGCGCCGTGGAGACGCGGCAGCACCGCCGCAACCGCTTCGTGCGGATCCTTGCCCAGCTTGAGCTGGTGATCGATCAAATGGGCGACCACCTCGCTGTCCGTCTCGGACTGGAAGGTGCGGCCGGCGGCCTGCATCTCCTCGCGCAGCGGGCGGAAATTCTCGATGATGCCATTATGGACGAGAGCGACGCCGTCGACGACGTGCGGATGGGCGTTGCCGACGGTCGGCGCGCCGTGGGTGGCCCAGCGGGTGTGGGCGATCCCCCTGGTGCCGGCGAGCGGCTCCTCGGCGAGGACGCGCGCGAGGTTGTCGAGCTTGCCTTCGGCGCGGCGCCGCTCGAGCTGCCCGTCGACGATCGTGCAGATTCCGGCGCTGTCATAGCCGCGATATTCGAGCCGGCGCAGGCCCTGCATCAGCCGGTCAGCGACCTCCTCCTGTCCCAATATCCCGATGATTCCGCACATTCGCCGCTACTCCGTCGTCCCGCCGGGGAGGCCGAAACAAGATCAAGACCGTTCGGGCTGAGCCTGTCTAAGCCCTGCCCTTCTTCAAGGCCGCGATAGAGAAAAGAACTGGCCTTCGACAAGCTCAGGCCGAACGGGATGCGGAGTCCCCTACGCTCGATTCTTTGCTGCCTTCTTTGCCGCCATGGCGGCGCGGAAGCGGGCGGCCCAGCCGGGGCGCTCGCTCTGCTCGCCGCGGGCGAGGGCAAGCGCATCGGCTCCGACGTCGCGGGTGACGACCGAACCGGCGCCGACGATGGCGCCAGCCCCGACCGTCACCGGCGCGACCAAAGCGCTGTTCGAGCCGATGAACGCGCCCTCGCCGATCACCGTCGGATATTTCAGGAAGCCGTCATAATTGCAGGTGATCGTCCCCGCGCCGATGTTCGCGCCCGCGCCGATATCGGCGTCGCCGAGATAGGTGAGATGATTGGCCTTGGCCCCGGCGCCGAGCCGCGTCTTCTTGACCTCGACGAAATTGCCGATCTTGGCTTTCTCGCCAATCTCTGTCCCCGGACGCAGCCGCGCGAACGGACCGATCTCGGCGCCGGCGGCGACGGCGGCGCCTTCGATGTGGGAGAAGGCGCGGATCGTCGCGCCGTCGGCGATGCGGACGCCGGGACCGAAGAAGACGTTCGGCTCGACCAGGACGTCCCGCCCGATCCGCGTGTCGTGCGAGAACCAGACCGTCTCCGGCGCGACCAGGGCGGCGCCCTCGGCCATCGCCTGCTCCCGGCGCTTGCGCTGCCAGGCAGCCTCCTGGGCGGCGAGCTCGGCGCGGCTGTTGATCCCTTCCACCTCGGCGGCGTCGACCTCGATCACCGCCGAGCGGCGGCCGTCGGCGGCGGCGAGCATGACGATGTCGGGGAGGTAATATTCGCCCGCCGCATTGTCCTTGCCGACGCGGGCGAGCAGCGGCCAGAGGTCCGCGGCACGCACCGCCATCAAGCCGCTGTTGCACAGGTCGACGGCCCGCTCGGTCCCGCTCGCATCCTTATATTCGACCATCTTCTCGATGGTCCCGTCGGGTCCGGCGAGGATGCGGCCGTAATGCTTGGGATCGCCGGGGCGGGAGGCGACGACGACCACCGCCGGCCGGTCCTCCGCCCCAAGCCGGTCGCGCATCCGCCGCATCGTCTCGGCGGTCACGAACGGCGTGTCGCCGTAGAGGATGAGCACGTCGCCGGCGAAGCCTTCGAGCGCCCCTTGTGCCTGCTGCACCGCGTGCGCCGTCCCGAGCTGCGGCTCCTGCACGACAACGACGCCGCCATGCCGCCCGACCAGCGGCTCGACCTGCTCGCGGCCGCTACCGACTACCACCGCGACCTTCTCGGCACCGATCTCCTCGACGCTCGCCAGCAAATGCTCGAGCATCGACCGGCCGGCGATCGGGTGCAGCACCTTGTGCAAGTCCGACTTCATCCGCGTGCCCTTGCCCGCGGCAAGCACGATCGCGGCAAGGGGGCGGGCGGCGCTCATGCCGCTCCTCTAGCCGCCGCTCCTTGCCAATTCCATAGCGGCGGCCGGCGCGTCATCGGAACCCTATTCGGCCGCGGCGGCCGGCCGTCGCCTGCGGGGCGCGAGCTTCTCGATGAGGCCTTCGAGCGCGGCGAAGCGGCAGTCAAGCTCGGCACGCAGCTCCGTCTCGCGGCGGCCGCGAAGGAGGACGATCTGAACCGCGCGGGCGAGCGGATCGGCAATCTCCGCCAGCGCTTCGCGCTCGTCCGTGCCGTAAAAGCTGCCGTCGGGGCGCGGTCCGAGCAGGACCCAGCCGACCGGAACCGCTCCATCCCGCACCTTGAGGGGCATGCGCATCGGGAAAAGCGTATCGGAGCGATCGCAATCGAGTTCCTCCACCGCTTCGTTGAGGTGGGCGCTCTCCAGCCAGCCCGCGGTCTCATCCACCGATACGTCGCGGACGGCCTCGACCTGAGGCCCGATCAGAACCGCCGCATGGCTGGCGCGGACGCTTGCGCAAATCGGGTCCAGCGCCGCCCGGGCGAGTTCAGGCAAGGAGGCGGTCTCGCGCAGGTCCCCCGCCATCGCCGGCAGTTCGCGGCGCAGGCGCAGAAGGCCGCTTTGGAAGCGGCGCTCCGCCCAGCCGGTCAGGCGATGGTGGAGCGGGACCAGCAGCAAGGCGGCCAGCCCCGCCGCGACCGCTCCGGAAGCGGTGCCGACGCTGCCGCCGAAATATTGCTGTCCGAGCGCCTCGACCAGCTTTTCGGTGCCTGCGAACACCGCGACGAGGGTCAGCGTCAGGCCGGCATAAACGGCAGAGCGGCTGATCGCGGCGTCGGCGTCGTACAGCCTGTAACGCAGCAGCGAGACCATCAGGCCGAGGACGAGCAGCATGTAAGAGAACGCCAGGACCAGCGTCCCGAGGATCAGCAACACGAAGTGCAGCCGGTTCTCGGTAACCCCCTCGTCGATCACGGCGATCGCCAGCCGGCAAAGCCAGAGCAGGATGAATCCCGCGAAGCCGAGCATGGCCCATTTGATCTGCTGTCGCTGCGGGCCCGGCGGAAGGAGAAAATAACGGCGCCCGATCGCCGCGAGCAGAAGCAGCAGGGCGCAAACCGTCGCTGCGCGGACGAACGGAACCAGCGGGTCGGGCCACAGCGGCCGGGTGCCTATCACGGCGAGAAGAGGTAAAGCCAGCAGCGACCAGCGTGGTTCGAAGCGGCCCGCGGGAAAGACCGTCATTCCTAGGAGAAGCATGGCGAGGCCGACGGCCGCAAGCCATCCGCCGACCGTCGCTGCGAGCGCTAAATCCGGGATCAGGTGTACCGCAAAGGTAGAAAGCAAGGTCAGGAGCGCCAACGACAGCAACGCCACCACCGGATCGCCGGGCCGGCGGCGGAAGAGGAGAATCGCAGCCACGATCATGGTCAGCCCGGTGACGACAAGCGCGCAAAGGTTCATCATCGTCCTGGCGCGATAACTCATCGGGGCGGATCGGTCCGCTTCGGCAAGATGCTGCGGTCCACGCACGACGCGGTGAACCCTTTCGCCTCCGTCAGGAGCGCGGATGGTCAGCCGCAGTTCGGTGCCGTCCGCGCCATCGAGCGCCCGCGCGAGCGCGTCCATGGCCGCGTCGTCGCCTCTTGACGACACCGGCCGGGCGTCGACCGCCAGCAACCTGCTTCCGGGCACGATTCCGGACCGCGCGGATTCAGAGCCGAGCGGCGAGACAGTCGCCTCGCCCCCCGAAGTCGTAACCCGCAGTCCGGCACCGTAGAAGGACCGGTCCCATTCGGTGCCGGTTTCGTAGAAGGCCCAGGCGCCGGCCGTGATCCCGGTGACGGCGAGCGCGAGCATCGCGAACCAGGTGAGGCGATAGAAGCGGAACCAGCGCCCCGTCAGCATCGGCAATGCGGTCGGCAGCTTCATGCGGCCCTCCCCTCGGCGGATGAAGCTAGGCGAATTCGTGCCGGCGCGACAAGCATTTGCGCCTGCCCGATCGCAGGCGGCGCGTCATTCGCCCGGGCGGTAGGTCCGCTCGGTGTGGCCTACGAGCTGCTCGGGATGGAAATAGACTTCGCGCAGGTTGCCGGCGGCGTAGCGTTCGGCCTGGTCGTTGAAGTGAGGAGAGCCCCGGCTCCCGCTCTCGCCGCCGGCGGTGACGGCGCGGGCGCGGACCCGCGGGCCGAACTCGACGATGGCGACGAAGCTGTTGCCGGAGGTCCCGTACCAGCGGCGGGTACCGGGATAGGCCTTGGCTCCGAACGAGGCGAGCGAGCCCCAGGTGCCGCGTGTGAAGCCGACCGGGATGCTGGGCGCGGCGTCCGAGAAGGGATGGTCGATCGCGCCGCTGATCCGCTGGAAGCGGTTCACTTCGCCCCACGGCGTCCGCCAGCCGCCATGCTCGCGCTCGAGGCGCTCGATCGCGGCGGCGAAGGCGGCGAGCTTCTGATCGGGGGTCAGCCTCTCGAGCAGGAAATCGACCCAGCGGCTGCTGAGCGGGCGCTGCGGCTCGGGCACCGACTCGACCATCCGGTCCGCCCAGAAGGAAGCGAGCGTCGTCGGCACCGAATCCACGCCCCAGCGATAGTCCCAGCCGCGCAGCTGCGCGATCGGCTCGGCCAGCCGCCGACGACGCGGGTCGGAGGACCCGAGCGCGTCGTAGGCGCGCAGGAGCGCCGGGACGAGCGCGGCGAAGCCCGGCTGGTAGCTGTCGTAGGCGGCGTCGCGCAGGCGCTCCGCAGTCCACCCGGTCTGCCCCTGGAGCAGCACCAGGGCATGCTCGCCGCGCGCATTCTCGCCGAACTCGTCCATGTAGCGCGGGAAGCCCGAGGCGCGCGGGCTGTGCAGGCCGGCGGCGGAATAAGGCCAGTTGTTGGTATTGAAGACCCAGCCGTTCGGCGGATTCACCACCCGCGGCGCGTCCCCGAGCGCATGGAGTTCGCCCCAGTCGGCCGCCGGGTCGCTGCCGTCGACCGGCAGCGTATAGTCGAAGCGGTCGTTGCGGCGCGGGATGAACTGCGGGTGGAGATAGGCGATGGTGCCGTCCGCATCGGCATAGACGGTGTTGTTCGAGGTGTTGGCGCGCAGCTCCAGCGCGCGGAGATAGGTGGGGAAGTCGCGCGCCTTGGTGCGCAGGAAGGACTGGCTCAGCGCCTCGACCGGCCGATGCATCAGCGCCATCGCGATCCAGCGGCCGCCTTCGGCGCGGACGATCGGCCCGTGATGGGTGCTGTAGACGTGGAAGGTGCGGCTGGCGCGGCCGCCGTCCGGCGTCCGGTAGGCGATGGTCGCCGCCTCCACGGTGACCGGACGCTCGATCCCGCCATGGCGGTAGAACAGCTCCTCCCCGCGCTCGACGATCGTCTCGGCGAACTCGTCGACCGCATCGAGGCCACTGGTCGTGTGCATCCAGCCAACCCGGTCGTTGAAGCCCTGATAGATGAAGAACTGGCCCCAGGTCGCCGCGCCGTAGACGTTGAGCCCCTCCCCGCTGGTCACCTGCAGCTCGGAGCGGAAGAAGAAGCTGGTATGCGGGTTGATCAGCAGCAAAGCGCGCCCGTTCTCGGTGATCTGCGGGGCGATCGCGATCCCGTTCGAGCCGCGCCGCTCGAAATCGCGCGGCGCGGCGGACACGGCCGGGGGCCTGCGCCCTGAATAGAAGGCTTCGAGCTGGGCGAGGTCGACCCGCTCGATGTCGCCGCCGATGCTGCCCTCGCTGAAGCTCAAGGCCATCCACGGCTCGAAGCGGGTCAGCGCGCGCGGCCGGGTCCGCGGGTGCGTCGCGAGATAGAAATTGAGCCCGTCCGCCCAGGCGGTCATCAGCCGCTGCAGCCAGGCCGGCGCGGCGGAATAGCGGGCGCGCAAATCGGGCTCGTTGATCCAGAGGCGCTGGCGCAGGTCCGACCAGATCGCCCGCTCGCCCTCGGCCTCGGCGAGGCGTCCGAGATTGGTGAGATAGTTGGTCTCGATCCGGTTGAAGTCGTCCTCGGCCTGCGCATAGATCATGCCGAACACGGCGTCGGCGTCGGTCCCGCCCCGGACATGGGCGATGCCCCAATCGTCGCGGACGATGGTGACGGCGCGGGCATGCGCCTGCCAGCGTGCCTGCTCGGGACCCTCCGACGGAACGGTCGCGCAGGCGCTCGCCAGCGTCAGGATCAGAAGCGCGAGGAGCCGGCGCAGCATGGCCGCGCCCTGCGCCGCGTCCGCTCCGAAGTCCAGCCTCAGCGCGTTGGCTTGTTCTAGGCGGTCCAGGAGAGGCGAGAATGTCGAGGTCACGACCGAGCGGCTGCAGTGTTCGATGATTCTGAGGAGTTGATGACGGTACTCGCGACGCTGTAGCTTCAGCGGCAGCCGGCATGCTGAGGAGCATTCGGAACCAGCATCGCGAATGTCCCGGCGAGCGTTGAGAAGAGTTTGATCAGGTGGTACCACAAGACATGGGCAATTCCATTGCTGTTGCCGTGCTGCGGCTCTCGCGGATCCCGAGCTGTATCGTCGCATTCCTCACCGTATTCATTCCAACTTACGCGCACACACACGATCTTCGGCGCGCCTTGGCTGTCTCGGCCCCGATATTCCTAGTTAGCGCGTGTACCTTTATCCTGAATGATCTGAATGATGTTGAGAGGGATAGGATCAACCACCCGCACCGGCCTCTGCCTTTAGGAGCCATTACACCCCGCACCGCCGCTATTGCCTACTTGACAATTTTTGTGATCGCGCTCGGTCTGATCCATACGCTGGCAGAGGTGTCCCTGCATTTCTTGTACCTTTCGATATTTCTTCTCGCGATAAATTACAACACCATCGTGAACCACATCGCCGAACTGAAGACAGCCTATGTTGCAGGAACTATTACTCTAGCACTTACGCTCGTTTGTCGAATAGTGGGGGCTGAACTTGATTGGAACCTGCTTGCGTCAGCCTTCTTTTTCATCCTGGGCCGTGAACTACTCATGGACGTCCAGGATTGGAAAGGCGACGGCCCTACGATCGCTAAGAGGTTCTCTCCTCGAGCCGTGACCTGGCTGGCGTTTGGACTGCAGTGTATCAGTGCTTTGATCCTGCTTTTGATCGCCCAAGCCGCGCTTGAGGCGGCGGCGGCGTCAATCTTTTCTGTTCTCCTTTTCATCGTCATCAGTGAGTGGTGGAATGAAGGCCAGCGTCGCCGGCTCCTACAGCTGATGCAGTTCCAGATGTTGGCCGGGATAGCTTTTTTGGTTTAAATTTTTACGACACTCAGGAGCGCGACACCTAGCACGATGACCATTGGAACATCTTCCAACGTCGTTTTGAGCCTTGAGTTAAGCTCGTCATATAGCGTCTTTCTTAGTTCTATTATGCGAGCTTCTGATTCAAATTCGGTAAGGTCGTCATTCTTGGCTTTCTCGCGGAGCTTCATCAGCATCGCATCAACGGCTCGCTCATAGAGTCTTCTGACGACGACGCGCGGGGAGTAGGCGAAAATAAGAACTGGAACTGCGATGATCGCCGGAAGTAACATCAAAGAGCGCATCGCTAATCCGCCAATCCCGTCGTAAGCAAACGGAGCACGGTAATAGCTTATCACCCCAACATAGACGGCCACAGCAGTCAGGATTGAGATATAAGTTACATAGGATGAAATACCAGCAAGTCTATCCTCCGTAAACATTTTTGGATCAACGTCTGCGCGGCTAAGGCACCGGATCATATGTCCGATATGGAATATCTTTCTTCCGACATAGACCCCAGCCACATATTGCAGACACCCTATGAAAACAAGTGATAGGTCTGGGATCTCACTGAACGGGAATCCTGTATTATAGAATACCATAGCTGCTATCAACGCAAAAAAGCATGAAAAACGGATAGTCAGCCATGTGCTGCTAAAGGCAGATCTGTGGGCACTATATTGAGTCTCGTTTAACACCGTTTCCGAGAAGGTGCCCTCGACGATGTTGGGGATATAGTCTTGCGTCCGCCAAACGGTGAGAGCTGTCGCGAAGACCAGACCACCGGAAATCGCGCTGTTGAACGTCACGAAATAAGCTAAGAGATACTGATTGAGATCAACGGAGCCGCTGCATGACAGGAAGATCGCGCTGAAGAGGCCGTAGAGGCTGCTTAGGCCGAACCCGATGAAGATCGGTTTCGGAGAGAAAAGGTTCTTCGATCGGTCCATTAGCGTAACACGCCCTCCTCGCTCAGCTTCTATCTAAGCCGAGCGGACGAGTGAACCGCAAATTATCCTCGCGGCTCGCGAGGGATCTAGATGACTATACACGAATAGACAGAACCAAGCCTAAAGGCGCATTAGCGCGTCGCCTTGGTCCAGATGTGCCGCGCGAGCATCAAGGGCGGCATGCGCATCCAGTGGGAGCGGAGGTAGAAGGCGAAGCGGAGTGCGCGGCGCGTCGGCTGGCCCCAGCCGTTGCGGGCGAGCAGGCGGGCTTCGAAGAAGCGGTCGGAGAGGCGGCGGCGGCCGGCGAGGGCCGGATCGACGGGCGTCGAATAGAGGCTGCGCGCGAGCCGCAGGGCGCGGGCGACGGCGGGGCGGAGCTGGTGCAGCCGGGCGCGGTCGGCGAGGCGCGGCCAGAAGCCCGGGTCGCGGGCGGCGAACTCGCGCAGCATCCGGTCGATGTCCCACAGGTTGCGCAGGCCCCCGGCGAGGTCGCCGTCGGCGAACAGATGCGCCGCCGAGTGGACGATCATGTCTTCTGGCGAAAGGGTGCGAAGGCCGTTTTCGAGGACGACGCTGGCGCCGATCAATGCTGCTGCATCGGGGGTCGGGCGCGCAGTCGGAGGGAGGATGGTGTGGTGGACGTCGATCATCCGGTCGCGGCTGCGGTGGATGAGCGGCGGCAGCTCGTGCATCCAGCGGCGGTAATAGAGGTCGTCATAGCTATCCGCCTTCACCCACTCCCAGCCGGCCTCCAGCAGCGCGCGCTGGATGTCGTCGAGGCGGTCGCGCGGGACGAGGATGTCGAGGTCGCCGATCGAGCGGCCGCGGCCGGCGTCGAGGCCGGCGGCGACGATGGCGGTGCCCTTGAGCAGGATCATCGGCGCGCCGGTTTCGGCCAGCGCGCGGCGTGCCATCTCGGCTTCCCAGAGCGCCTGGGTTCGCGCCTGCTCCGAATCCCGCCGCGCATCCTCGAGGATATTCGCCACTTTTCGCGGCAGGCCGGGCTCGCCCTCGAGCCGGAAGGCGAGGCTGCCGAGCAGGGATTCGGCGCGCGCGGCGGTGAGGAGCGCGTTCCACTGTCCGGCGGCCAGCCCGCGAGCGGCGGACGGATCGGCGAGCATGCGAACGAGCAGGCGGCTCATTGCGGCAGCTCCCGGAACAGCTCCTCGACCAGCGAGATCGCCGTGTCCGTGTCCGGATAATCGATCGCCACCGCCGGGCAGGCGCGGATGAGCTGCGAGAGGGCGCCGAAGCCGCGCGCGGCCAGTGCCACATAATTGGTCGAAGCCTGGGTCAGCCGGACGAACACCTCGGCCGCCCCGACCGGGCGCATCGCCCGCTCGGAGCCGAAGCGCGGGAACAGGATCAAGGCCGGCCGGGCGGGCTCCGTCATCCGCGCGACCGCGTCGGCGCGCGGCTTCAGGTGCCGGATCGTGCCCTTGGGCGTGCCTTCGAGCACCGGGCCGAAGCGGCCCTCGCCCGCTACCTTGCGCATCACCTCGATCGAGCCGTTCTTGAGGCTGATCGCGCGCGGAAAGGGGTGGAGCAACGCGCTCTCGCAGTCGAGCAAGGCGAATTCGTCGCCCATCAGCCGCCAGCCGCGCTCGCCGAGCAGGGCCGCGAGCGTCGACTTGCCCGCCCCGGATTCGCCGGTGAGGATCACCGCTTTTCCGCCGCGCTCGACGGTGGCGGCGTGGAGGAGCAGAAAGCGCTTCTGGCCGAGGGCCATCTGCAGGTTCATGCCCATCTCGGCCGCGAGCAGTCCGTGAGCCAGCGAGAGCGGTGCCGCGTCGGGCAGCATATAGTCGCCATGGATGGCCACCGACGGCCGCAGCCAGCGCCGCCAGGGCTTCTCAGGTTCGAGCCGGACGGTGAAGTCGCAGACCTCGTCCGCGGGCACGGGATAATCGGCGTAAAGGCCAGCGAGCGCCGCGACCGGCGCTTTCCAGGCCGAGCCGACCCGGAACGAGACCGGGCCGATCGCGACGTTGGCCGCGTGCCTCATGCCCGCCGCACCAGCCCGGCGGTCTCGAGCTCGGCGAGCCGCGACTCGATCGCCTCGGCGCCGCCTTCCTCGATCTCGTAGACCTCTGCGATCCGCTCGAGCAGGGTGCGTGCGTCCGCCGGGCCCTGCTGGAGCGCCTCGAGGATCTGCGGCGCCGGCGGCGCGACGATATGGGTCATTCCGGAAGGGGCGTGGAAAAGCGCCACGAGCCCGTCGAGCGCGACCGCCCGGACCGCGCCGGGCTCGTCCGCGATGTAAATGGCGCCGGCCACGGCCGACCGCTCAGCGCGGCAGCTGCAGCGAGGCGTAGCAGGTGAAGCCGCTCATCCCCGACTGCAGGCGGCGGATATAATTGGCGTAGGCCTGGGCCGACTGGCTATCCATGCCGTTGGGCGTCAGCCCGCCGCGCAGCAGGGTCTTGGCCTCCTCGCCGGTGATCGGCCGCGCGGGCGGCGCGAACGAGCCCGGCGTTCCCGGCGCGACCAGCGAACCGTCAGCGGCGATATATTGGCCGCTATGCTGGGGCCCGGGCACCGGGATCTCGCAGTTCATCACCGATCCCACGGTCTGCGCCAGCGCCGGGCGGATGGTGACGACCGTCGAAGCCGCCGCCGCGCCGAACGCGAGCACGGTCCGGCGCGTCGGATTGGCCAGTACGCCTTCCTTGCTGCTCTGCTCACTCATCACATCGCCCATAAACCGGCGCGCCTTACATAAGCGTAAAGCGGCGGGCGGACGAGGCGCCGGGATCGACCGTCCCTTTCCGGCACAGAGCGAGGGAGAAAAGTTGTTTCGGCCGCGTTGGTCGATCGGCGGCGCGCGCGGAGCGGCCGCCTGTCAGCGCGCGCCCGCGCAGAGGGCGCCGCTCCGCATGGGAGACTTTGCATGAAAACCGTCCTGTTCGGCGCCGCCTTGCTGCTCGGCACCGCCGCCATCGCCCAGCCCCCCGCCGATGACACGACCGATGACACGACGATGACCACCACCAGCACCACCGATACGACGACGGAGATGTCGCAACCGGCGTCCACGACCACCACGACCAACACCACCATGCCGGCCACCGGCACCAGCAGCGGCGGCGGCACGGTCGCGCCAGGAAACACCAACCCCGAAACCGACGCGCGCGGCATCCCCGTGATCTCGGCCCCGGCCGTGGCGCCGCAGGGCTGGAACGGCAACGGCCCGCCCGCCCCGGCCGGCGGACCCGCACCGTCGATGGGCGCGGCGACCGATCTGCCGCCCTGCTCGCGCACTGTCACCGACCGCTGCGTCCAGACCTACGAGCGCGGCCGCGCGCCGCGCTGAGCGGCCCGAACACCAAAGCAAGGAGTGAATGTATGAAGGCGTATCTTTTCGCGGCCGCCCTGGCGATTGGCGGCACCGCTTTCGCCCAGACGGGCAACACGGTGAACGATCCATCGCAGGCGAGCGGCCCGCGCGGCGTCACGCAGCAAGGCACCGACCCTGACGGCCAGGCCTGCACGCCGGCCGGGTTCAATCAGAACAGCAATGCCTATCCGCCCTGCATGGCGCCCGGCGGCCCCCCGACCGACGCCCCGGCGGCGACCCGGCCTTGCTCGCGCACGGTCACCGACAGCTGCGTCCAGACCTACGAGCGCGGAGTCCGGCGCCGCCGCTGAGCCGTCGCGGCGTTTACATGTCTCGCCTTCGCTGGCATCGGCGCAGCCGGTCAGCGACGGAGGGCCAATTGACGATCTCATTCGAAGGGCGGGTCGCGATCGTGACCGGGGCCGGCGGGGGCCTCGGCCGCGCTCATGCGCTCGAGCTGGCGCGGCGGGGCGCCAACGTGGTCGTGAACGATCTCGGCGCGGCGCGGGACGGGTCCGGCGCCTCGGACGCGGCCGAGCGCGTCGTCGAGGAGATCCGCGCCGCCGGCGGCACGGCGATGGCGAACGGCTCCAGCGTCACCGATTTCGAGCAGGTCGAGGAAATGGTGACCCGCGCCGCCGAGACCTGGGGCGGCGTCCACATCCTGATCAACAATGCCGGCATCCTGCGCGACAAATCGTTCGCCAAGATGAGCATGGAGGACTTCCGGCTCGTCGTCGACGTCCACCTCATCGGCTCGGCCAACTGCACCAAGGCGGTATGGGAGCGGATGCGCGAGCAGAATTACGGCCGCATCCTGATGACGAGCAGCTCGACCGGCCTCTACGGCAATTTCGGCCAGGCCAATTACGGCGCGGCCAAGCTCGGCCTGCTCGGCTTCGCAAAGACGCTCGGGCTCGAAGGCGCCAAGTACAATGTCCGTGTGAACACGATCGCGCCGACCGCGGCCACGCGGATGACCGAGGACCTCTTCCCGCCCGAGATGCTGGCGGCGTTCAATCCCGAGAACGTCGTCCCGGCGGCACTCTTCCTCGTTTCGGAGGATGCGCCGTCGGGAGCGATCGTCGGCGCCGGCGGGGGCGTCGTCCAGGCCGCCTATGTGACGCTGACGCCCGGAGTCGCGCTGCCCGAGGGCGAGCGTACCGTCGAGGCGGTGGCGCGGAACTGGGACCGGATCGCGGACCGCACCCTGGAGATCGTGCCGCAATCGGGGGCCGAGCAGACGATGCTGATCCTGAAGACGCTGCAGGAAGCCGGATCGTAACCGGCGCGCATTAGCCAAGGGGTCGCAACGGAGGGGGCATGTACAGCGAATCGGACATCCAGTCGGCGGTCGACGCCGGGATCATGACGCCCGACACGGCGGCGGCCCTGCGCGCGCATGTCGCCGCCAGGCGGCAGATGCCGCCGGCCGACGAGGAGCATTTCCGGCTGCTCGGCGGCTTCAACGACGTCTTCATCACGCTTGCCCTGCTGCTCGTGCTCTTCTTCCCGATCTCGATCGGCAATGGCTATGTCGTCGCCGCCGTCTGCTGGGGGATCGCCGAATTCGTGACGCGGCAGCGCCGGCTGGCGCTGCCGAGCATCGTCCTGCTCATCGCTTTCTCGCTCGGAGTCTATCTGGAGACGCTCCAGTCGATCGGCGCGACCGGCGGCTGGCTGCCCGATGCCCGGCCGGAGGCCGCGACCGGCGCCAGTGCCGCCGCCTTCCTCGCGACGCTGGCTTATTGGTCGCGCTTCCGGCTGCCGATCGCGCAGGCCGCGATGGCCGCCACCGCGCTCGCCGGCATCGTTCAGACGGTCGCCGCGCAGGCGCCAGACAGCGGCCTCACCTGGCCGCTGCTCGGGGCCGGCGGCGTGGCGATCTTCGCATATGCGATGTGGTGGGACATGAGCGACCGCGACCGCCGCACCCACCGCACCGACGTCGCTTTCTGGCTGCATCTGCTCGCCGCCCCGCTGATCGCCCATTCGGTATTCCGCCAGTTCGGCCTGTTCGGCGCGGCGACGGCCGAATGGGCGCCGGTCGTGCTCGCAATCTACATCGTCTTCAGCCTGGTCGCGATCGTGGTCGACCGCCGCGCGATCCTCGTCTCGGGCCTCGGCTATGCGCTGGCCGCCGTCACCGGCCTGCTCGGCGACGTCGGCGCCGGCCTGATCGGCGGCACCCTGCTGCTGGGCGGCACCTTGCTGATGCTCGGCCTGTTCTGGTCCAACGTGCGGGCGGCTGTCGTCGTCCACGTCCCCGAGACGTGGCGCCGCCGCCTCCCGCCGATCGAGCCCCGCGCCGCCTGATCCACCCCTTGCGCACACCGAGCGCGCATGTGAGCATCGCCCGCCATTCGATTGGGGGACAAGATGAAGCCACGCCTGCTCGCCGCCGCCTGCGGCCTCGCTCTGCTTTCCTCGGCCTCGGCCCAGGTGCCCGCGGACCAATTGATGACCGCGCCGGCCGATGCACGGCGCTTCGTCATCGTCTCCAGCGCCGGCGAGCATGGCCGCGCCTTCGTCTGGCGGACGGCCGACGGCACGATCAACGTGCGCGAGAGCCTGCTGCTGCGCGGCTTCGTCTTCGAGCAGGACCAGTCGGTGCGTGTCGGCGCCAACGGCATGCCGACCCGGATCGAGATCCGCGGCGTCGATCCGTCCGGCAACGCCGCCGAGACCTTCGATGTCGAAGGCGGCACCGCCCGCTGGACCACCCGCAGCGACGAAGGCAGCGCGCCCTTCTCCGGCGACGCTTATTACGCGACGCTCGGCGGCCCGCTCTCCGGCGGCGCCGCTTTCGTCGAGGCCCTCTACCGCGCGCCGGGCCAGCGAATGCGGCTGCTCCCCGGCGGCGAGGCCCGGCTCACCCGGCTGACCGAAGCGACCGTCGGCGAAGGGGCTGCGCGACGCACCGTCACCGCTTATGCGATTGAGGGGCTGTCGCTCGAGCCGACCCCGGTCTGGCTCAATCCGGACGGCACCTTCTTCGGCACCGTCTTCTCGCTGGCTCTGCTTCCCGAAGGCTATCAGGGCGCCCGCGCTCAGTTGCTCGCCGCGCAGGAAGCGGCGCTGGCGGCACGGAGCCCGGCGATCGCCCGCCGTTTCGGCCAGTTGTCGACCCAGCCGGTCGCCTTCACCAACGTCCGCCTGTTCGATTCGGAGCGCGGCCGATTCCTCGACAACCAGACTGTGGTGGTGCGCGGCGAGCGAATCGCGGCGGTCGGGCCGTCGGCGAGGGTCCGCGTTCCGGCCGGCGCGCGCGTGATCGACGGCGCGGGCCGGACGCTGCTCCCCGGCATCTGGGATGCGCACATGCACATCTCCTCCGATGCGTCCGGCGTGATGCTGCTCTCGATGGGGATGACCTCGGCCCGGGACCCCGGCGGCGAGGTCGACGCGACGGTGCGGCGGCGCGAGAGGATCGCGCGCGGCGAGCTGCTCTTTCCCACCGTCTACTCCTCCGTGCTGATCGACGGCGCGGGACCGCTCCAGGCGCAGGGCGGCGTGAGCGTCAGCTCGGCCGAGGAGGCGGTCCAGGCGGTGCGCAACGCCCATGCCCGCGGCTTCACCGGGGTGAAGTTCTACACCTCTATGCGGCGCGAGTGGCTGGTGCCCGCCGTCGCCGAGGCGCACCGCCTCGGCCTCCACGTCCACGGTCACATTCCGGCGACGATGCGCCCGACCGACGTGATCGCCGCCGGATATGACGAGATCACCCACATCAACTTCGTGATGATGCAGGCGATGCCGGACGAGGTGGTCAACCAGTCGAACGGCCTGATGCGCTTCCAGGGGCCCGGCCGCTACGCACGGGATGTGGACCTCACGGCCGAGCCCATGCGCTCGCTGATCGCGGAGATGGCGCGGCGGCGGATCGTCGTCGATCCCACCCTGGCGGTGTTCGAAGGCGGCTTCGGTGCCGAGCCGCGCGACCTTTCGCCCTCCTACGCCCCGTTCGTCGGCACGATGCCGCCGGCAACCGAGCGCAACTTCCGCGGCGGCGGCTTCCTCATTCCCGAAGGCGTGACCCGCGCGCAATATCGCGAAAGCTTCGCCCGGCTGGCGCAGCTGGTCGGCGCGCTGCATCGCGCGGGCGTGCCGATCGTCGCCGGCACCGACGGCTCGGGCCTCGAGCTGATCCGCGAGCTCGAACTTTACGTCGCCGCGGGCATGACCCCCGCCGAAGCGCTGCAGGCGGCGACGATCCGCCCCGCCCGCCTCGTCGGTGCCGACCGGCGCACCGGCTCGATCGCGGTCGGCAAGGAGGCGGACCTGGTGCTGGTCGACGGCGATCCTTCCCGCGACGTCGGCGCGATGCGGCGCACTCTATGGGTGGTCTCCGACGGGCGCGTCATGAACGCGGACGAGCTGCGCGAAGTGGCGGGGTTCCGGGGGCGGCCACGCTGAAGCGCTCGCCCACCGTACTACTGTATTGCATCGCTATGACACCTGTGCTATGGCCGCCTCTCGGATTGGGAGGATCATGACCAATGTATAGCGAAAGCGATCTGGAGCAGGCGGTGGCCGCGGGGGCGATCGCGCCTGAGGCGGCGTCCTCGCTGCGCAGTTTCATCGCCGGCAGCCGCGCCACCGTGATGGTCGACGAGGAGCATTTCCGGCTGCTCACCGGCTTCAACGACATTTTCGTTTCGGTCGCCGCGGCGATCCTGCTCGCCGCATTGGCGATGATCGGCCACTGGATGGGCCCGAACATCGAGTTTGACGGCCCCTCGCCCACCTCCGGCCTGCTGGTCGCGGCCGCTGCCTGGGGCCTCGCCGAATTCTTCACCCGGAAGCGGCGCATGGCCCTGCCCAGCATCCTGCTGCTGCTCGCCTTCGTCGGCGGCGTCTTCGCGACCGCCCTGTTCACCATCGTCAACTCGTTCGGCACCGAGCATTTCGACAATAATGAGACCTTGTTCGGGACGGTGATCGCCGTCGCGGCGGCGATCGCGGTCGCCTCGGCCTGGCTGCACTGGCGCCGCTTCCGAGTCCCGATCACGGTCGCCGCCGGCACCGCGGCGCTTTGCGCGGGCGTCGGCGGACTCCTCGCCGCCGTGGTCCAGGACAGCGACCGTCTGGACGACATCATAATGGGCCTGGGCCTCGTCCTCGGCATCGGCGTCTTCCTGTTCGCCATGTGGTGGGATTCGTCCGATCCGCGCCGCGAGACGCGCCGCTCGGACGTCGCCTTCTGGCTGCATTTGCTGGCGGCGCCGCTGATCGTCCACCCGATCTTCACTTTGCTCGGCCTCAACGACGGCGACGCCACGGTGGTGGAGGGCGTGGTCGTGCTCTTGCTCTACGTCTTCCTCGGCGTCGCGGCGCTGGCGATCGACCGGCGGGCGCTGCTCGTCTCCGCCCTCGCTTATGTGCTGTGGGCCTTGAGCGAGCTGTTCGAGCGGTTCGGAGCAGTCGAGCTGAACGTCGCGCTGACGGCGCTCGTGATTGGCTCCGGCCTGCTCGTCCTCTCCGCCTTCTGGCACAATGCGCGCCGGGCGGTGGTGCGTCCGCTGCCGCCGGCGCTCCAGGCCAGGCTCCCGGTCGTCGATCGCCCCCAGGGTGTCGCGGTCCCCGCCTGACCGTCGAAGCCACGCGAGACTTCGCCCCTCCCCGGCCCGCGCCGGGGAGGGGTTTTCTTTGGCTTGCGCCTATCGGCGGACGGCGTGACTGAGCTACTCGTTCTCGACCAGCTTCAGCAGGCGGCGCTCGATCGGCGCGAGCACCGGCCCGAGCTCGTGGCCCCGCCTGAGGACGGCGCCCTGCTCGCCGATCAGCGCCCACATGCCCTGCTTCGAATGGAGCGCAGGCCGCTTCTCGATCCTGTATTCGGGCCGCTCGGCGGTGCGGCGAAAGGCCCAGAAAGCGGCGTGGTCGCGCCCGAACTCGATCGCATAGTCCTTCCACAGGCCGGCGGCGACCATGCGGCCGTAGAGGTCGACGATGCGGTTGAGCTCGCCGCGCTCGAAGCCGACGGTGGGCGCCGGCGATGTCTCAGCCCGAAAAG
>DASVVP010000134.1:0-19543 GCA_036386495.1 Allosphingosinicella sp.
ACTGCATGTTCTCGACATTGGCGCCGAGGACGTAGTTGACGCTGGTCACGAACAATTCCGTGCCATGGCCTTCGAACTCGACCGCCGCATCGCCGGCATTGTCGACGAAATAGACGTCGTTGCCGCCATAGCCGTACATCACGTCCGCGCCGGCGCCGCCGTCGATCGAATTGCTTCCGAAAGTCGCCCAGATCGTGTTGCCAAGCGCATTGCCGGTGAGCGACAGCGACTCGACGCCCCCGATGGCCGCAGCCTGCATCAATTCGATATTCGCGCCGAGGACGTAGCTCACACGGGTGACGAGGAGGTCCGTGCCTTCCGAGGGAAGCTCGAAGGCGACGTCCGCCGCCGAATCGACAAAATAAGTGTCGTCGCCCGCACCTCCCTCGGCGCGGTCGGCGCCGGCGCCGCCGTCGAGGGAGTCGTGGCCGATGCCCCCGACCAGGAAGTCGTCCCCGGCCCCGCCTGAAAGCGAATCATTGTCCTCTTCGCCGAACAGGCGGTCGTTGCCGTCGCCGCCCGAAAGACGGTCGTTGCCCGCACGGCCGTAGATGGTGTCGGCGCCGTTGAGGCCGTCGATGACGTCGTCTCCGGGCGTGCCTTCGATCGTGTCGTCGCCGTTCGTCGGCGGCGCGAGCAGGGGCGCGAGGTTCGACCCCCTCATGTTCTGGGAGACGCCTCCGACCGTGGCGCTGCGAAAGGTCACGAAATCCATGAAAGCGTCTCCCCCGCCGTCGCGGTCGATCTGGAGCAAAGTATCGGCGCCCTGCTGGACCAGCTGCAAATGGCCGGTCTTGAAGAGGCTGGTGACGCCGTCCCAGTTCGACCAATAGCCGTCGAAAGTTGGATCAAGCCTGAACAGGTCGCCTCCCGCCCCCGCCTGAAAGTCGCGCACGGTGAACGAGGCGATGCCGTCGCGCTGCGAATCGAAGCCGATCTCGATCGTATCCGCGCCCGGGCCGAGCAGCATGTCGAAGCTGCCGTTGCTGAGATAGATGAGCACGCCGTCGTCGCCGGGGCCGGCGTCGATCGTGGCACCCTGATCGCCGTTGAGGACGATGTTGTCGTTGCCGCCCCCTCCGAGCAGAATCGTCTCGGCCGACGAGCCGACCATGGCGATATAGCTCACATAGTCGTCACCGTCGCCACCATCGAGGAGGACGCGGCTGACCGCGCCCGACTCGCGCTGCACGTAGACCAGATCGTTGCCGGCGCCGCCGCGCAGCGTGTCGTTGCCCGAATGCTTGTCCAACAGCTGGTCGTTGCCACCGCCGCCGATGATCTCGTCGTCGCCAAACTCGCCGACGATGATGTCCAGGCCCTCGCCGCCCTCGAGCCGGTCGTTGCCGGCGCCGCCGCGAATCCGGTCGGCGCCGTCCGAGCCGACGACGACGTCGTTGCCCGACAGGCCGATAATGAAATCGTCGCCGGTGGTGACCGGGAAGGTCACGCCCGCCACCGCTGAGCCGTCGCTCGCCCAACCGCCCAGATTCTCGGCGGTGAACGCATCCATGGCGACGTTCTGGAAGGTGAGCACGGTGAGGAAGCCGTCCGCGTCGAAGGCGCCCGCGCGGTCGATCTGCAGCACGACGTCGGCGCCCTGCTGCGCAATCTGCAAATAGGTCCCGAACGGGTTGGTGGCGGGGTCCCAGGCGAACAGGAGGTCGGCGACATAATCGATGAGGTCGAGCCGGTCGCCGCCGGCGCCCGTCACGAAATCGGTGACGACGACGGGCCGCCCGGTGAAGAAGAAATTGCGGGGATCGGCGAGCTCGAGCAGATCGCGGCCGGCGCCGAGCGTGACGGTGTAGTCGCCGAACAGGTCGATGGCGACGTGATCGTCGCCGGGGCCGCCGTCGATGACGGCGACATTGGCGTCGCTGAGATAGAAATAATCGGCGCCCTCGCCGCCGTTCATCGTCACCCGGCTCGAGGAATGGCTGCGGTCGCCGCCGTCGTCCACGCTGAAGCCGCGGAAGCCGAGCCGGTCGTTACCGATACCGCCGTCGAGGAGCGCGTTCGTGGCCAGGCCGGCACTGGTCCGATCGATCCAGAGCTGGTCGTCGCCGTCCTCTCCGAACAGCTGATCGTCGCCGTCGGAATAGTCCGAAATCCAATCGTCGCCGCCGCCGCCGCGCAGCACGTCCGCGCCGGTGCCGCCGCTGACGCTGTCCGCGTCAGGCCCGCCTTGAAAGTCCATTCAGATCCCCATCCCCGGCGCGGCGACTCGCGACGCGCTTCGTCGAAATGAAGACGGGCCTATACCAAGTTGTGGAAAAAAAACGAGAAAATTCTATCAGTGGGTCCTGTCAGCCATGCCGCGCGTAGACCGCGCGGCGCCCGTTCGGCCCGAAAGCGACGACCTGATAGGGCTGGCGGCGGCTGTGGCCGACGTCCATCCCGGGCGCGCCGGCGGGCATTCCCGGGACGGCGAGACCGGCGAAGGCGCGGCCGCGGGTGGCGAGCAGGCGCTGGATGTCGGCGGGCGGGACGTGGCCCTCGACGATCAGGCCGCGGATCGAGGCGGTGTGGCACGACCACAGGTCCTGCGGCACGCCGCGCGCCCGCTTCACGGCGGCCATGTCGGCGACGGGCACGACCTGGACGCGCTCGCGGAAGGCCGCCTGGACGCGCTCGGCCCAATGGCCGCAGCAGCCGCAGCTCGGGTCCTTCCACATGACGAGGCCGGGCCGCGCCTGGGCCAGGACCTCCCCCGGCGCGGCGAACGCCAGTGCGGCCGATCCGGCAATGAACATGCGGCGGTCGATAATGTGCATGGAGAGCCTTTCTACAGCCGTTCGGCGATCGAGACGACGTCGGTCGCCCGGAGCGCAGCGAGGATCCGCATGAGGTGAGGAAGATCGTGCACCTCGATGTCGAGATGGAAGGTATGGAAGCTGCCGTCGCGGCCGGTCTGGTCCATCGAGACGATGTTGGCGCCGTGATTGCCCATGATGCCCGCGACGACGGCGAGCGAGCCGGGCTCGTGCTTGATGACGATGCAGAGCCGCGCCGTGCCGCCGTCCGATTCGTCGCCCCAGGCGAGATCGACCCAGTCGGCGTCGACGCCGTCGGCGAGGCGATCGCAGCCGATGGTATGGACCTCGATGCCCTCGCCCTCGCGCCGGAGGCCGACGATGCGGTCGCCGGGGATGGGGTGGCAGCATTCGGCGAGCTGGAACGCGACTCCGGGCGTGAGGCCCTTGATCGAGATGGCGCGGCGCTGCGGCGGCGGCTTGACCCCGTCCTTGCCGGCCGAGCCCGGCATCAGGGCCTCCATCACCTGGACGTCGTCGACGCGTTTCAGCGCGATCGCCTCCATCAGCGCGCCGTCGTCGTGGAAATGGAGGCGGCGGAGCGCTTCGGCCATCGCTTCCCAGCCCAACGGGGCGGGCAGGCGCTGGACGATCTCATCGAAGATCTTGCGGCCGAGCGCGACCGTCTCCTCGCGCTCCTTCGATTTGACGAAGCGGCGGATCTTGGCCCGGGCCTTGCCGGTGACGACGAAGCTCAGCCAGGCCGGCTGGGGATGCTGGGCCTTCGAGACGAGGATCTCGACCTGGTCGCCATTGTCGAGCGGGGTCCTGAGCGGCATCACCCGCCCGTTGATCTTGGCCCCGACCGTCTGGTCGCCGAGATCGGTGTGCACCGCGTAGGCGAAGTCGACCGGAGTCGCCCCCTTGGGAAGCTGGATCAGCTCGCCCTTCGGCGTGAAGGCGAAGATCCGGTCCTGGTACATCGCCATGCGCGTATGCTCGAGCAGCTCCTCGGCGGTGCCGGCGTGCTCGAGGATCTCGAGCAGGTCGTCGATCCAGGGATGCTGCGCCTCGGCGGCCTCCTTGCCCTCCTTATAGGCCCAGTGGGCGGCGAGGCCGTGCTCGGCCTTGGCGTGCATCTCCCCGGTGCGGATCTGGATCTCGATCCGCATCTGCTCGTCATGGATGATGGTGGTGTGGATCGAGCGGTAGCCGTTGCGCTTGGGGGTCGAGATGAAGTCCTTGAAGCGCCCCGGCACCACCGGCCAGCGCTGGTGGATCAGGCCCAGCGTCCGGTAGCATTCCTCGACCGAGCCGACGACGGCGCGGAACGCCATCACGTCGGAAAGCTGCTCGAAGCTGACATGGCGCTCGGCCATCTTGCGCCAGATCGAATAGGGATGCTTCTCGCGCCCCTGGACTTCAGCCTCGACGCCGTGCGCCTCGAGATGCGCCTTGATGCCGCGGGCGATGCGCTCGATGAGGTCGCCCTCGCCCTTGTGAAGCTGCTCCAGCCGCTTGGAGATCGAGGCGTAGGCGTCGGGCTCGAGCTCCCTGAAGGCGAGCGTCTGCATCTCGGTCATGAACTCGTACATGCCGATCCGCTCGGCGAGCGGCGCATAGATATCCATCGTCTCGCGGGCGATGCGGCGGCGCTTGTCCTGGTTCTTGATGAAGTGAAGGGTGCGCATGTTGTGCAGCCTGTCGGCGAGCTTGACCAGCAGCACCCTGATGTCGCCGGACATGGCCAGCAGGAACTTGCGGAGATTCTCGGCGGCGCGCTGGCTCTCGCTCTGCGCCTCGATCCGCGACAGCTTGGTGACCCCGTCGACCAGTCGGGCGACGCTCGGCCCGAACCGTTTCTCGATCTCCTCCGGGGTCGCGAGCGTGTCCTCGATCGTGTCGTGGAGGATGGCGGTGACGATGGTCTCGTCGTCGAGGTGGAGGTCGGTGAGGATTCCGGCGACCTCGATCGGGTGGCTGTAATAGGGATCGCCGGAAGCCCGCGTCTGGCTGCCATGGGCTTTCATCGAGAAGACATAGGCGCGGTTGATGAGCGCCTCGTCGGCGTCCGGATCGTAGGACTTGACCCGCTCGATCAGTTCATACTGCCTGAGCACCTCGTCACCATGTGGTGCGGCACCCCCGTGTTGCAACGCAAAAATCGGCCGCGAAGGCTTCGGTTGCCCTTCGCAACGGAAAAATGCAGGATGGCGCGGGGCCGGAAAAAGGCTAGGTTCTTCAGATGGTGAAGGCGGAAAGCCTGAAGGCGATCTACGGCGAATGCGGCATCTCGGCCGCGCTCGAGGTCGTCGGCGAGCGCTGGTCGTTCCTGATCCTGCGCGGCGCCTTCAACGGCCTCCAGCATTTCGAGGAGTTCCAGTCGACGCTGGGCATCGCCCGCAACATCCTCTCCAACCGGCTCGGCAGGCTGGTCGAGCACGGCATCTTGAAGCGCCAGGCCGACGCCGCGGACCGCCGCAAGATCGTCTACAGGCTGAGCGACAAGGGCAAGGCGCTGCTGCCGGTGATGATCGCGCTGCGCCAATGGGGCGAGCGCTGGGTCTCCGGCATGCCGTCCAACCCGGTGCTGGTCGACCGGATCACGCGGCTTCCGGTGGAGCAGATTGCGGTGCGCGCCGCCGATGGGCGCCCCCTGACCATCGGCGATCTCGACTGGGTTGACCGCTCCGACGTAGCTGTCGGCGAAAAGGCCGCTTAGCCCCTCGGTTTCACGGCCAGCGGCAAGGCGTCGAACAGGCCTGCTTCACCGACGCGGCGCGCGCCCTCGATCTCCAGCATCCTGAACTTGGTATCGACGCCTCCCGGCGCCGAGAAGCCGCCGCTGCGGCCGGCGGAAGCGAGCACGCGGTGGCAGGGCACGACGATCGGGATCGGATTGCGCCCCAAGGCGGCGCCCACCGCCTGCGCCGAGCCGGGGACGCCGATCTCCCGCGCGATCTCGCCGTAGGTGCGGACCTCGCCGCAGGGGATCCGGCGCGCGGCCTCGTAGACCTTCCGCTCCAGCGCCGAGGCGCCTTCCGGATCGACCGGAATGCCGCCGAGATCGACCTTCTCGCCGCGCAGCAGCCGCCCGATCAGCGCGACCGCGTCCGCCACGAAGGACGGGGGATCCGCTTCGGTCGCGCCCGGAAAGCGCGCCTCGAGACACTCGCGCATCCGCGCCTCGTCGCGCTCGGGAAGCGCCGCACCTGTGACAAGGCCGCCGCGCCACAGGAGGGCGCAGCGGCCTATCGCCGTCTCGAACTGGACGAAGTGGACGCGATTATTCGTAGTCGCCGCCCGAATTGTTGTTGCGCGGCGGCGCCGCCGCGGTGAGGCGCAGCGCCTCGGCCGACGCGGTCAGCGAGCCGACCTCGTCCGGGGCATCGTCCTCGTCGACCTGGACCCGCTGCAGCGAGCCGACCAACGCCTCTTCGAGATGCTTCGGCTTCACCGTCTCCTCGGCGATCTCGCGCAGCGCCACGACCGGATTCTTGTCGCGGTCGCGGTCGATGGTGAGCTCGGCGCCGCCCGACACCTGACGCGCGCGCTGGGCGGCGAGCAGGACGAGGTCGAAACGGTTCGGAATCTTGTCGACGCAATCTTCGACGGTCACGCGCGCCATGATGGGGCTCCAACGAATTTCAGTGCTTCGGGAAAGCGCGGGGAACTACCGGTCCGGCCCTCCGCTGTCAATGTAAGCGCCCAATCGGGAAAGGGAAGAGAATGGCTTCGCAAGACGCAAAGCCAGGAAGCCGCTAAGGGGTGCGCTCGTTCGCGACGCGGCGGATACCTTCGCGGAAAGTGGCAGCGCCGAAATTCATGAGAAGGCCGAGCGGCAGATCCATTAGCTTTAGATAGGTGAGGACCTGCTTCACGTGCACGGGGGCGGTCCGGTCGGTGGATTTCAACTCGATCAGCAGCCGGTTCTCGACAAGAATGTCGGCCGTGAACGCGCCCCGAAAGTGGACGCCCTCACAGATGATGTCGATCGGCTTTTGCCGATCAATCTTAAGACCCAGCTTCCCCAGCTTCATCGCAAGCAGCGTCTCATACACGCTCTCGAGCAGCCCGGGTCCGAGATCGCAATGGAGGTGAAACGCCGCATCCACCGCCAACCTCGCGAGCCGCTCGACCATCAAGTCACTAGCGCTCAAGACCACACCTTAGCGGCTTTGCGTCCTTGCGGCTTGCGAAGCCATCCCCTGTTCTAATCCCTCACACCCGCATCGGCATCAGGACGTAGAGAGCCGCGGCCTTGTCGTTTTCGCGGAGCAGGGTGGGGGCGGCGGGGTCGGCGAGGTGCATCTCGACATGATCGCCCTCGATCTGGCCGAGTATGTCGAGCAGGTAACGCGCGTTGAAGCCGATCTCGAGGCTCTCGGAAGCATAGTCGCCCGGCACTTCCTCCGCCGCGGTACCGTTCTCCGGCGACGTGACCGAGAGGGTCACCTTGTCGCGGTCGAGCGACATCTTGACGGCCCGCGTCTTCTCGCTGGCGATGGTGGCGACGCGGTCGACGCCCTCCTCGAACGAGCGCGGATCGATGCGCAGGAGCTTGTCGTTGCCGGTCGGGATGACGCGGCTGTAGTCCGGGAAGGTCCCGTCGATCAGCTTCGACGTCAGGATCGCATTGCCGAGGCCGAAGCGGACCTTGGTCTCGGACAGCGAAATCTGGACGGTGCCATCGACCTCGTCGAGCAGCTTCCTCAATTCGGCGACGCATTTGCGCGGGATGATCACGTCCGGCATGCCCTCGGCGCCGGCGGGGCGCGGGACGGTGACCCGGGCGAGGCGGTGGCCGTCGGTGGCCGCAGCCTTCAGCACGGGCTGCGCCTCGTCGGAGACGTGGAGGAAGATGCCGTTGAGGTAGTAGCGCGTCTCTTCGGTCGAGATGGCGAAACGGGTCTTGTCGATGATCTGGCGCAGGGTGGCGGCGGGCAACTCGAAGCGGGTCGGCAGCTCACCTTCCGCGATCACCGGGAAATCGTCGCGCGGCAAGGTCGACAGGTTGAAGCGGGCGCGGCCGGCATTGACCTGCATCTTGCCCTCGGCGGCGCTCAGCTCGACCTGCGAGCCCTCGGGCAGCTTGCGGGCGATCTCGAACAAAGTGTGGGCGGCAACGGTGGTGGCGCCGGCCTGCTGGACCTGGGCTTCGACGGTGTCGTTGATCTGAAGGTCGAGGTCGGTCGCCATCAGGCGCAGCGTGCCGTCCTCATGCGCCTCGATCAGCACGTTGGAGAGGATCGGGATGGTGTTCCTGCGTTCCACCACCGAATGGACGTGACCGAGGCTCCGGAGGAGCGTGGCCCGTTCGATCGTCGCCTTCATGAAGTCCCCCAAGATGGTGCTTTGCGAGGAACTCTAGAGCCGCGATCCCCGGGGGGCTAGAGGCGCGCGCGGTTCGTCCACAAAAAAAGGCCGGGGCGTCACCGCCCCGGCCTTTTTCTCGTCATGCCGGCGAAGGCCGGCATCTCAGGACAAGAACGCTCAGCACGTCTCCCTGAGACCCCGGCCTCCGCCGGGGTGACACTGCGTGTCAGAAGCGGAAGCCGAAGCCGCCGACGGCCTGGTGGCGGTCGAAGCCCTGCTCGTAGTTCGAATAGCGATATTCGGCGCGAACGAAGGCGTTGGTCCCCACCGCCAGCTCGACGCCGCCGCCGACGCGAACGCCGTCGAGATTCTCGCCCTCGACCGCGTCGAGCGTGTTGTTGGTCGGATGGTCGTAGTCGAGGTTGATGCGGGCGTTGGTGTAGCCGGCGCGGGCGTAAAGCAGCGCGTTCGACCCGAGCACCATGCCGATGCGGCCGCCTACGGTCAGCTCGCGGCCGGCCTCGGCGCAGAGCTCGTCACCGGTCACCGTGACGCTCGCCACGCATTCGTCGAGGGTCGACTTGCTCGCTTCGCCGTCGACGCCGAAGACGAGATTGCCGGACTGGATGTCGTAACCCGCGCCGACGCCGTAGACGATGCCGTTAGTGCCCTCGCCTTCGATGTGGGTCGTGTCGTAGCCGACGATGCCCTCGACGTGGAAGCCCGAGAAGGGCGCCGCGTCCTGCGCGAAAGCGGGGGTGGCGAGGCCGCCCGCAAGAAGGGCGGCGACGATGATCTTGCGCATGAATAAGTCCTTTGATTTTTCGATTTGGGGGACGGACGTCCCGTTTGTGCAGTGCAGCATGTTTCCTGAACGGCGCATAAACGGGGATAATCGTTGCATTGCGGCTACGGAGGCGGGATCAGCGGGCGATGCGCAGGATCATCATGCCCCTCCTGATGCTCGCTATGGCCGCGCCGGCGCTCGCCCAGCGACGGCCGCTCGGCACCTGGTATTTTTGGGGCGCGTTTCGCGACAATGAGCGCTGCTACGCGATCGCCGAGCCGGCCCAGCCGGGGGATGGCGGGCCGTTCGCCTCGATCGGATGGTGGCCGGGGCGCGGGATCGGCGGGCAGCTCCACGTCCGGCTCGGGCGCGAGAAAAGGCCGGGCTCGGCGGTGCTGCTGCGGATCGACGGGCGCACCTTCCAGCTCCTTTCGGGCCCGCGCGATGCCTGGGCGCCGGACGCCCGCGCCGACGCCGAGATCGTCGCCGCGATGCGTTCGGGCGTCGATCTGAGCGTGGAGACGCGGAGCGCGCGCGGGACGCCGATGCGCGACCTCTATCGCCTGCGCGGCGCCGCGACCGCGATCGACGCTGCCGCCATCGCGTGCCGCCGCCGGTGAAATTCTATATCGCCCGGCACGGCGAGACCGTGTTCAACGCCGTCCGCCGGATGCAGGGCGAGAGCGAGCACACGCCGCTGACCCGCGCCGGCTTCGCCCAGGCGGAAGAGATCGGCGCTGCGCTCGCCCGGCATCTCGGGCCTGGGCCCGAACTGACGCTGTGGGCCTCGCCGACCGGCCGCGCGCTGCAGACGCTGGCGATCGCCGCCGAGCATCTCGGCCTCGACTGGCACCAGGCGCGCACCGATCCGCGACTCTCCGAGATGGAGATGGGCGGCTGGGGCGGGCGCTTCTATGCCGAGATCGCGGAGGCGCATGGCGGCTTCGTCGACGCCCGCGCCGGCCTCTTCACCTGCCGGCCGCCCGGCGGCGAATGGTATGACGACATCGCCCGGCGGCTGCGCTCCTGGCTCGACGACACCGCCGGCGAGGCGGGGGACCGGCTGGTGGTGATGCACGGAATCTCCTCCCGCGTGCTGCGCGGACTGCTGACCGGCGCCCCCGACCGGCCGGAATGCAGCGCGCCGGTCGCGGACCCGCTGCCGCAGGGCTCCGTGGTCTGCATCGAGGACGGGGCGGAGAGTGTCGTCGGCCGCGGCAGCGGCGACCTCGGCGCCTCCGGCACGGCCTAGAAAAAGCCCGCCTTCTCGCCTACATCGGCCCTCTCATGACAGCGCCGATGCCCATCCCCGGTCATATCGACCCGGTTCCCGTACCGCGCCCGAAGGCGGCGGGCGAGGGAGGCCGCGTCGACCTCGTCGGACTCTCCAAGGCCGAGATCCGCGCCGCCCTCGGCGAAGCTGGCCTCGACGAGCGCCAGGCGAAGCTCAGGGCCAAGCAGCTCTGGCACCAGATCTACAATCGCGGCGCGACCTCGTTCGACGCGATGAGCGACATCGCCAAGCCGCAGCGGGCCTGGCTCGCCGAGCGGTTCGTCGTCGGCCGGCCGGACGTGGTGGTCGAGCAGGTCTCGACCGACGGCACCCGCAAATGGCTGCTGAAGACCCGCGACGGCCACGATTTCGAGATGGTGTTCATCCCGGACGCAGACCGCGGCACGCTCTGCGTCTCAAGCCAGGTGGGCTGCACCCTCAATTGCCGCTTCTGCCATACCGGGACGATGCGGCTCGTGCGCAACCTCGAGGCGGGGGAGATCGTCGGCCAGGTGATGCTCGCCCGCGACGCGCTGGGCGAATGGCCGAGCCAGCCCGAAGGCCGGATGCTCTCCAACATCGTCATGATGGGGATGGGCGAGCCGCTCTACAATTTCGACAATGTCCGCGACGCGCTGAAGATCGTGATGGACGGGGATGGCCTCGGCCTCTCGCGGCGCCGGATCACGCTTTCGACCTCCGGCGTCGTGCCGATGATGGCCCGCGCCGGCGAGGAGATCGGCGTCAATCTGGCCGTTTCGCTCCACGCAGTGACCAAGGAGGTGCGCGACGAGATCGTCCCCCTCAACCGCAAATACGGGATCGAGGAGCTGCTCGAAGCGTGCGCGGCCTATCCCGGCGCCAACAACGCCCGCCGCATCACCTTCGAATATGTGATGCTGAAGGATAAGAACGACAGCGACGAGGATGCCAGAGAGCTGGTCCGGCTGCTGCGCAGGTACAAGCTGCCGGCCAAGGTCAACCTGATCCCGTTCAACCCCTGGCCGGGCGCGGCGTACGAATGCTCGGACGAGGAGCGCGTGCGGCGCTTCTCGGAGATCGTGTTCGAGGCGGGGATCTCGGCGCCGATCCGCCGCCCGCGCGGCCGCGACATCATGGCCGCCTGCGGTCAATTGAAGTCCGCCGCCGAGCGCAAGAGCCGCGCCGAGCTCGACCGCATCGCCGAGGAGAAGCAGGCGGCGCTCGCCTGACCCGCGGCGATCGGTCAGCAATTGATTTCTAAACCTTTTTAGTGTCCCTTGGGCGCGCTACAGTGCGTGCGTTGAGGGGAGTTTCCAGCGTCCATGGCCATGCATTCGCTTGTTTTTCCGGCAGAGCAGCCGGAGCGCATGGCGGAGCTGGTCGAGCGTTTCGACTGGGCGGGGACGCCGCTCGGACCGCGCGATGCCTGGCCCCCCGCATTGGCTTTCGCCGCCGACCTGTGCCTGCGCGCGAGCGTCCCGATGGCGCTTTATTGGGGACCGGAACTCATCCTCGTCTACAACGACGCCTGGGCGCCGGTGCTTCGCGAGCGCCACCCGGACGCGCTCGGCCGGCCGGCCGCCGACGTCTGGCACGACATCTGGGACCTTGTCCGCGCCAGTTTCGAGCAGGTGCTGGCGACCGGCGAAGGGGTCTCGGTCTACGAGCAGATGCTGCCGATGCGGCGCGGCGAGACGGTGGAGGAGACCTACTGGAACTACAGCCTGACCCCCATCGCCGCGGGGGACGGGAGCGTTGCCGGAATCCTCAATCAGAGCATCGACATCACCAAGGCCCTGCTCGCCGAGCGCCGCCTCTCCTTCCAGATCGCGCTCGCCGACCGGCTGCGCGGCATTTCCGAGCCCGAGGAGGTCAAGCGCGCCTCGACGGAGCTGCTGGGCCGCTATCTCGGCGCCAGCCGGGTCGGCTATGCGGAGATCGACGAGGCGCAGGGCACGGTCGCCGTGCGCGGCGACTGGACCCGCAATCCGGACACCCAGAGCCTCGGCGGCCAGAGCGGCCTGATCAGCTCGTTCGGGGAGGAGGCGCTCGCCTTCCTGCGCACCGGCGAGACCCTCGCCATTCCCGACATCCGGGCGCTTCCGCTCGCCGAGAGCCAGCGCGGCGGCTCCTGGGAGGCGATCGGCATGCGCGCCCTGATCACGGTGCCCCTGGTTCGGGACGGCGAGCTCAAGGCTTTGCTGTACGTCCATGAGCCGCACCCGCGCCACTGGAAGCGCTCCGAGGCGGCCATGGCCCGCGACGTTGCCGAGCGCACCTGGGCGGCGGTGGAGCGCGCCCAGGCCGAGCAGCGCCAGAGGCTGCTGATCAACGAATTGAACCACCGGGTGAAGAACACCCTCGCGACGGTCCAGGCGATCGCCTACCAGACGCTGAAGGGCGAGGTCCCGCTGGCGGAGGCCCGCGGCCGCTTCGAGGCGCGCCTGCTGGCCCTGTCTCGGGCTCACAGCCTGCTCACCGCCCGCAACTGGGAAGGCGCCAGCCTGGCGCGGGTGGTCGCCGACGCGACCGAATATCTCGCGGCGGAAAGTGGCCGGTTCGAGATCGGCGGCGACGAGCTGATGCTGTCGCCGCGGGCGGCGCTCGCGCTCACCCTCGCCTTTCACGAGCTCAGTACCAACGCCGCCAAATATGGAGCGCTTTCGGTCGAAGGCGGGAGAGTCTCGATCTCGTGGCGGACGGACGAGGGCCTGCTGCGCATCGAATGGAAGGAGCGCGGCGGACCGCCCGTCGCGGAACCCGCCCGGCGCGGCTTCGGCTCGCGGCTGATCGAACGCGGCCTTACCGGCGACCTGGGCGGCAAGGCGGCGCTTGCTTTCGAGAGCGACGGCCTCGCCTGCACGATCGAGGCAGCGCTCGCCAGCGTCGTCGTTTCCGGTGAGCCGTCGCTCGGCTGACCGGCGCCTTGCGAATGCACCTCTCCGCCGAATAGTGCCGCGCTGAGACGTGCTCCCGCGGCCGCTTGACCGCGCGCGCGGGCGAGGGTCAGAAGCGGCTTATGATGCCGACCTGCCACCCGAGCTGATCGTGGCGACTCCCCCTCTCCACTGGTGGGAGCGGCGTTGGACCGTCGCCTTGCTGGTGCTGCTCTCGGCGCTGCCCTTGTTGTGGCCGGACGTCCCGCCCCTGCTCGATCTGCCCGGGCATATGGGCCGCTACCGCGTGCAGCTCGACGGCACGACCTCGCCGGCGCTCCAATTCTATTACACCTTCGAATGGCGGCTGATCGGCAATCTCGGGATCGACCTGCTGGTGATGCCGCTGGCCGCGATCTTCGGCCTCGAGCTGGCCGTGAAGCTGATCGTGATCACGATCCCCGCGCTGACGGTGGCCGGGCTGCTGTGGGTGGCGCGCGAGGTCCACGGCCGGATTCCGCCGACGGCTTTGTTCGCGGTCCCCTTCGCCTACAATTTCCCGTTCCTGTTCGGATTCGTGAACTATTCGCTGTCGATGGCGCTCGCCTTGCTCGCCTTCGGCCTCTGGCTGCGGCTGGCGCGGCTCGGACACACACGGCTGCGCGCGATGCTGATGGTGCCGCTCTCGGTGCTGTTGTGGGTGTGTCACGCCTTCGGCTGGGGGATTCTCGGCGTGCTCGCTTTCTCGGCCGAGCTGGTGCGCCAGTTCGATCGCGGCCGCGGGCTGTTCATGGCCGGGCTGGTCGCCGCCTGGCACTGCCTCGCTCTGGCGCCGCCGATCGCCCTGATGCTGCTCTGGCGCAGCAGCGGCTCGCGCGGGGTGACGGCCGACTATCTGAATTTCGACGCCAAGCTCGACTGGCTGCGGATGGCGCTTCGCGACCGCTGGGAATATTTCGACCAGACCTGCCTCGCTTTGACCGGCCTCGTCGTCTTCTGGGCGATGGTCAGCCGCAGGATCCACTTCTCGCGCAATCTCGCCGCCTCCGTCCTGTTCCTCTCGCTGGTGTTCATGGCGCTGCCGCGGATCGTGTTCGGATCGGCTTATGCCGACATGCGGCTCGCACCCTATCTGGTCGCGGTCGCCCTGATCGCGATCCGCTTCCCGGAAGGGATCCGGCCGCGCTTCATGAAAGGGGTTGCCGCGGTCGCGCTGGCCTTCGTCCTCGTCAGGACGACCGCAACCACGGTCAGCATGGTCCTCTACGACCGCAGCTTCGACCGCAATCTCGCGGCGCTCGATCATGTCCCGCCCGGCGCGCGGCTGGTCTCCTTCGTCGGCCGCAATTGCCGGGAGCCCTGGGCGATGAGCCGCCTCCTCCACCTTCCCGGAATGGCGATCGTGAGGAAGCACGCTTTCTCCAACGATCAATGGACCATGGCCGGGGCACAGCTGCTCGACGTCCGCTACCGCGACGCCTGGCCCTTCATGCGCGACCCTTCCGAAGTGGTGACTCCCCGCCCCTGCCGCCGCGAGGTCTGGCTGACCGCCAACGAGGCGATGGCGCACTTCCCGCGCGACGCGTTCGACTATGTTTGGACGATCGATCCGCCGCGCTTCGATCCCGGCTTCGCCTCCGACCTGCAGCCCGTCTGGCGGAGCGGCACCAGCGTCCTCTACCGGGTGACGCGGCCCAAGCGCGATCCGAAGATCAGGCGAACACCCAGCGCCGGTTGAGCGCGAAGGTCAGCAAGGGCGTTACGAAAAGGATCGGGATCACCGGCCACCAGGTCGGCCCGCCCATATGCTTGACCAGCAGCCAGACGAAGAACTGGTTGGCGAGGAAGCCGATGGTGTTGACGGTGAAGAAGCGGACGGTGCGCAAATGCGGCCTGTCGCGCCCGCCATGGCCGCGGAAGCTGAAGCGGCTGTGGAGCACGTAGCCGAGAGCGGTGAAGACGAGATAGTTCAGCGTCATCGACAGCATTGGCTCGACGCCGAACAGCTCGGCGACGATCCAGTAGCCGCCGGCGACGAGCACGGTCAGCAGGCCGCCGGTCAGCCCGAAACGGATCATCTGCGCGACCAGATCGCGATGTTCCCTCAGCCGCTCCACGCCGTCTCCGCCGCCCTTGCCCTTTGTCCGGGAGCGATTAAGGCGCAGGGAAGGGCTTGAAAAGCGGGGAAACGGTGCCGGGTGGGACGCAGAAAGCGCCGGGAGACTGGCTCGGCGGCTTCGTCGACGAATATTGGCGCACCCTGGTCGGCCTGTTCTGGGTCGGCGCCGCCATCTGGCTGATCTGGGAACGCTGGAACGGCATCCGCTTCTTCAGCCTCGGCGACACCGACGACAATATGCGGATGATGCAGGTCCGCGCCCTGCTCGAAGGGCAGGGCTGGTGGGACCTCCGGCAGTATCGGATGAACCCGCCCGAGGGTGCCAACATCCACTGGTCGCGGCTGGTCGACCTGCCGATCGCGGCGATCAAGCTGATCCTGACGCCCGTGATGGGAGGCGCGGGTGCCGAGAAGGTCGCGGTGACGCTCGCCCCGCTGCTGCCGATGGGGGTGACGATGGCGGCGCTGGCCGTCACCGTCCGCCGGCTGGTCCATCCGGCCGCCTATATCGCGGCGATCGGCCTGCTCCTGTGCGCACCGTCCGCGCGGGGCATGTGGGTGCCGCTCAGGATCGACCATCACGGCTGGCAGCTGGCGATGGTCGCGTTGCTCGCGATGGCGCTGACCGATCCGAAGCGGGCTCGCGGCGGCGCCATCCTCGGCTTCGCCACCGCCGGATCGCTGACCATCGGCCTCGAGATGCTGCCCTATCTCGCGATCGGCGGAGCGGCGGCGGTTCTGATGTGGATCCGCAACGGCGCGGAGGCGAGGCGGCTGTTCGCTTACGGAGCGAGCCTGGCGGGCGCCTGCTGCCTCTCCTGGCTGGTCTTCACTTCATGGGACAATAGCCAAGCCGTCTGCGACGCTCTGTCCCCCGTCTGGCTGTCGGCGATGGTGCTCGCCGGCGGCCTGTCGGTTGCGCTCGCCGCCTGGTCGCCAGAGAACCGCCTGGTACGCCTGGCCGCAGCGGCGGCGGGCGGCGCCGCGCTCGCCGCCGCCTTCGCTTATATGTGGCCGCACTGCCTGGGGCGGCTCGAGCAGTCGACGCCGGAGCTCGAGCGGCTGTGGCTGCACCGGGTGCGCGAGGCGATGCCGCTCTACCGCCACGGCTGGAAGACGACCGCGATCACGGCTACCCTCCCCGTGCTCGGCCTGGTCGGCTATCTCGCCATGCTGCTGCGCCACCGCCGCGATCCCGCGAAGCTGATCCCCTGGGCGGCCCTGTTCCTGCTCGGGGCGGTGGCCGCCTCGCTGCTGCTGTGGCAGAGCCGCGCCGGACCGGCGGCCCAGCTGCTTTCGATCCCCGGAGCCACCGCCTTCGCCCTGCTCGCGATCGGCTGGTTCATGGCGCGAACCAACATGATCGTCCGCGTGGTGGGGGCCGTCGCCGCCTTCATGGTCGTTTCGGGCATCGCGACGATGTACGCGACCAAGCAATTCCCCGACCCGCCCGGGAGGCACCGGCCGCTGGTCAACGCCGCCAACAGCCGCTGCCCGACCATGACGGCGCTGCGCCCGGTGGCGCTGCAGCCGAGGGGCAACGTCCTCACCTTCGTCGACCTCGGCCCGCGGCTGATCACGGTGACCCACCACAATGCGATCATCGGCCCCTATCACCGCAATGCCCGCCAGATCATCGACGTGATGCGGACCTGGCGCGGTACGCCGGAGAACGCCGCCCGCACCGTTCAGCGCTACCGGATCGACTATGTGCTGATCTGCCCCAACCTCTCGGAATCGACCGTCTACGCAGTCGAGGCGCCGAACGGCTTCTACCGCCAGCTCAGCCGCGGAACGGTGCCCGGCTGGCTGGCGCCGGTGCCGCTGCCGGCGGATTCGCCCTACCGGATGAGGCGCGTGCTCAGACGCTGATCGCGCGGTTGATCCCGTCGATCACGAACTGGGCGGCGAGCGCGGCGAGGATGACGCCGAGCAGGCGGGTCAGCATCGCCTCCATCTTGTGGCCGAGCAGGCGCATCAACGGCCCCGCGGCGAGCAGAGCGAGCAGGGTCAGGACGAGCACCGCGGCGAGCGCCGCGAACACCACCAGGGTCTGGTCGAGACCGTCGCTGCGGCCGACGAGCAGCATGATCGAGGCGATCGAGCCCGGACCCGCGATCATCGGTATCCCCATCGGGAAGACCGAGATGTCCTCGACCTCCGGCGTGGCGCTGACCTCCAGAGCGCGGTGCTCGCGCCGGGCGGTACGGCGCTCGAACACCATGTCGAGCGCGATCATGAACAGCATGATCCCGCCCGCGATGCGGAAGGCGGGAAGGCCGATGCCGAGCACTTCGAGCAGGTCCTCGCCGAGCAAGGCGAAGAAGACGAGGATGCCGCCCGCGATCAGCACCGAGCGCAGCGCCATGCCGCGGCGCTGTGCCGCCGGCGCGTCGCGGGTGAGGCCGGCATAGATCGGGGCGCAGCCGGGCGGATCGATGATCACGAACAGGGTCACGAACGCCGAGACGAAGAGATGGCCCAGCTCGTTCATCGTAGTTCCTCCCTGCCGGCGAAGCCGGTGGGGGGAGACAGGCCGGCGCGGGCGCGGGCGGCGACGAGCGTGTTGCGGAGCAGCACCGCGATGGTCATCGGGCCGACCCCGCCGGGGACCGGGGTGATGGCGCCGGCCACCTCGGATGCTGCGGCGAAATCGACGTCGCCGACGAGCTTGCCGTCGACGCGGCTGATGCCGACGTCGATCACCGTCGCGCCCGGCTTCAGCCAGTCGCCCTTCACCATCTCCGCCCGGCCGACGGCGGCGACGACGATGTCGGCGCGGCGGACGGCTTCCGGCAGGTCGCGCGTGCGGCTGTGGGCGATGGTGACGGTGCAGCTCTCCTGGAGAAGCAGCTGCGCCATCGGCTTGCCGACGATGTTCGAGCGGCCGATCACGATCGCGTCGAGCCCGGCGAGGTCGCCGAGCCGGTCCTTGAGCAGCATCAGGCAGCCGAGCGGGGTGCAGGGGACCAAAGCCGGTTCGCCGATGGCGAGCCGGCCGGCGTTGATCGGGTGGAAGCCGTCGACGTCCTTGGCCGGGTCCAAGGCCTCGATGACGGCTTTCTCGTCGATCTGGGGCGGAAGGGGGAGCTGGACGAGGATGCCGTCGACCGCCTCGTCGGCGTTCAGCCGCTCGATCAGATAGAGCAGCTCGGCCTGCGATACGTCCGCCGGCAGCAGATGCTCGAAGCTCTCCATGCCCGCCTCGAGAGTCGCCTTGCCCTTCGAGCGGACATAGACCCGGCTCGCCGGATCGTCGCCGACGAGCACAACCGCGAGCCCGGGCCTGCGGCCGGCCTCGGCGACGAAGCCGGGAACGGCGGCGGCGAGCTTCGCCCGCAGGCCGGCCGCAAAGGCTTTCCCGTCGATCGTGTCGGCAGCCATCAATAGCCGGCGAGCAGCATGTCTGCCGCCGCGCCGGCGAGCAAAGTCCTCAGCGCGAAGATGATCAGCAGCACCACGAGGGGCGAGAAGTCGATCCCGCCGAAATCGGGGAGGATGCGGCGGATCGGCCGGTAGAGCGGCTCGGTCAGCCGGCCCAGCGCGTAGAGCAGGTTGCGCATGAAATCGCTGTGGGTGTTGATCACGTTGAACACCACCAGCCAGCTCAGGATCGCCTGGATGATGATGATCCAGGTGAGCACCCTCAGCAGCATGTCGACGACCTGGAAAAGTGCAATCAGCATAAGGGCTCCCGAAGCTCGTCCCGCCATGTAGGCGCGGGGTCCGCGCCGGGCAATGAGGCGCGTCGATCAGGGTGCGAAGCGGGGGGCTTCGGCTTCGGCGAGGATCAGGGCGAACTGCCCGGCTTCGTCGGTCCATTCCGCGACCGGAGACCAGCCGGCGGCGCGGAGCAGCAGGCGGCCGTCGCGGGCGCCGTATTTGTGACTGTTCTCGGTGTGGATCGTCTCCCCGGCGCGCATCGAGAAGGCGCGGCCGGCGACGGCGAAGGTGACGTCGCGCACCGCCTCGAGATGCATCTCGATACGGCTCATCGGCTCGTTCCAGACAGCGCGGTGGCGGAAGGCCTCGGGCGGGACGGTCCCGTCGAGCTCGGCGTTGATCCGGGCGAGCAGGTTGAGGTTGAAGGCGGCCGTGACTCCTGCGGCGTCGTCATAGGCGCGGAGCAGGGTCGCCACGTCCTTCGCCCGGTCCATGCCGATCAGCAGATAGGAGCCGATTCCGAGCGCCCCCTTCATCGCCCGGAGCAGGTCGACGGCGCTCTTCGGGATCATGTTGCCGATGGTCGAGCCCGGGAAGAAGCCGAGCTTCGGCTCGCCCGCGACCGCCGCGGGCAGCGGGATCCGCGCCGTGAAATCGGCGGCGACCGGGTGGACCGGCAGATCGGGGAATTCGGCGGCCAGTGCCTCCGCGGAATCACGAAGGAAGTCGGCGCTGATGTCGATCGGCACATAGGCCGAGGGGCGGACGCGG